>CANPAC010000036.1 GCA_947571975.1 uncultured Clostridium sp. | reverse complement strand
TATGGATTGAGAAAGTAAAAAGTAATCTTGAATTAACTACTTATACATCTCATTTGCAAATGATTAATTCAAGAATTAAAAATTATTTTACTTTAAATCCTGTAAAATTGCTAGAATTAGAACCTATACATATTCAAAACTTTTATGATATTTTATTAGCTGATGGGCTAAAACCTACTACTATTATTCGTTATCATGCTATTATTAGAAAATCACTTGATTACGCTTTTAAAAATGATTTAATTGTTAATAATCCTGCTGACAAAGTAAAACGACCTAAAAAAAATATTTTTGTTGGTTCATTTTACTCTGAAAATGAGTTGAATACACTTTTTGAAAAATCCAGAAATGATCCACTTCACTTAGTCATTTTACTTACAGCCTTTTATGGTTTAAGAAGAAGTGAAGTTTTAGGCTTAAAATGGTCTGCTATTGATTTTGAAAATAAAACAATTACAATTAAGCATACAATCGTAGAAGTTAAAGTAAAAGGTAATTATAAAATTATTGGAAAAGACAGAACTAAAACAAAATCTAGTCATAGAACATTACTATTAACTGATAAAATAATAGTCGCTTTAAATAATGCTAAAAAGCAACAAAAATATTATAAAAGAAAATTTAAGAAAAGCTACAATACAAAATATGAAGAATATGTTTGCCTAAATCCTGATGGCTCTATAATAAAACCTGATTATGTTACAAGGCATTTTCCTTTACTCTTAAAAAATAGTGGTTTAAGACATATTAGATTTCACGATTTAAGACATTCTTGTGCTAGTTTATTATTAGCAAGAAATGTATCTATGAAAGCTATTCAAGAATGGCTAGGTCATTCTGATTTTTCTACTGCTAATGTATATGCTCATTTAGATATAAATTCTAAATTACTATCTGCTGAAGCTATATCTTCTGCTTTTAGTTTTAAGAATTAAAAATCTAGCTTAGTATTTTTTCTAAACTAGATTTACTTACAATTTTTCATAATTTATTATATTTAATTTAAATTTTACTTTGGTTAGATTTTAGTTAGATATATAAAATAAATTATCTAACATTTAATCTGTCTATACTTACAGTAGAAATAATTTCAGAGTTCTTTAAGGTTAAGCACTGCTACGCATTCCACATGTGTGGTGTGGGTCTGAGTGTAAGGTAGTCTTAATATGGAGTAAGTGTTGTTGTAAGGTTACTAATTTTCATTACTCATATCACATTCTACCCTAACTCTAACCTTTTTTATTACTTTCTTTTTAAAGTTTCCCTCTTTATCTCTATCATATGCTATAAAATTTTGTTGGTCTATAAAATCTAATAACACTATATTTTTATAATCTTGTGTTAATTTGTTTCGTTCCACTATATGCTCTTTTGAAACATCTTTTTCTTTCTTAAACATATTTGAACGAGTTTTTACAATAAATTTTAACATATATGGGTCTGCTCTGCCACTTTCATTATACCCTCCAACAATAATATAGTCAACAAGTGTGTCAAAGACATCTATATCAAATTCTTCCATAATAGCATTAGTGTCAAAAACTTTTTTTAATTTCTTTATGCCTCTTTCTATGCTGTTGTCATCTTCCATATTTGCTTGAATTTCCATTATTTTAGTGTCTACTTCTTTTATCTTTAATAAACACTCATCTTTCTTTTCTGTATAAGTATCTTTTGTAATTGTTCCATCTAGCATATAATCTAATAACTTATTGCATTTATTTTTTAATTCTTCTTTTTGTGTTTCTAGTTTCTTTATATTATCTTTTGGAGAATTGCTTTTCATTACACTTGATATATTATTTAGGAAATTGTCTACTAATAATTTGTTATCATTACATAGTAGTTTATATGCGTCTATAAATGACTTTTCTAATACATCTGCTCTCATTATTTTACATTTATTACAAAACTCTTTTCCTAGTTTACTTGCTGTTTGACATAGCCAAGCAGGTTTTGGATTTGCTGTTGTATATAGACTTCTTCTTGTAAAGGTACTTCCACAAAATCCACATCTAATTCTATTACTCATTGGGTATTTTCTTCCTACATTTCCAACTTTCCTACTTGCTGACCTTCCTCCGTTTCTTTCTTTCATTATTTGTTGTACTTTTTCAAATGTTTCTTCGTCTATTATTGCCTCGTGATGATTAGAAATATAGTATTGGTCTTCTTCTCCCATATTAGATAATCTTTTATGACTAATTGGGTCTATTGTGAATGTTTTTCCTTGTAGTACATCTCCTTTGTATTTTTCATTTTTTAATATTTTTCTTACTGTTGTTTCGCACCACACATCTTTTCCCTTTGGTGTTTTTATTCCCAGTTTAGTTAATTGTCTTGATATACTTTCTGCTCCAAATCCCTCTAAATATTTTTCATAAATTAGTCTAACAATTTCTGCCTCTTGTTCATTTATAGTTAAAGTATTATCTTCTGGATTATAAGTATAGCCTAAACAACCACCAAATCCAATTAGTTCTCCTCGTTCCTTTTTCATTTTTAGTCCTAATTTTACGTGTGTAGATGTGTTTTCGCTTTCTTGTTGTGCTACTGAACTTAATATTGTTAATAGTAATTCTCCTGACATTTCTAATGTATTTATTCCTTCTTCTTCAAAAAATACAGCTACATTATGCTCTTTTAACATTCTCACATATTTTAGTGTATCTACTGTATTTCTTGCAAATCTTGATATTGATTTTGTCATTATCATATCAAATTTATCATCTAAAGCATCCTGTATCATCTTCATAAAGTCATTTCTTTTATAGTCTAATGTACCAGAAATTGCCTCATCTGCATAAATTTCTATATACCTCCATTCTGGATTAGAGGTTATTTTTTCTTTGTAATATGCTTTTTGCGATTCATAACTGTTTTTTTGGTCTTCGTCATCTGTGCTTACTCTGCAATATGCTGTTACTCTCAATCCTGTTGTAACCTTTAATCCAGTTGTACGATTTATTCGTCCATCGACTTTTTTTATTAAAGTTACATTCATTCATACCTCCTTTTCCAATTTTCAACCACTAACACATTATATTTTTATCTTCTTATTTTCAAATGTGTGAATGTTTGTTTATTTTAGCTTTTGTTGATTTATATACTATTTCATCTATTTTATTATTATTTTTCAAGTGATTTAATGCTCTTAATTGTAGTGTATATTGAATTAGTTTTTTATCTACTTTTTCACTGTTATTTGTTAAAATTTCGTTTATCAATGTTATCTCTCCTCTCTTGTAATTGATAAAAAACATACTACCATTAACATTTTTGTTTAAAATAGTAGTATTTTTGTGTCTTTCTCTTTATTCCTTGTTTTATAATTCATTAGACAGATGTTAGCATACATCTTCATAGGTAGTATTCGGCATACTCCTGTCCGTTTTCAACCGACTTGTATTCAATGCGTGGGACGCTTTTAACGCTCGTGCTATGACTATACAAAAGTTTCTTTCCTCTTACACTTATCTTCGCCTTATTAGTTGCAAACTAATATTTAAGTAATAATATTATTACTAGCTCAAGTAATCAAAGGAATGTATCTAACGAATTGCTATTCAATTTTCAAAGTGCTTTTTTGACTTTTTAAAGAAAAAAAGTAATAAATTTTACCCTCTCACTTGTTTGTGCAGAAAATTAAATTTTGTCAGGGTATAAAATAAAAATTTTTACCTCTCACTTATAACAGCGATTGAGAAATGAAAAACTGGACATTTTTTGAAAAATTTTTATTTTTTTTTTAATTTTTATATATGAGATTTTTTCCTCTTATCTATAACAGCGATTGGAAAATACAAAAGATTATGTTTTTTTGAAAAAAATTTTAAAATTAAGAAAATTTGACCAGAAAAAAAAAGAGATATTTCTATCTCTTACAATAAATTACCTTCCTTTAGTCCTAATTTAAAGGTTTCTACCAACTCAATATCTTGCATATCATCTGCTAGAGTTAAATACTTTCTTAATGCTTTTATTTCCTTTTTAGTAAGCTCCACTTCTTCACTTCTCTCTATAAAATCCATTACATTAGGGGATTTTTCCTTTATTTTACCCATTTTGTGTACTATTTCTTTATAATCTTTTCTATTCCAAATATTAGCTCCCAACATTTCTTTTATACAGTACATATTTCTATAAATAAAAGTATCTTGTAAATCTTTAACACTACTATTTATAAGCTTTTTGCTATTGCCTTCTATTTCTTTTTTTAGGTATATTCTATCTAAAAATCCTAATTTATAATACTGCTTGTCCCAAAAACTCATTTCGCCAAGCATACAACCTTCAAATTTGTCTAGTTTTAACCATACTTCTTTTTGTTTTTCTTTATCTTGTATCAGTTCTTTCATTAAATCTTCCAATTCTTTTTTAGCCTGTTTGGTTTCTTTTATTTTCTCTGGCTCTCCATACATTTTTATATAAAAGCATTCTAGTCCATCTCCTCTTGTTTCGTATATTTCATTCAAAATTTGATTTTCAAATATTTCATTGACTGTATATTCTCTTTTTTCCATTTTCTCCACCCTACAATGCCTTTCCTTCTCGTAATCCTATTTTAAGCATTTCGTCTGCCTCATACATAGCCCTATCATTTTGTAATTCTGTTATATCTAAAATTGCTTTCATTTCTTCTTTCGTAAATTGTTCTATTCTGTTATCTTCAAAAAATTCTCTTACTTTAGGAAATTTCTCTTTTATTTCTTCTATTTTGTATCTAATCTTATTGTATTCCTCATTTTTCTTTAAATTTCTGTATTTTTGTTCTTCAAAATAATCTGATATTTCATTTATATTTTGTAAGATAATACTATCATTTGATGTGTTTTCTATTACTTTTCCTTCTCTTATTTCTTTTTTCAATCTTATTCCATCTATAAATCCTAATTTATAATATGGTTTATGCCAAAAACACATTTCATCTAATGCATACCCTTCAAATTTATTTATTTTCTCAAATAATTCTTTCATAGTGTTTTCATCTTTAATAAATTTTTTCATAAAGTTTACTAACTCATCTTCAGCCTGTTCTGCTTTCTTTGTTTCTTCTAGTTCTCCGTATTTCTTTTTATAACTTGTAATAAATCCCTCCCTTATTTCGTATAAATCATCAAGTATTTTATTTTCAAATAAATCTTCCATAATTTTTCTCCTCCTTATTACCATTCTGTCGGTATTGTATATTTTTTATTTTTATAAGTCAACAATGCGTCGGTAATATTAGAAGGTATAATTTGTTATACTAATTTTGAAAGGAGAATTTGCTATGGACTTACAACAAGCTGTTAAATCAAGAATAATATATCTATGCAAAAAGAAAGATATTTCTATCAACAAACTTGCTACTTTATCTGGAATGAATCAATCAACAGTTAACAGTTTAGTTGATGGCACAAGTCAAAATCCTAAATTACTTACAATTATTCGTATATGCTTTGGTTTTGATATAACCTTAAAAGAATTTTTTGATGACCCAATTTTTAATGATATAGATGATGACTAACATTTTATATGCTAGTCTTTTTTATCTTCCTAAATCTCTATTTTTCCATTTTTGTTTATATTGTTTTAACAATTTTTCTATAACCTCCTCCATTTGTTTCGTACTATAACCTTTTGGAAAATACCCTTTTAATTTTTCTACTTTAAACTTTATCTGTTCTTTTTGGTTTGCTTTTTGTTCTGTCATTATATTAAAAATTGTGTCCATATCTAGTTTATTTTCTTTACTTAATTCTTTCATTCTTATTGCTTGTGAATATGAAGGCGTGCAATCTTCACTTTCTATTGTTTCTAATAAATCCTTTTGTTCCTGTTCTTTTAAATATGATATTTCTACTGCTGGATTCATTGCCATTTTATTTTCATCAACTAATTGTAATAGTGGCTTTATAAGTTCTGTTAATCTTACATATCTTTGTACTTGTCTACCACTTATTCCATCTGCAATTTTATCTCTGGACTTGTGGACATTGTGTCCATAACTTTTTTTGCTTTGACTTTTCTCTGCCTTCAATTTCATTTTATAAGCAAATGCTTTTTCACTTGGTAATATATCACTTCTTTGTAGGTTACTATCTACAAGAGTAATTATCGCCATATCTTTATCCATATCACGAATTAAGACAGGAACTTGTTTTTTTCCTGCCTTTTCACACGCATATTTTCTTCTATGTCCACTCACTATTTCGTAACCTCCTTCTTCTCTCTTTCTTACTATTAACGGCTCTATAACTCCATATTCTTTAATACTTTCTATTAAGTCTTTCATATCTTCGTTTTCTTTTACTTGATATGGATTATCTTTGAACTCATATAATTCGTTTATATTTACAATTTTCTCACTCATTTTATCTCACTCCTCTATCTCTATTTTTGTTTTTTGTTGGGCTTAATTCTTCTTTTCTCATTTGTTTTTCTATTCTTATTACTTCTTTAATTTTTGGATTATCTTCTATAATTTGATTAGCAACTTTCAAGCTATTCCTATAATCTTTTAGAATTGTAGTGCATTCATCTCGTTTAGATTTGTATTGTTTTATCAATTCATCATCTGTGCAATTTCTTAATTTGTTTCTGTATTTTTGCCTTATATCAGTTATTTTTGCAATATTCTTTTCAGTTTGTGAAATATACTGTTTTACATCATCTATCGTTTGTAATTTTTCTTTTGCAATTAGCCTTATTTCATTGGAATATCTTTGCATTTTTCTTACTTCTTGTTTCATTTCTGGTGATAATGGCTTTTTAGTATTTTGCTTTGGTATCATTCCTAATAAGTAATAAAGCAATAAAAAAAGAGCCTCAAGCCCTTTTATTTTCTTAATGTTATTTACTTTGCCTTTTAATTTACATCTCTTGTATTTTTTATTAGTTTTTGTTTTGATAAAATCATAATATTTATTTTGCACGTAACAATGATTTTGCCTAACTCTATGTGCAATATTTTCTGGTATATAATTATCTCCTAAATGGTACATTCTTGTTACTTTTTTATCATTTATTGAACGAATAGTAGCATATTTTCTGTTTTGGTTGTCATTTATGATATAACCTTTTTTGTACATTGCTTTTTTAAATTGTGTATAATTTACACATATTTGTATTGTTTCATCTATTGCTTTTCTCATTAGATTATATTTTGTTGGCTCTCCCCTTTTTTCTGCAAAATATATATTTCTTGGTGTTTTCCCTTTTGGATTTTTTATAACTGTTAGATTATTTTCATTACACAATTCGTCTGATAATCCTCTAAAACGATAATATGCTCCTTTGTTGCAATTAAATTTTTTCCCTGTAAACATATTAACACTGCACACAACAAAATGATTATGATATGTGCCTGTATTGAAATGCGTTGCAACTAATACTTGGTATTCTCCCCACATTTTTCTTGCAAGTTTCACTCCAATTTCGTGTGCAAGTTCTGGAGAAACTTCGCCTGTCTTGAAACTTTGGTATGCGTGATATGCAACATTTCCTGTACATTTTCCAAACTTTTCTTGTGTCATTTTCATTTCTTCTGAGGCTCTTTCTCTATTGCAATTTACTCCAGTTACATACATAGTTTTCCCTTTTTCATCAACTGTTTTTTCCTTATTTTCTGCATATAATAATACTTGTTTTAAATTATTAAAATTTGTTTTTTCTGGATTGACTGCATAATGAACTACTCGTGATAAACTGTCCTTAACAGCCCATATTTTTGTTGTCGCCATCTTCATCATCTCCATTATAAATTATTAAAAAATTGTGTTCTACAACATTAAGACATTCTTCTATTTCGTCTATTTCCATTCTATAAATGTCATTTTTTATTTTACAAATATCTAAATATATTTCATAAAATTCTTTATCTGGTATTGGAAAAATTTTTTGTTTTAATCCTGTTTTTCTTAAATAAGTTGATAATGATAATCCACTTTTTTTTGCATTTCTTTGTAATTTTTTCTTTTCCTTTTCACTAATTCTTATACATATTTGTACTGTTTTTTCTTTCAAATTTTTTTCACTTCCTTTCATTTTTTTAGCTGGGGTTATAGGGGTGCAAATCCCCTTTCAGCGATAGCTGTCGGCTTTGTATGCTATACAAAGCCTATGCTCGCTACTCTGATAGATAAATCTATCAATCAGATTTTATAAAATAAAAAAATAAGTCTTTTATGGGTTAATTTTCATATTATTTTATCTACTTTCTCGTTCAAAATTTTTCTCTTTTGTATATTCTGGGTATCTTATTTTTATACCCTCATAAAAGTATGGTGCATAACTACAACAAAAGATTTCACTTACATTATATTTATCAGAAACTTTTTCATTTTCAATATCTTTTTCACTATCATAATTACATCTATTCCATAAACTAAATGCTATTCTTGTTACTTTCTCACTTGTACTTGTTTGATATGCTCCGTTTATTGAATCAATATTTATTTCTCCTGTTCTTAAATTAAATATTTTACTAAAATTATCTCTTGTTGTTTCGCATATTCCTAATGTATAAACTATTGCTTTATAATACACATCAGTTTTTCCCATTGTTTGCATTTCCTTATATTTTTCATTCCAAAATTCTTTGTGTTTGCTATCTATAAATTTCATATTCTTTTACCTTCTTTCCATTTTTATTTGCAAAAAAATAACCTTATATAAAATGCTTTTTTGCATTAAATATAAGGCTATAATTTGATTTTTATTTTTAGATATATACATACTCATTATAAATGCTTTCTTCTGCTCTGTTCTTAATATTATTCATTCTTGTTACCCATTCTAATTGATGACTTGCCTTTAAATCTTCTGTAATATTCTCTTGTTTAGCTAGTTTTGTTATTATGCTTTCTACAAGATTATTACATTTCTCATCTATTGAATGTAAATAAGTATTTAATTTTCCACTTAATAATAAGTTGTTATATAAAACTTTGTTGTACTGTTTAATGTGTCTTAATCGTGCTTTTCCATATTTTCCAATAGTAAAGTTTTTGTCTTTTGATATTGATAGATTAGGAAAATAATAATTTTCTTTTAATGTATAAGCTATTCCTGTTTTTTCATTAACATATTCTTTTTTTAATTCCATTTTCTATTACCTACCTTTTCACTAATAATATAAATTTATAGTCCATTTATTGCAATATGGACAGCTAAATACTTCATATCCACTAGGACAATTTTTGTAATAAGTATCGTTATCTATTTCATAGTTTGTCCATTTATTGCCCCATTTTTTTATTTCTGCATTATATACTGCTACTGCCTCTGCTTTTGAATTATACCAGTTACTATTTGAATGACTACATTTTGGTACATTATTGATATTGGATTTTTGATTTGTACTGTTATTTGTTGCTGTTTCTTCTATTTCTATATTTTTTTGTTCCTCTATAACTTTTGTCTGTGTAGTAGTTTGACTTTCTTGTGTTTTCTTTATTGTTTTGTTTTTATTGTTATTCTTACTTGTATTTGATTTTTCTGCAACAGGTGTTGTTATTTCATTTACTGCATTTTGTGTTATTATTTCTTCATTTTGGATTATTTCTGCTTGTGCTATTGTATTTTCTATTTGTTCTATAATATTTCCTTGTGTTTCTTCTACTGATTCATTTTCTACAACATTTTCTTCCTGTATATTGGTTGTTAAATCTACTACTTTTTCTCCTTTTTCGTTTACTGCTCCATAATAACTAAAACTAGAAATCATTGCGACTATTATAACTACAATAATCTTTCTCATCACTCATTCCTCCTTACTTGCTTTTATTTTAGTCGCATTTTCTTAATAATGCAAAGGTGCAATTTAATTTATTTTTTATTAAATATATATATTCTTTTCAGCTAGTAAAGAGTAAGTATAAAAGGGGTTTGTAAGGGGGAATTATAAAAAAATACTCCCACAGTTTTTGGGCATAATCCTAGCGTAAAACTCCTTGTTTTTGTTCTAGTTATACCATTTTTTGCGTAAAAATAAAGCATATCTCTATGCTTTACACTGGTTAAAAATTATTTATTTAATTTCTTTTCCCCACACTCCATATTACTAATTCTGTTTATAAATTTTTTGATTTTTTCCCTTTTTACTAAAATTTCTACTTCAATCATTTTTATAATTATTGATTTTTAGGCTTTTTCTCATCTTTTCTACCTAGCACTGAGACTACTTCCACATGACTTGTAAACGGAAACATATCAACAGGTTTTATACTTTTAACTTCATACCATTCTTCTAACCTCGATAAATCTCTCATCAAAGTTGCTGGATTACAGCTAATATAAACCACTCTTTTAGGTCTAATATCAAAAAGAGCTTGAACAGTTATATTATCTATACCTTTTCTAGGAGGATCAATCATAACAATATCAGGAATAACTTTACGACTATAAATTAAATCTCCCAATATTTCCTCTACATCACCTGCTAAAAACTCAACATTATCAATATTATTTAACTGTGCGTTTTCTTTAGCCATCTCTACCGCTTCTTCTACAATCTCTATTCCATACACCTTTTTAGCATATTTTGACATAAAAAGTGAAATAGTACCAATACCTGAATATAAATCAAATACAATATCCTCTTTAGTTATTCTTGCTGCTTTTACCCCTTCTTCATATAATCGTTCAGCTTGTACTGGATTAACCTGATAAAATGACAATGGTGATATTTTAAAAATATACTCTCCTAATTTATCTTTTATATATCCATTTCCATACAAATTTATATTTTCTTTACCTAAAATAACATTTGTGTTTTTTTCATTAATATTTTTTACAATTGCCTTTACCTCTGGAAAATTACTTATTATCTCTGTTACTAAATCCTCTTCCTTAGGTATTTTTCTACCATTTATAACTAATACACACATAATCTCATTAGTTCTTATTCCAATTTTAGTCACAATGTGTCTTATCAATCCCTTTTGATTTTTTTCATCATAAATACTAATCTTATTTTTCACAATATAATCAAATATAAACTTTGCAATTTCCTCTGTTTTTTCATTTTGTATCATGCAATTACAAATAGGTATAATTTCATGTGTTCTATTAGCAAAAGTTCCTATTACTGCTTGTCCATTTCTATCTATCCCAATTGGATATTGAGCTTTATTTCTATAATGATATGGATTTTCCATTCGAATAACTGGTTTTACCTCAATTTGATTTTTAAGTGTTTTATTTACTAAACTTTGAACTGCATTTTGCTTCATTCTTAATGTTTCTTCATATTTAATATGCCTTAAGCTACATCCGCCACATCTTTTATAAGTTTCACAATCACTCTTGATTCGGTTTTTAGAAGGTACTATAATTTCTAATACTTTACCAAAAGCATAAGATGATAATACTTTAACTATTACAATTTTTACTTTTTCTCCCTTTAAACTATTAGGAATAAAAATTGTAAAATTATTTATTTTTGCTATTCCTTCTCCATTACATCCATTATCTATAATGTCAACAATATATTGCTTATTTTTTTCTATTTGATGTTCCATAATTTTTTTTTTATATAATTTCATCCTTCTTACTTAACTCCATTCTTAATTTTATAAATTATACACATATTTCTTGATTTCTTCAATATCAGACTCTATAAAAAATAACCTATAAATCCATTTAACAATATCATAATGAATTTCTATTGTTTTATCAAGTGTTCCATCAGAAGTTAATGATGCAAAATAGTCTGCTCTGCTTTCATTATATTCATCATTAATATAATCAAATACCCCATGACCAATTTCGTGAAATAATACTTCATCTAAAATCATTTCAAATAATTGAGCTATATCCATAATTTCAGAATCTTTAAATCTGTCAAAAAAATCTTTACAAAATTTATTTATTAATTCTGGACATATTAAAATAAATCTTTTACACTTTTTCATCTCATCTAATTCTTTTTTACTAATTTCATGCTCTAATATATTAAACAATTCTTCATTGTAATGGCAATACATACCTAGTACATCTGAAATATCTCTAGGATTATTATTATTTACATCATTATGGTTATATTCAAATATTCCAAGTTTAAGCATAGCTTTCTCTGATAATGTAAAAATATTATCAAAGTAAAATGTTCTAATATAATTTATTAATGCCATTTTAATCAGATTACTATTTTGAATAAAATTATTTAAATATATTATCTCTCCAACATCTTTAAAATCACTATCTGATATTTTAAAATAATCATTAGTAATTGCTGAAAAAGCCAGTTTAATTCCATCCAATAGATTCGTTTTTCCCGAATTATTTTTTCCTATAATTACATTTAAAGTATTATTAAATTCATATTTTCCATCTAAGTTTCTAAAGTTTTTAAAAGTTACACTTTTTATCATAAATTACCTCACACTTGCTTTTTAATAAATTTCCATACATCTTCATCAATTCAGCTCCATAATCAAATTCAGCCATTATTTCAAATCAAAGCCGTAGACTTCCATTACTGCTTTACCATTTTTCAAACTAATTTAATGCTCCTGACATAATTCTAAATTTAGGCATATTGTTCCAAATTTCTTGTAGTTTACTAAAATTTTCATTAGGATTTAACATTAAGTTTGCTAATTTGTCTAATTCTTTATATTCTTCTTCAGATAATTCAAATTTCTTATATTGTATATATTTAGGCATATGTAAGAATATAATTTCATCATTCATTAACGAATGAAAATCATAAAATAATCCTCTTATTGAAGCTTTTAGTCCTAGAGTTGGTGGATCAGAAGAGTATAAAATAGTTTCAGGTTTATATTTATTCTGTCTTATGCCTAAATAAGCATTTGCACCAAATAAAAATTTATCATAAGGAATATCATTCAAATCAAATCCCATTTCATGGTCTGGACAATGTTCATCTGCATCTACTAACCTCCATCTATTTTCCTTTTCATCAAAATACTCTGTAATCCAATGGTCATAACATATTCCATCATAATGTATATATTCAGCAAATCCACTTCTAGCTCTAGCAGATATTCCTTTAGCTTTTAATATACTTGCTAATAATATAGCTTGACTTCTACACGTAACATGAACTTTGTCTTTTGCTTCTCTTTTTGTAGTATAGTTAGGATTTTTTCTTAATAATTCAGCTATTACACTTTGTGATGTTGGGAAAATGTCATCTTCATATTCTAATCTAGTAATTGGAACTTTAGTCATATCTCCCCAAAAACAATCTTTTTTATTTCTAATTTCTTTATCTCTGAAAGCTACTGGATGGATTATTTGCATTCTTTGTAATATACACAATTGTTCAATATCATCTGGCAAGTTTTTTGCAAAATCCTTATAATATCCTAAATCTGTAAACGAACTTGTTTTTTTATAAAATTCTAATATTTCTTTTTCCATGTATTATACTTTCCTTTCCCATAATTTGTGAGGGTAAGGCTCTTCACCTTCTCCCTTGTTTTCAAAACCATGATTTCTATAATATTCATTTAACTTTTTATTTGTTTTCATACAATCTAGTCTTAAATAATCTATTGAATTTTGTTTTGCTAAATTTTGTATGAAATTTAATATTTCTGTTCCTAAATTAGGATAACCAAGTTGAGTTACAAAATGATGTATGTAATATGCTTTTTTATTATCATTCCAATAATTTTCATCTTCTGTTTTTAATAAAAATGCTCCTACAATTTCATCATTTTGTTTTACTACATATAATTTATATATTTTCATCATCTTTATAAAGTAATCTGCGTTGTATAACTCTGTGTAATACCAATCACCCCATTGTGCTATTTTATTTTGCTTAAACCATTCACATCTTTGTTTCAATATTTCTAAAATAACTGGTATATCATTTTCAGTAGCTAATTGTATATTCATTTTTCATTTTCCTTTCATTTACCTTTTCTTATAATATTAAAACCACTCAAAAACTTCATTTAGCTTTTTTCTAGGTCTTTGTTTTGGATTTTCATTTGGATAACCTATAGAAATTGCTGAAATTACTTCCATATCCTCATGACCAATTAATTCAGCTATTTCTTTTTGAGTGTAGACAATATCTCTTATCCAAAGAGAACCCAGACCTAAATCTGTTGCTCTTAAGCAAATATGTTCTATTGCTCCACCTATTGAAAGTGAATCTCCTATAATCCAATTATCTTCATATTCTTTAAGAACTAATATCAGTATTGGTGCTTCTTTCATTATTTTTGCTGTTGCTTTAACACTACTATTAGCTTTATATATTTGTCTTTCTAAACTAACTTTTGAGCTATTTTCCTTTTCCAACATAATGTCTGCAATTTGATTTTTTATATTATCCGTTACTATTACAAATTTCCAAGGTTGTCTATTTTTTGCAGATGGTGCTAACCTTGCACAATCAATTAAGTCTTCAATTATTTCTTTAGATATTTCAGTATTTTTAAATTTGCGAATACTCCTTCTATTTTTTATGGTCTCTTTTAATTCCATGCTAACCTCCTATTTTCTTTACTGTGTTTATATAATAGCACAATAGTTAACCTTTTTCAACGCAAAATAACTTTATTGGCTAAATTGTAATTATTTGGAAAAAATGTCGACAAATGCTTATTTTGATGATATATTATGTGTACCACTTAAAATGGTAACTGAAAAATTTAACAATGACACACAACACATAATGAGCTACTCGGTAGAAGGCATTAAATTGTTTTCGCAGTCTGGGTTTAACTCGCTCCAATATGTCAACCAGTACTGGTTTTAATAAATTGTATATATGTAAAATGTCCAGTATAAACAAATCGACGGGGAGATGTGCAAATAAGGTTAGATCAAACTTGTTTTGTTGCTAATTTTATTTGTCGTTTCCGTCGGTTTTTTGTTATGTTTTTTAGCATAACAAAAACACTGATAAAATTTTATGCAGGTAGCTTAAAATTTTTCAGTGGCAAAATTAGTTGCTTTTTAGCAAGTAATTTTGTAAGCCTCGCAGAGCCCACTGACACCTTTCCAAAACAGAGTTTTGAAAGTGTCATAGTAGGTTACATACTTTCATTAGAAAGTTATGTAACAGCTCCCTTTGGTCGCTTCTTGCTACCTGCAAGAAAGGATATTTTATATGGACAAAACAAACTATTCAGTAGCTAGAGTAGAAACTTATACTAAAACAAGTATAACTAAAACTGAACGACACAACGAAAGAAAAAATAAGTCATATTCTAATATGAATGTGGATTTGACTCAAGCACCAAACAATATACATTACAAAAAATGTGAAACCACCTACAATGAGAAATTAAAAGAACTAATTGATATAGGACAAGTATCATTAAGAGGACTAAATTTTGTTCTCCTAAACTAAATCCGTTAGTAAGTAAGCCTGAGGAACTTCCCCTCAAGCTTCTCTCAGAACCGTGCG
>CANPAC010000035.1 GCA_947571975.1 uncultured Clostridium sp. | reverse complement strand
ATATAAAGCCTTTTCTATTTATCGAATTTATCTTACTTACAAATCAAGAGTTGTAGATAGTTAAAACAATAATGGCTAAGTTGTACCTGTCCCACTTTAGCCATTGACACTAGTTTATTTTTGGTAAATACTTGAAAAAAATCCCCAAAAATCATATAATAGAATACAATAAAGAATATATAACAATAAAAAGGAGAACAAAATGCCTAAATTTTTTGTAGCAAAAGAAGCGATACAAGGAAAAGAAATAGAAATCAAAGGAGAAGACATAAATCACATAAAAAACGTATTAAGAAAAAAAGAAGGTGCACAAATAACAATAGGAAATAAAGACAATTTAATAGAATATTTATGTGAGATAACAACAATAGAGAATGAAGTAATAAAGTGTAATATATTAGAAACACTAGAAAACAATACAGAATCAAATATTCAAGTGAGTATATTTCAAGGTATACCAAAAGCAGACAAAATGGAATTTATCATTCAAAAAGCAGTAGAACTTGGATGCTATGATATTACGCCGGTAGAAATGAAAAGAAGTGTTGTAAAATTTCAGGAAAAAGATAAAAAAAGAAAACTAGAAAGATGGCAAAAAATATCAGAAGTAGCAGCTAAACAAAGTGGAAGAAACAGAATTCCTAAAATAGATACAATAAAAAATATAAAAGAAATTTGTAATTTATGTTATCAATATGATATAGTAATAGTAGCATATGAACAAGAAAAACAAAATAAGCTAAAATACGAAATAGAAAAATTAAAAAAAATGATAACTAATAAAGATGTTAAAACAGAACAGACCGTTATTGACATTAAAATTGCTATTTTGATAGGACCAGAGGGTGGAATTGATGAAACTGAAATTGAAAAATTAAAGGAAAATGGAGCAAAAATAGTAACATTAGGCAATCGAATTTTAAGGACAGAAACTGTAGCGTTAAACATTTTAAGTATTATTATGTATGAGTTAGAAGAATAAAAATTAAAGAGGTGAAGCAAAAAATGGCAAAGCATGCACTAGAAATAGAAAATACTAAAAAAGATATAAAGGAACTTTTATTAAAGGAGGTATCTGTATCACAAGAACTTCTAAAAAAAATATTTACTAATTTACTAAAAGCAATAGGAATGATGCTTTATTTTATAGTTTTAAATTTAGCTAATTGTACTATGAATCAGGATAGACTAATAGCAGATATTGAAGTATTTGCAGGTGTGTTTTTAGTAGTAGGAATTTTATTTTTAGAAAAAGCTTATAAAGAAGATAAAGAAGAAATATTTATAATAGGTGTTGAATTCCTAGTTTTATCATTACATAGCTTATCAATTATGCATGTAATAACATTATTTAAATATAATTTTAGTTTATATTTACTAACTTCATCTTATATTATTGCAAGTTATTTTGTGTTAAAAGCAATTATAATATATACTAAAGGAAGAAAAGAATACTTAAATAGTTTAAGTGATATTTCAGAAATTGTAAAAAAAGAAGAACCAATAAAAAAAGAAGCAAAAAAGAAAAATAAAAGCAAAGAAAAAGAAACAGAAGAAAATAAAAAAGAAGAAAAAGAGGTAAAAGAAAATGATTAAAAGTATGACAGGTTATGGAAAATCCACTATAGAGAAAGACAAAAGAAATTATCAAGTGGAAATAAAAAGTGTGAATCATAGATACTTAGACATTTCAATAAAAATGCCAAGAGTGTTAAGTTATTTAGAAGAAGAAGTGAAAAAAGAAATTGCTAAAAAAGTAAAAAGAGGAAAAATTGATGTATTTATTTCATTTGAAAATAATTCAAATGAAGGAAGAGAAATAAAAATAAATAATGAAATTGCAAAAGTTTATATAGATGAATTAAAAAACTTAGCTAAACAAGAAAATATACAATCAAATATTGAAGTGACTGAAATAGCTAAACTTCCAGATGTTTTAAGCATGCAAAATAATCAAGAAGACGAAACTATAAAGATAGAATTATTAGAAGTAGTTAGTCAAGCAACAGATAAATTTGTACAAATGAGAGCTGTTGAAGGAAGTAAAATAGCAGAAGACTTATTAGTAAGAGTTAAATCAATTCGGAAAACAAATAAAAGAAATATCTTCACTTTCTACTGGACTTATTGAAGAATATGTAGTAAAATTAGAAGGTAGAATAAAGGAAATACTAAAAACACGGAGATGTTGACGAAACAAGATTAGCACAAGAAGTTGTAATATATGCTGACAAATGCTCTATTGAAGAAGAAGTTACTAGATTAAAAAGCCATATAGCACAATTGGAAAAACTCATGGAAAGCAAAGAAGCAGTTGGGAAAAAATTAGACTTTATCATACAAGAAATGAATCGTGAAACAAATACAATTGGTTCAAAAGCAAACAATTTAGAAATTACAAATGGTGTAATAGAGGTAAAAACAGAATTAGAAAATATCAGGGAGCAAATACAAAATATCGAATAATAAAAAAGAAAGCGAGGAAAAAGCATGCAATTAGTAAACATAGGTTTTGGAAACATTGTCTCATCAGAAAGAATTGTAGCAATTGTAAGTCCAGAGTCAGCGCCGATAAAAAGAATGGTGCAAGAAGCTAAAGATAATAAAACAGCTGTAGATGCAACTTATGGAAGACGAACAAGAGCAGTATTAATAATGGATTCAGGTCATATTATATTATCAGCTGTTCAGCCAGAAACAGTAGGAGGAAGAATTGACAAAACAATTTCTCAGGATTTTGAAAAATAACAATAAAGTTATTTAATATATCACTAACTATATACATTAGAATTAACTACTAAATAGTAATATATTAATATTAAATAAAATTTATATAAAAGGAGTAAAGGAAAATGATTGTAAAACCAACAGTAGGGGAATTATTAACAAAAGCACAAAACAGATATGAATTAGTTATTGCAACAGCAAGAAGAGCAAGACAAATAGCAGCAGGAGATGAAACAAAAACAAAAGTAAAGGAAGAGTCACCTGTAACGTTAGCTGCTAATGAAATAGCAGAAGGGAAGGTTACAATATGTTAGTTATATTATCAGGAGTAGCAGGAGCCGGAAAAGATACTATAAAAAAAGAACTAATTAAAAGGATGGAAAATGTAGAATCACTTCCATCTTTTACTTCTCGTTCTATGCGTGAAGGAGATATAGAAGGACAAACCTATAATTTTGTAAGCAAAGAAGAATTTGAAGAAATGATAAAACGAGAAGAATTTTACGAATATGACATACACCATAATCAATATTATGGAACTTCAAGAAAACTATTAAACGAGAAAATCAAAAGTGGAAAAGTAATAGTAAAAGATATTGACGTAAATCGGAACAGAGCACTTAAAAGAGTTATTAAAAAAAGATACGAGAGTAATAACTATATTTTTAAGAGTGCCTAAAGAAGAATTAAAGAAAAGACTAGAAGATAGAATTGATAAACCAAGCCCACAAGAAGTAATATTACGTCTAAATCGATTTGATTACGAAGAATCTAAAATTAATTTATATGATTATGTACTAAAAAATGATGATTTAGAAAAAACAGTACAAATTATTGAAACAATAATAGGAAATGAACAAAGAATGGAGAAAAAATAGAAATGAGTAATCAATTTTTTACTACTATAATTGAGGAAATATGTGACGAACTAAATATTAAAGTAGAAAAATTGTCAAGTGGATGGATTTTACAACTTACTAAAGACGATAAAATAAGACATATTACAGGAAATCTTTTTGATATTAACCCACAAGCAACAGGAACAATAGTAGCTGATAAATACGCAACATATGCAGTTTTAACATCTCAAAATATACCAGTTGTAAAACACACTATGATATTCAATCCATTTATAAACGAACAATTTATTTCAGAAAATGGTATTTCTAATACCATTTTATCTGAATTCTCAAAGTATGGAAAATTAGTAGTAAAACCTAATAATGAGTGTGAAGGAAAAGGAATTGAACTTTGCAATACAATGAAAGAAGTAGAAATAGCTATTCAAAAATTATTTATGCAAAGACATCAATCAATCAGTATTTGTCCATATTATGACATTAAAACAGAATATAGAACTTTTTATCTAAATGGAGAAGTGCTTTTAATTTATGGAAAAACTAAGCCTTTTGTAATAGGAGATGGAAAAACTAAGCTAAAGACATTAATAGAAAAAATATATTTACCAGACAATGAAATTGTAAAAGATAATTTAGATAGATTAGATTTAGATTATATACCACAACAAGAAGAAAAAGTTGAACTTTCTTGGAAACATAATCTAACAGGTGGGGCAATGCCTACAATTCTAGAAAAAGGTGAGTTATATGATAGAATTGAAAAGTTAGCTCTGCAAGCAGGAAAAGCTATGAATATGAATTTTACTACTATTGATATTATTCAAACAACAGATGATAATTTGTTTGTTATGGAAATGAATGCAGGGGTTTTTGCACAAGTTTTTGTAGATGTTATTGATGATGGATATGATAAGATGAAAGAAATTTACAAAAAAGCAATAATAGCTATGTTTGATTAGGAAGATGAAATTTGAAATTTCATCTTTTTTTCTTGTTTAAAACACAAAAATTTGATATACTAAGCAAAGAAAAAAAGAAGGAGAAAAAAATGATAGCAGAAGTAATCATAAATCGAACCGCAAAAAAATTAAATAGAACTTTTGATTATCATGTCCCAAGTGAATTAGAGGGGCTTATTTTAGTAGGAAGTAAAATCTTAGTACCATTTGGAAAAGGGGAAAAACTAGAAGAAGCCTTTGTAGTAGGATTAAAAGAAAAAACAGATTATACAAGTAAAATAAAAGAAATAGCAAAACTAGAAGAACAACTAAAAGACGAACAAATAGAACTAGCTAAATGGATGGCAAAAAGATATTTTTGTAATGTATCAGATTGTATCAAATTAATGTTAACACCAGGAACAAGAACAAAAGACAAAGAAAAAAGAGTTCAAGACAAAACAATAAATACAGTGTATTTAGGAAAAGATATAGAAGAAATTGAATTTGACATAGAAACAGGAAAAATAAAATCAGAAAAACACAAAAAAATAATAAACTTTGTAAAAGACAATGAAGGAGTAACAATACCAGAAATTCAGATGTTTACAGATGCTTCAAGAGCAATTGTTAATACACTAATAAAAAATGGTTATTTAGAAATAATAGAGCAAAAAGTAGAAAGAAATCCTTTGAATTTGAAAGATACAGAAAAAATTAAAAATATAGAAAAAACGGATAAATTGAAACTAACAGAAGAGCAAAGCGAAGCATATAAAAAAATAGAACAAAAAATTGAAACAAACAAATATCAAACTTTTTTATTATATGGAGTAACAGGCTCTGGAAAAACAGAAATATATTTACAGTTAATCCAAAAGGTAATAGAACAAGAAAAAACAGCAATTTTATTAGTACCAGAAATATCTTTAACACCACAAATGTTAGACAGATTTATTGCAAGATTTGGAAAAGAAGAAATAGCAGTTTTACATAGCAAATTATCAATTGGAGAAAGACATGACGAGTGGGAAAAAATAAAACAAGGAAAAGCAAAAATTGTAATAGGAGCAAGATCTGCAATATTTGCTCCAATTGAAAAAATAGGAATAATTATTATAGATGAAGAACATGATACTTCTTATAAATCTGAATCCAATCCAAAATATGATGCAAAAGAAGTAGCAAAAAAAATAGCTAAACAAAATAACTGCCCTTTGTTACTAGGAAGCGCAACACCAGACATGAGAACATATTATGAAGCTAAAAAAGAGAAAGTAGAAATGCTTACATTAACTAAAAGAGCTAATCAATCTTCTTTACCACAAGTACAAGTAGTAGACCTAAAGCAAGAACTAATAAATGGCAATCGTTCGATGTTAAGCATGGATTTATATACACAAATTGAAGAAAACTTAAAACAAAAAAGGCAAACAATTTTATTTTTAAATAGAAGAGGATACTCTACTTTTATTATGTGTAGAAACTGTGGATATACTGTAAAATGTAAGAATTGTAACATTAGTATGACATACCATAGCTATGAAAAAAAATTAAAATGTCATTATTGTGGATATGAGGAAAATGTAGTAACCATATGCCCAGAATGTAAAAGTGATAAAATAAGATACTTTGGAACAGGAACTCAAAAATTAGAGCAAGAAATACAAAAACAATTTCCTAAAGCAAAAACCATAAGAATGGACGTAGATACTGTAACGAAGAAAAACTCACATGAGCAAATATTAAATAAATTTAAGAATGAAAATATTGATATATTAATAGGAACACAAATGGTAGTAAAAGGTCATCACTTTCCGAATGTTACGTTAGTTGGAGTTATTGCAGCAGATAGTTCACTAAATATAGATGACTATCGTGCAAATGAAAAAACCTTTCAAATATTAACACAAGTAGCACGGTAGAGCAGGAAGGGAAAAACTACCAGGAAAAGTAATAGTTCAAACATATAATCCAGAAAACTTTACAATTCAATGTGCAAAAGAACAAAACTACGAAAAATTTTATGAAACAGAAATAGCTTTACGCAAACAGTTGAAATATCCTCCATTTTGCGATATAATAGCAGTAGACTTTAATAGTTTAAGTGAGGTAGAAATAAAGCGGACTAAGCAATTGGGTATATGAATATTTAGAACAAAACTTAGATTTACAGCAGTTTAAAGTATTTAAGCCAATGCCATCACCAATTGATAAAATACAAAATAGATACAGATGGCGCATCATTATAAAAGGGAATATGACAACACGGAGCAAATGAAATATTGAACCAAGCATTAAAAGAAATCTATAGCAAAAATATGAAAACAACAAGAGTAACAATTGACGTAAACCCTAATAATATGATGTAATATATAAAAACTAAAAGAAGGGGTAAAAAATGGCAATTAGAAATATAAGATTAGAAGGGGACGAAATCCTAAAAAAGAAATCAAGAGAAGTAGAAGAAATAGATGATAAATTACAAATACTAATAGACGATATGATAGAAACAATGCACCAATATAATGGAGTGGGCCTTGCAGCAGTACAAGTTGGGATTTTAAAAAGAGTCATTGTAATTGATATATATGATGATAATGGGCCAATTGTATTTATTAATCCAATAATAATAGAAACAAAAGGAGAACAAGAAGTTGATGAAGGATGTTTAAGCTTTCCAAATCAATTTGCTAAAGTAATAAGACCAGCAGAAGTAATTGCAGAATATACTGATAGAAATGGTAAAAGAATGAGAGTAAAAGCAAAAGAACTATTAGCACAAGCTATTTGCCATGAAGTAGACCATTTAAATGGAGAAGTTTTTATGGATAAAATTATACCTGGCACTTTAGAATATATTGAACCAGAAAAGGAAGACTAGTAGTTCCTTTTGGTAAAATAAGAGAGGAGTAAATCCAAAATGAATATTTTATTTATGGGGACACCAGACTTTGCAAAAGAAAGCCTGAAAGCTATTTATGAGGCTAGGCATAATATTATAGGAGTAGTTACAAATATAGACAAACCACAAGGAAGAGGAATGAAACTACAACCATCAGAAGTAAAAAAATATGCCATAGAAAAAGGATTAAAAATATATCAACCAGAAAAAGTGAAAAAAAATGAACATCTAATAGAAGAAATAAAAGAACTAAAACCAGATGTAATTTGTGTAGTAGCTTATGGAAAATTATTGCCAAAAGAAATATTAGAAATTCCTCCTTATGGATGTATCAATGTACATGGCTCATTACTTCCTAAATACAGAGGAGCAGCACCAATCCAATGGGCTGTTTTAAATGGCGATAAAGTAACAGGTGTTACAACAATGTATATGGATGTAGGAATGGATACAGGAGATATAATTTTAAAAGAAGAAGTAGAAATAGGAGAAAATGAAACAACAGGAGAATTATGGGATAGACTAGCAAAAAAAGGTGGAGAATTATTAGTAAAAACATTAGAACAAATTGAGAATAAAACAGCGCCAAGAGAAAAACAAGGAGAAGATTTTTCAATAGCACCAATGCTTTCAAAAGATATGGCAAAAATTGATTGGGAAAAACAAACAGCACAAGAAATAAAAAATTTAGTAAGAGGTCTAAATCCAATTATGGGAGCTTATACTTACTTAAAACGGTAAGAAAATAAAGTTTTGGAATGTAGATGTTGCAACTAAAAATGAAATAATGACTGGAAACATGGATTTTTTAAGAAATGGTACAGTTATTGTATCTGACCCTAAAGATGGCATTTTTATTAAAACAAAAGAAGGAATATTAAAAGTGTTAGAGATACAAGGAGAGAATGCTAGAAAAATGTCAATTCAGGAATTTTTAAGAGGTAATTCTATTGAAGAATTTGAAGTCTTTTCTGAAAATTAAAAAATTAGTAAAATTAGCAAAAACAGTTGTAAAAATAGCATAAAAATGATATACTTAGAACAAATTTAAGTATATCATTTTTTGATATATGAAGGAGGAAAAAATAATATGAATGAAGAAAACAAAAATCAAGGTGAAGTAGTAGAATTAGAAGAAGAAATAAAAACTCAAAACGATGGAATTCAAATATCTAATGATGTAGTAGCAGTAATTTCAGGTGTAGCAGTGTCAGAAGTACCAGGAGTAGCTGGCATGGCAGGAGGATTTGCAGGAGGAATTACAGAAGTATTAAGTGGAAAGAAAAACTTAGCAAAAGGAATAAAAGTAGAAGTAATAGAAACACAAGCAAAAATTGATGTAAATATCATTGTAGAATATGGATCAAGAATACCAGATATTGCTTTTGAAATTCAAAACAGAGTAAAAAAAGCAGTAGAAAGCATGACAGGGCTAAACGTAGAAGAAGTAAATGTACATGTACAAGGTGTAAATACTGATACAGCAAAAACAGAAAACAAACAAGAAGAAGCTTCAGAAGATACAGCAAATGAAGAATAATTTAAATAAATGGAGGAAAGAAATGAAAATTTTAGAAAAAATCACACTAATTATCTATTCTAATATCATATTAATATTATCAATTATTTTATGTCTTTTAGTATTTGGATGGCTAGACATAGAACTAGTAGGAAATATTGTAAACAAAATTATAATAGGAGAAATGTCAGGAAAAATAGTATTAGGAGTAAGTGTTCTATTTATTTTATTATCAATTAAATGTATATTTTTTGATAGTACATCAAAAGAGCAAATTAAAGAAAGACAAGGGGTACTTTTAGAAAACGAAAGTGGAAAACTTATGATTTCAAAAGAAACTATAGAAAACCTAGTAAATTCAGTTGCTTTAAATTTTCAAAGTGCAGAAGATGTAACAACTAGAGTAGAATTAGACAGAGAAAACAATGTCAAAGTATATATCAATTTAATTGTAAACCAAGAAGCAATTATAAAAGATTTATCCGCTAATTTACAAGCAAAAATCAAAGAGAAAGTAAAAACAGCTACTGATTTAGAAGTAAAAGAAGTAAATATAACAATAAAAAAAGTAGCTCCTAAACAACAAGAAACAGAATAAGTGTGATACTTACAAAAAGAGAAAAGGAAAGTGATAAAAATGAATCTAAGAGAATTTTGGAATACTTATAAAGGGGCAATTATAGGGATTGCAATAGCAATATTAATATTAATAACAAGATTACACGATTTAATATTAGCAATTGTAGTATTAGTATTAGGAGCATTAGTAGGAAATTATGTACAACAAAACAAAGAAGACGTAAAAACAAAATTGAAAGCATTTATTGATAAAATGTAGTATATGCAAAAAGAAGAAAGGGAAAAAATATGAACAGAACAGCTATAAGAGAGCAAGCTTTTAGATTAATTTATAGTTTACAAATACAAAAACAAGAAAACATAGAAGAATCAATAGCTTTATACCAAGAAAGCAATAAAATTACAGACAACGATTTAAAAGAATATATGACAGATGCTATTTTAGGAATTGAAAAACATAAAAACGAAATAATGAAACAAATAGAAAAGAATTTAAAAGCAGATTGGAAACTAGAAAGAATTTCTAAAATCGATTTAGCTATTTTAAAGCTTGCTATTTATGAATTAAACTATACAGAAACGCCATTTAAAGTAGTAATTAACGAAGCAGTAGAGCTATCTAAAAAATATGGTGAAGACTCTTCAAAAAAATTTGTAAATGGAATACTTGCAAGTATTGTAAAAGAAAAATAGAGGAGAAAATATGAAATATGCAGAAATGGCAATTAGCGTATCTGACCTAAACCAATACATAAAAAACAAAATAGCAGATGATGAATATTTAAATAACATTTTAGTAAAAGGGGAAATTTCAAATTTTAAAAACCATTATACAGGACACATGTATTTTACTTTAAAAGATGAAAATTCTCTTATAAAATGTATAATGTTTAAATCATATGCTCAAAAATTAAACTTCATGCCAAAAGATGGAATGAAGGTATTTATTTTTGGAGGAGTATCTGTTTTTGAAAGAGATGGTATTTATCAAATTTATGTAAAAGCAATGGAAGAAGACGGTTTAGGAGACTTGTACACAAAATATCAAGAGTTGAAAACTAAACTAGAAGAACAAGGTTTATTTGAACAAGAACATAAAATGTTAATTCCTAAAATGCCAAGAATAATAGGTGTTTTAACCTCACAAACAGGGTCAGTTATTAAAGATATAATAAATGTTTCAACAAGAAGGAATCCAAATGTAGTAATTCGTTTATTTCCTGTACCAGTACAAGGAGAAGGAGCAGCAGAAAAAATCGCAGAAGGAATTGAATATATGAATAGGAACAAATTAGCAGATGTTTTGATTTTAGCTAGAGGTGGAGGGTCTTTAGAAGATTTATGGCCATTTAATGAGGAAATAGTTGCTAAAAGCATATATAATTCAGAAATTCCAATTATATCAGCAGTAGGCCATGAGACAGATTTTACAATATCAGATTTTGTAGCAGATTTAAGAGCACCAACACCATCAGCGGCAGCAGAACTTGCTGTACCAGATATCTATGAGGTAAAACAAAAAATAATAAGTTATCAAAATCGATTAAGAATGTCTCTTATAAAAAAAGTTCAAATTATGAAATTAAGATATGAAAAAACCATATCAAGTTTTGTTTTTAAAGAACCAACAAGAAGAATTCAAGAAAATTATATTAGAATTGATAATCAAGTAAAAAAATTAGAAAATATAATTCAAACAAAACAACAAAAAGAAAAAGTAAGATATGCTAATTTAGTTTCAAAATTAGATGCCTATAGCCCGTTAAAAACACTAGCAAGAGGATATTCAATCACACAAAAGGAAGGTAAATTAATTAAAACAAAAGAGCAATTAAATGCAGGAGATATAGTAGAGCTTAAATTTTATGACGGAAATGTAGAGGCAGAAATTAAATAAAAATAGTTTGAAAGAAGGAGTTTAATTTTGAGTAAAAATTTTGAAGAACAAATAGAACAACTAGAAAAAATTGTAGAAGAATTAGAAACTGGAGAGCTAAGCTTAGAAGATTCTGTTTCTAAATTTGAAGAAGGTATTAAAATTTCAAAAGAGTGTAATAAAACACTAGAAGAAGCAGAAAAGAAAATTACTATTTTAGTTAACCATGAAGGTGAACTAAAAGAAGAAAATTTTGAAGCATAGTGCAAAATTAGAACAAAGGAGAGAAAATTTGAAAATGAATGACTTTATTACATTTGTGCAAAACAAATATATCTATGTACCATTTTTCTTATGGTTTGGAATACAGCTATTTAAGCTGATTTATGATTTATTTACAACAAAGAAATTTAACTTTAAAAGAATTATAGGAGCAGGTGGAATGCCAAGTTCTCATTCAGCTGTAGTAGCAGGATTAGCAACTTTGATAGGAAAATATGAAGGAGTAGGAACACCTATATTTGCTGTAGCACTGATTGTGGCATTTGTTGTAATGTATGATGCATGTGGTGTAAGAAGAGCAGCTGGAAAACAAGCTGCAATGTTAAATAAGTTGATTGAAACTCCTGGCTTAACAGGAATGCAAGTTTCAGAAAGATTAGTAGAAGTATTAGGACATACACCAATTCAAGTATTTGTAGGAGCTTTAATTGGAGTAGGAGCAGGATTAATAGTTTAAAAGGTAGGAAAGATATATGGCAAATGGAGAAATAGAAAATAGAGAAAGTAGAAGAGAATTAAAACGAAAAAGGAAAGAAAAAGAAGTAGTATTAATTGAACAAGGTAAAAAAGACAGATATATAATAGCAGAAATTGTAGGGATTTCAGTGTCATTATTAGATAGAGATTTAGAAGAATTAAAAAAAGAAGGAAGACCATCATTACCTAGCCAAGCAGAATTAATGGAAATGAGACAAAAAAAAGAAATAGAATACTGTAATGAACAAGGTATTAGTAATTATAGTAAAATAAGACAGAAATTAAAAGAAGATTTAGAAATAGATGTTACTAATGCGACTATAATGAATGATATCAAAATGCTAGAAAAGCAAGGAAAGATAAAAATTGAAATGAATACTAGGGCAAATACGTCACAAGAGAAACAAAGAAAAAAGGATGAAGTAGAAAGACTAGTACGGACAAGGTGGAATAGATAGAAGCAAGATAGCAAAAACAGTAGGTATTTCTTTAGCAACAGTAACAGTATATTTAAGAGAACTAGGAATTGAATTGCCACAACCTCAAAAACCTAAAAGTGAAATAGAGATAGAAATAGAACGATTATATAATGAAGACCCAAAAATACAAGGAAAACAAATACAAGAAACAATAAAAAGAGAACTAAAAAGAGATGTTTCTTTAGGAAAGATATATAAGGAATTAAGAAAATTAAAAGATAAAAAAACAGCAAAAAGTATGAAAGGAGACAAAAATACTCCGAAAGCAAAAAAAGAAGAAAAACTTTCAGAATCAAAACAAGAACCATTAATAGAAAAAAATTCAACAGGAGAAGATGTAATTTCTTATTTAAAATCTTGTTTTAAAAGAGGTAGACTTAAGCAGGTAGTAGAAACTGTAAATGAACTGATAAACAGAGAAGATTTTTCTCAAACAGAGAAGCAGCAAATGAAAGAGATAGAGCAAAAAGCTAGAAATACAAGTAAAGCAATTATAGTATTGAAAAGACAAGAAGGAATTGAAAAAGCAAGAGAACAATCTGGTCTATCAAAAGAAGAAGTAGAAAGATTACATAGAATTATAATTATGAGTCAAAATAGAAAAAATGAAGAAGAAGAATATAAAAGTAAATAAATTAAAAGGAGGAATAAAAAATGACAGATATTGAAATAGCAAGAAGTACAAAACTAGACAAAATAACAGACATAGCAAAAAAAGTAGGAATTGAGGAAGAAGACATAGAACAATACGGAAAATACAAAGCAAAAATATCAGAAAAAGTTTATGAAAACCTAAAAAACAAAGAAAACGGAAAATTAATTTTAGTAACAGCTGTAAATCCAACACCATTAGGAGAAGGAAAAACAACAATAAGTATAGCAGTAGCAGATGGACTAAGGACCATTGGAAAAAACTCAATATTAGCTTTAAGAGAACCATCTTTAGGACCTGTATTTGGAATAAAAGGAGGAGCAACAGGAGGAGGAAAAGTACAAATTGCACCAATGGAAGACATAAACCTACACTTCACAGGAGATATTCATGCAATTACAGCAGCTAACAATTTATTAGCAAGCTTAATTGATAACCACATTTATTTTGGAAATGAATTAGGGTTTGAAAAAATAGTATGGAAAAGATGTGTTGACTTAAACGATAGACAACTAAGAGAAGTAGAAACAGGATTATCAGGAGAAAAAAAGGTTATTCCAAGACATGACAAATTTGACATCACAGTAGCTTCAGAAATAATGGCAATCGTATGTTTAGCAACTGATATTAAAGATTTAAAAGAAAAACTAGGAAATATATTAATTGGATATAATAAACAAGGAGAAGCAATTTATGCAAAACAACTAAAAGCAGAAGGAGCTATGACAGTTTTATTAAAAGATGCTTTAAAGCCAAATTTAGTACAAACCCTAGAACATACACCAGCAATTATTCATGGTGGGCCATTTGCAAACATTGCCCATGGATGTAATAGCATTATAGCAACTAAACTAGCATTAAAGCTAGGAGACTATGTTATAACAGAAGCAGGATTCGGTGCAGACTTAGGAGCTGAAAAATTTATTGATATAAAATGTAGAAAAGCAGGAATTAAGCCAGACGCCGTTGTATTAGTAGCAACAATAAAAGCTATTAAATATCATGGTGGAGTAGAAAAAGACAAAATCCAAGAAGAAAACCTAGAAGGAATAGAAAAAGGAATAGACAATCTATATCGTCATATTGATAACCTAAAAAATAAATTTGGATTAAATGTAGTTGTAGCATTAAATAGATATGTACAAGATACAGAAAAAGAAATTGAATTTTTAAAAGCAAAACTAGCAGAAAAAGGTGTAGAACTAAGCCTAGTAGAAGGATGGGCAAAAGGTGGAGAAGGAGCAAGAGACATTGCCGAGAAACTAGTAAAATTAACAGAAAAACCAGAAAACAATTTCAATTATATGTACAACTTAGAAGACTCAATCAAAACAAAAATTGAAAAAATAGCAACAAAAATCTATGGAGCAAAAGGAGTAGACTTATCAGAAGAAGCTCTTACTGAAATCAAAAAAATAGAAAACTTAGGATATGGAAACTTACCTGTATGTATTGCTAAAACACAATATTCATTCTCAGATGACGCTAAAAACTTAGAATGTAAAGGAGATTACAACATAACTATTAGAGACATCAATCTAAAAACAGGAGCAGGATTTGTTGTTGCATTAGCAGGAAAAATTATGACAATGCCAGGACTTCCAAAAATCCCATCAGCAGAAAGCATTGATATAGATGAAAATGGAGAAATAGTAGGAATATTCTAAAATTATAAATGGAGGATAAAAGATGCAAGATAAGTACAACATGACAATAGAGCAAAATATATTTTTAGCAAAAAGAAACATAGTAGACTATATCTGGAAGAGTGCTCATTTAGAAGGAATTGATGTAACATTTCCTGAAACGCAACAAATTTATGATGGTGGAAATATTGGTCGTTTAAGAATAGATGAAATAGTTACTATTAATAATTTAAAACACGCATGGCAATTTATATTAAGTACAATAGAACAAAAAGCAGATTTTAATTATTTATGTAGTATAAATGCCTTAGTAGGAAGTAATCTTGTTGAAAATGCTGGAAAATTAAGAAGTGGAGATGTTCGAATAGGAGGAACTAATTGGAAACCAGTATTGCCAAACAAACTAGATTTTGAAGAAAAAATAGAAAAAATTAACCACATTGAAAGTGCAACACAAAGAGCGATTAGAACAATGGCATGTATTATGAAATCTCAATTATTTTGGGATGGAAATAAAAGAAGTGCAATGTTATTTGCTAATCAAATTATGATACAAAATGGAATACGGAGTAATAACAATTCCAATTGAAAAAAGAGAAGAATTTGGAAAACGACTTATAACATACTATGAAACAGATGAAATACAGGATTTAGAAAGCTTTATTTATGAATATTGTATAGATGGCATTAAATTTTAATTAAATTGAATGGCTAAGTTGGGACAGTCCCACTTTAGCCATTATTGTTTTAACTATCTACAACTCTTGATTTGTAAGTAAGGTATATCTTAATAAATAGCAAATGATTTATAT
>CANPAC010000034.1 GCA_947571975.1 uncultured Clostridium sp. | reverse complement strand
AATGTTTGTAAGGCAGCCGAGAATTTTTAAGAAATATTTTATATAAATTCATTTGTCTTTTTTTAATAATCAGCCTTACAAATCAAGAGTTGTAGATGGTTAAAACAATAATGGCTAAAGTGTGCCTGTCCCAACTTAGCCATTAACATAAAATCAAGAGTTATAGGGCTTAAAACTATAATATATTTTTACTGAATAATAGCGACTATTTTTGTTTTTTTTTAGTTTGGTATTGACAAATGATGGAACATATGATTAAATATTGACTAGAAATATTTTAGGTCAATTTTACATATAAATCTAAAATAGATTCGGATTATTCTTTAGAAAGGTGGTGATTATATGGAGAGTGCAACTGAGAAATTAATATTGAAAGAACTTCGTGAAGTCAAAACAGAACTACATGATTTTAGGGCAGAAAATGAAAAAAGATGGGCAGAAAATGAAAAACGTTGGAAAGAAAACGATATAAGATGGGAACAAAACGATAAAGAGCTAAATAAAATAAACAAAAGAATAGATGAAAGCAACGAAAGAATAACAGCATTAGAGGAAGGACGTAAAAAAGACAGAAAGGATATTTTGTTAGTATTAGATACAATGCAAAAAAGTATTAGCAACCAATTTACAGAAATGAGAGAATATATGGATGGCAAATTTGAGAAAATCTTTGCATTACAAAGAGTAAATGATATAGAACATGAAGAATTTAAAAAATTATTGTATAGTCATAACAATAGACTAGATTTTCATAATGCAAGACTAGCATATCTAGAAGAATGGAAGCAACAGTTTGACTTAGGAGAATATACAGCAGTGTAGTTTTAATGCAAATTATAAATATAAATGAAGTAATAAATAAAGTAATATATGAGATAAATAAAAAAATTGATGTATAACATATAAATGATTATATATCAATTTTTTTATAATTCTATTGACAAGTGTTGTATACTGTTATATACTGTTATATGACTAGAAGGTGAAAAAATGAATTTTATTATAAGTAATAGTAGTAGTGAGCCAATTTATGAGCAAATTAAAAAAGAAATTAAAAAATCGATTATTAACAATGAATTAAAAGAAAATTCTATGTTGCCCTCGATAAGATGTTTAGCAAAAGATTTACGAATTAGCATATTAACAGTAAAAAAAGCTTATGATGAATTAGAACAAGAAGGATACTTAAAAACAATACAAGGAAAGGGAAGCTTTGTTATTTCAAGAAATAAAGAATTAGTAAAAGAAGAGCAAGTTAAGAGAATAGAAGAATTGTTAGAAAAAAGTATACAAATTGCTAAAATTACAGACATTAGTAAAAAACAACTAATAGAATTATTAGATTATTTATATGAAGATTAGAATATTTATATAAAAATTATCAATGAAAGGAAATTTTAAAAAATGGAAAATGTAATAGAAATTAAAAATTTAAAAAAACAATATGAAGGTTTTTCTCTAAAAAATATTAATCTAAATTTACAAAAGGGAACAATTATGGGGTTGATTGGAGAAAATGGTGCAGGAAAATCAACTACTATAAAAGCTATTTTAAATGTAATTCATAGAGATAATGGTGAAATCAAAATATTTGGTTTAGATAATAGAAAAGAAGAAAAAGCAATAAAAGAAAAAATAGGTGTTGTTTTAGACGATAGCTATTTGTCGGAATATTTGAATACAGTAGACATCAATAAAATTATGAAAAGAATATATAAAAATTGGGATGAGAAATTATATTTTGATTACATTGAAAAATTTAAACTTCCTAAAAATAAAATAACTAAAGAATTTTCAAGTGGAATGAAGATGAAACTAAAAATAGCAACAGCTCTATCTCATCATCCTAAATTATTAATATTAGATGAACCAACATCAGGACTTGACCCTGTAGCAAGAAATGAAATATTAGACATTTTTCAGCAATTTATTCAAGACGAAGAAAATTCTATTTTAGTATCAAGCCATATTACTTCTGATTTAGAACATATTGCTGACTATATAACTTTTATTAATGATGGAGAAATAGTACTTAGCAAAACAAGAGATGATTTATTAGAAAATTATGGAATTGTAAAATGTTCTAAAGAAGATTTTACAAAGATAGACAAAAAGGATTTTATAAAATATAAAAAAAGTAGATATGAGTATGATATTTTAATAGAAAACAAAGAAGAATTTAGAAAAAAATATGATATTGAGATTATTGATAAAACTACGATAGAAGATATTATGCTGATTTATATTAAGGGGGAAAAATAAAATGAGGGCAATCAAAGGATTAATTATAAAAGATTTATTACAATTAAAAAGTTATAAAAGAACATTAATTGTATTTATGGCTATATTTATACTTACTTCAATTTCGCAGGAAAATACAAGAAATGTTCTTACAGTTATGATTACATTAGGTTTTGGAATGTTTAGTATAGCAACTTTTAGTTATGATGAAATGGCAAAATCAGATAAATATATTTTGACATTTCCACTAACTAAAAAAGAAGTAATATTATCAAAATATATTTTGGTAATTGGTGCAACAATAATAGGAGCAATCATAGGAGTAATTGCAAATATAATTTTAGCATTTTCTATGCAAAATGAATTGCCAAATATTGAAGAATTAATAGTAATAGCAATTGGTAGTGTATTTGGTATTGGAATAGTAGAAGCAATTCAAATACCTTGTATATATAAATATGGTGCAGAAAAAGGTAGAATACAGATTTTCATTGCTATAGCAATTATTGCATTTTTATTAGGAGGTATTATTTGGATAGGAGAAAAGTGGGGAATTAACTTATTAGAAAATAATATAATTACATTTATTTCAAATATAATTCCTATTATTTTAAGTTTAGCAACAGTAATTATTTATTATATTTCATATAAGGTAGCATATAGAATCTATCAGAAAAAAGAAATATAGAAAAATAGTTTTAAAAGCCAAAAAAAGATGATATAATGTAACATAAGGAGATTAAAACTATGAAAGTATACATTATATTAACTCATACAGGAACAAACTTATCTAAATTAATAAAAAGCTATACAAAAGATGAATTTTCTCATGTTTCAATTGCATTAGACATAGAACTAAAGCAAATGTATAGTTTTGGAAGGCTAAATCCATATAATCCTTTTTGGGCTGGGTTTGTACATGAATATATTGATAATGGAACATTTAAAAGATTTTATATGACAAAAGCAAAGATTTATTCTTTAGAAGTAACAGAGGAACAATACAAAAGTATAAAGAAGACTATTCAAACCATAGAAAAAGAAAAGAAACAATATACATTTAACATCTTAGGACTATTTGCAGCAGGATTTCGTAAAAAAATTACAGTAAAAAAATCATTTTATTGTGCTGAATTTGTAAAACATGTACTAGACAAAGCAAATATAAATATACAACTTCCAAATGTGCCTAAACCAGAAGATTTTAAGAAAATACCACAGTTAGAAGAAGTTTATAGTGGATTTTTAAATAAATATAAAAACAAAAATGACAACGAAAGGAACTAAAAATGCAAACAATATTAATTGTAGAAGATGACGAAAAACTAAGAAATGAATTAGAAATTTTTTTAAACAATAATGGATATCAAGTAAGCACCTTAAAGACGTTCAATAATACTTTGCAAGATATTATAGAGAAAAAGCCAGACTTGCTTTTATTAGATATAAATTTGCCTAATGTAGATGGGGAATATATTTGCAAAGAAATTAGAAAACAATCAAATATGCCAATTATAATTGTAACAAGTAGAGACAACGAACTAGATGAATTATTAAGCTTAAATTATGGTGCAGACCATTACATAACAAAACCATTTAATATTCAAATTTTACTTGCTAAAATTGCGTCATTGCTAAGAAGAACAAATATAGAATCAATAAAACAAGAAAAAATTGACTGTAAACAATTTATATTAAACATTGGAAAAAGTACAATAGAAAAAGGAAATCAATCAATAGAATTAACAAAAAATGAATTAAGAATATTAAAATATTTAGTACAAAATCGAGAAAAAATTGTTTCGAGAGAAGAAATTATGGAATGTTTATGGGATAATGAGAGTTTTATAGATGACAACACTTTAACAGTAAATATAACAAGATTAAGAAGCAAATTAGATGAGTTAGCCTTAAAAGAATTATTAGAAACAAGAAGAGGTCAAGGTTATATCTTAAAATAGAATTAACAAAAATTAAACCTGTCCCTAATTTGACCATTTTTGGCTAAATTGGGACAGGCACACTTTAACCATTGGAAGGAGAAAAAATGCCATTAAAGGATTTTTTGAAAGATAAGTTTTTAACTATAAGTTTATTGATATTTGGAATTGTAACAATTGAAATATTATTAGCTATTTATCCTTTTAGTAATCTGCTTAAAATTTATATTCCAATTATGATATTAGGATTATATATTTTAAGTATTACTGTTGAATATATTAGAAAAAATAATTTCTATAAAAAAGTAATAAATAGATTAAATGAATTAGATGAAAAATATTTAATAACAGAGCTTATAGATTTCCCAAATTTTGCAGAGGGCAAAATATTAAAGGAAATTTTAGAACAAACTAATAAATCAATGTTAGAAAATGTCAATCAATATAAATATATAACACAGGATTATAAGGAATATATTGAACTTTGGATTCATGAAATAAAATTGCCAATAGCAGCAAGTAAGTTAATTATTGAAAATAATAAGACAGCTTCTACTAAAAGCATTAACGAGGAATTAGATAAAGTAGAAGATTATATCGAACAAGCTTTATTTTATGCAAGAAGTAATACTGTTGAAAAAGATTACTACATTAAGAAAAGTTTGCTAAAGGACATGGTTAATGAGTGTATAAAAAAGAATAAAAATATACTGATTCAAGAAAAGGTAAGTATAAATTTGCACGATTTGGAATTTGAGGTAAATACAGATAGTAAATGGATTGTTTTTATTCTAAATCAGTTAATTCAAAACAGTGTGAAATATAAAAAACAACAAGAAAATACAGAAATTGAAATATGTGCAAAACAAGGCAAAGAAAATATTATTTTATATATTAGAGATAATGGAATTGGCATTAGAAAAGGCGAAATTACAAGGGCTTTTGAAAAAGGATTTACAGGAACTAATGGAAGACTAGCAAATAAAAAATCTACAGGAATTGGTTTGTATTTGTGTAAAAAGTTATGTGATAAATTAGGAATTGCAATTGAATTAAATTCGGTACAAGATGAAGGAACAGAAGTAAGAATAGTTTTTCCTAAAAGTAGTTATATAGGTTGTTTGTAATAATTAAAAGAACCATAGGTTTGATGAAGATGCTTGTGGTTCTTCTTTCATGCTAGAAATGTAACCTTACAAAAATGTAAGAAAAATGTAAGGAAAATCGATTTTACTTTTTGCTTTAATGCTTTATACTTAAAATATAAAAGAGGGGATAGCTAAAGTTTGCTAATCCCAATGACCATGGTTAAGTTGTGCCTGTCCCAACTTGACCATAGCCAGTAGAAAGGAGAAGTAAAACAATGGAAAAAATTTTAGAGGTTAAAAATATCGAAAAATATTATGGAACTAAAACAAATTTAAGTAAAGCAATTGATAATATTAGTTTCGAAGTAGACCAAAAGGAGTTTGTTGGAATTATGGGAGCGTCAGGAAGTGGAAAGACAACCTTACTAAACTGTATTTCAACGATTGACAAAGTGACTGCAGGAAATATTATAATTAATGGGCAAGATATTACTAGACTAAAAGGAAATAAGTTAAATAAGTTTAGAAGAGAGGAATTAGGTTTTATTTTTCAAGATTTTAATTTATTAGATACTTTGACTGCTTATGAAAATATAGCTTTAGCTCTTACTATACAAAAGGTAAATGTGAAAGAGATAGATAAAAAAGTAAGTAATATAGCTGAGAAACTAGGTATTACAGATATTCTTAAAAAATATCCTTATCAGGTGTCTGGAGGACAAAAGCAAAGGATTGCATCAGCAAGGGCAATTATTACTAATCCAAAGTTGGTCTTAGCAGATGAACCAACTCGGAGCTTTAGATTCTAAATCAGCAAGACAATTGTTAGAAAATTTTGACACATTAAATCAAAAGATGGGGGCTACTATCTTAATGGTAACTCATGACGCTTTTACCGCTTCTTATGCTAGTAGAATTTTGTTCATTAAAGATGGTAAGATTTTTAATGAATTGGTTAAAGGAAATGACACGAGAAAACAGTTTTTTGAAAAAATAATTGAAGTACAAACACTTCTTGGAGGTGATTTGAACGATGTTATTTAAATTATCTTTTGAAAACATGAAAAAAAGTTTTAAAGACTATGCTATATATTTTTTAACATTAGTATTAGGTGTAGCTATTTTCTATATGTTTAATTCTTTAGATAGCCAAGAAGCAATGCTTACAGTATCAGAATCTACAAGAAGTATTATAAAATTGATGATTAGTATGCTTGGAATGGTTTCTGTATTTGTTGCTATTATATTAGGATTGTTAATTGTATATGCTAATAATTTCCTAATTAATCGAAGAAAAAAAGAATTTGGAATTTATATGACACTTCGGAATGGGGAAAAGACAAATATCAAAAATTATATTGATAGAAACTATATTAGTTGGAATTATATCACTTGTTATTGGAATTGTAGTAGGAGTATTTGCTTCACAGTTTATGTCAGTTTTAGTTTCTAAATTATTTGAAGCAGATATGAGTGAATTTACTTTTGTATTTTCAAAAGATGCTTGTATTAAGACTTGTATGTATTTTGCTATTATGTACGTAGCGGTTGCTATATTTAATACAATTACAATTTCAAGATATAAATTAATTAACTTACTTACAGCTTTAAAGAAGAATGAAAAAATAAAAATTAAAAATCCATTTTTATGTGTTATAATTTTCATTATAGCAAGTAGTATATTAGGATATGCTTATTGGAAAGTAACTGGTGGAGTGCAAACCATGGATACAGCTGATAAGATGCTTCCAGTAATTTTAATGGGGATAGTATCTACAATTTTAATTTTTTGGTCTTTATCGGGATTTGTTTTACATTTGATAAAGTCTATGAAAAAAGTATACTTAAAAGATACTAATATGTTTGTATTAAGACAAATTAATAATAAGATAAATACTATGGTAGTTAGTATGAGTGTTATATGTTTAATGCTATTTATGACAATTTCAATTTTATCTTCTAGTTTGTCTTTGAGAAATACAATGCAAAAAGATTTAAATGAAATGACACCAGTTGATATTAATTTATATAAAACAGCAAATTTACCAGAAAAAACAGTAAATGCATATGGAAAAGAAATTACTTATACTGAAACTAGCAGGGAAGACTCTAAAATAACAATAGAGGAAACATTAAAAAATAATGGATTTGATATAAATTTGTTAAAAGATATTGTTGAAATACCAATATATATTGATAAAAATTTAACAATGGAAACATTTTTTGGGAATTCGATTGATAAAATGAAGACGCAATTTCCTATGCTTACTTATGATACACCAGAGACAATTGTACGAATAAGTGATTATAATAAAATTGCAAAACTTTATAGAACTAAACAATATGAATTAGATGATAATGAGTATATTGTTTTATGTGATTTTGATAATATAGCAAATTTAAGAAATATTGTGTTAGAAAAAGAAAAGCATTTTCTTACTATTGAAGGGAAAAAATATGAATCAAAGTATTCAGAATGTCAGGAAGGATTTATTGTAATGTCAACTAGTCATGTGAATACAGGAATTATTTTAGTTCCAGATAGTTGCCCTTTAGCAGAAGAAAACAAAGAACAGACTTTTTTAGCTGCTAATTATAATACTAATATAGACGAAGAAAAAGAGAAATTAGAAGAGATGTTTAATCATAAAGATAGTTCTAGTATTATACAAAAACTATATGATAATGGAATTACACTAAATGGTCTTACTAAAATAACAATTATTGAATCAAGCGTAGGAGTAGCAACAATTATTACTTTTATTGCTATATATTTAGGAGTCATTTTCTTAATTGCAAGTTCTGCGATTTTAGCTCTAAAACAATTGACAGAAAGCTCTGATAATAGACAAAGATACATCATTTTAAGAAAAATTGGTTGTGATGAAAAAATGATAAACAGAGCATTATTTAGGCAAATTGGAATATTTTTCGTGCTACCACTTATTTTAGCAATTATTCATTCTGTTTTTGGGATTCAGTTTGTGTTAAGTATGATGGCTGGGTTAGCAAGTAGTGATGATTTGTTACCTTCTATTGTAATTACAGTTCTTGTTATTGGAGTAATTTATGGAGCTTATTTTTTAGCTACTTATATTGGAAGCAAGAATATTATTAAAGAAGAGTGATTTTTATGAGAATAGTAAAAAAAATAATTTTAGTAGTAATATTTGTTTTGATAAGTATAAGCTTGCTAATAGTAGGAAATGCACATGATACTTATAAACAGAAATTAAAAGAAGTACCACTTACTAAAAAAGTAGCAATTATAGAGAAAAAAAGTAATTATACAAAACTTAAAGAAGTGCCACAAATGTATATAAATGCTGTTATATCAGTAGAGGACCATCGCTTTTATAATCATAAAGGAATAGATATAATTGCAATAGGAAGAGCTGCTGTTAATGATATTAAGGCAATGAAATTTATAGAAGGTGGAAGTACAATAACACAGCAGCTAGCAAAAAATATTTATTTTACACAGGAAAAGAAAATTACTAGAAAAATAGCAGAAGCTTTTATGGCTTTTGAAATAGAAAAAAATTATAGTAAAGATAAAATATTAGAGTTATATTTAAATACAAGTTATTTTGGTGATGGCTATCAGACAGTAAAGGAAGCATGTAAGGGATATTTTAATAAAGAGTTAGAGGACATGACAGATTATGAATGTATTTTGTTAGCAGGTATTCCAAATGCTCCTTCTGTGTATTCTCCTACTGTTAATCCAGATTTAGCAAGACAAAGACAAAGGCAAGTTATGAAAAAGATGATAGAGTATGGATTTTTAACAGAAAAAGAAGCAAATAGAATTGAAAAAAAGGAAAGTCTAAAATAAAAATATCGTAACTAAAAATTAAAACTTCTCATACAATATACAAAAATGAGAGGAGTTTGTTTATGGATTATGAATTAATGATGAATGGAAATGTAAAAATAGGACAAAAAGCACCAGATTTTGAAGCCAATACTACATTTGGAGAAATTAAACTAGAAGATTATAAAGGTAAGTGGTTAGTATTGTTTTCACATCCAGGAGATTTTACCCCCGTATGTACAACAGAAATGATAGCTTTTACTAGAGCACACCAATATTTTAAAGATATAAATACAGAGCTATTGGGATTAAGTGTAGATAGTAACAGTTCACATTTAGCTTGGATGTATGACATTTATTGCAAAACAGGAATTAAAATATCTTTTCCAATTATTGCCGATAGAAATGGTCAAATTGCAAGAAAATATGGAATGATAGCAAATGACATTAGTAATACCGAAACAGTAAGAAATGTTTTCATTATAGACGATAGGGGAATAGTTAGAACCATTTTAATTTATCCACTAAATGTAGGACGATTTATTCCAGAAATTATAAGAACAGTGCAAGCTTTGCAAATGGCAGATTGTAGTAAAGGTTCAACAGCTGCTAATTGGATGCCTGGTCAACCAGTAATTGTATCACCTCCAAAAACTTTTAACCAACTACAGGAAAGAAATGCAGAAATTCAAAAAAATAGGAATGGCATTACCTGGTATTTGAGCTTTAAAGAAGCACCACAGAATTGTGTGAAAAATAAAAAGGACTGTAAGCAAATAGAAAAATAGCACTTTAATTGACATAACTGCTATATGCATGTATAATAGTTATAAGTCACTTTTTGTGATTAGTAACAAATAAATCAGATTGTAGATTTCAAAAAAAAGGAGGAAGAACATGTTATTTAGGAGAAAACGAAAGGAGCAAAGCTTAGATTACTGGAATTGGTACAAAAAAATAGTTACAAAATATGGAATTTCAGTAATTGAAGGAGAAGGCAAAGGAGCAAGGCAAGCAGTGGAAATAATCATCCAATGGGCTGGAAAAATTGATCCTATGACACGGTTTGATAATGCACTAAGAGAAATAGGAATAATGCTACCAGTTAAGATTATTAGTGTTACAAAGACAAAAGATGATTATATGCTATGTTTGCAAGAGATTAAAACAGAGAAAGAGCATAAAGTAGTTTTAATAACTTATGGCGCTAAGAGCATCATAGAAATCATACAAGAAGAGAAGATTACACAAAAGATAGTGTATGATACTCTTACTTGGAAGGTTAAACTCTATACGACAGAGATGTTTAGGATTAGTAAAATTGAAAGCATAGTAAGCAAAATTGAAATCAAAGGTTTCTTAAGAAAAAATGAACATGAAGATTTCAAGTTTACAGTCGAAAATGCATCAGAAAAGCAGGCAGGTTTATTGTTTGAACAAGAAAAACAGATTATTCAAAGAATAGATAAGTCGATAAATGACTATCTAAGTTCAAACAATGAAGAAATAAGAGTTTATAAAGTTTATAAGTCTATTAAGAAGATTGTTTCTGATTTTTATGATTTAAGTGGTGCAACCATTGATATCGAGGCATTGGGAAAAATGGCTGAATTTGATAGCAAAGGAGAACTACATCGTTATTCTGACAAATGTGTCGAAATATTGCCATATAAAAGCTATGTTCATAAAGAATATAACCGTGAAGATGGAGCTAGTGTTATTTATGAATATAAGAAATTTAAGATACATAATGTCGACCGTAAACAGGTAGCAGATTTTATGGATGAAGCTGATAATGCAATTCATAAAATCGAAACTTTTGATTTTTGAAAAAACATGTTTTAAATCTGAAATTATCTTGAAAAAAGAAGTCTGCGTTGCAGGCTTCTTTTAAAAAATAAAATAATTTCAAAAAAATTGTACATACTAAAAATATAAAAAAATTAGGAGGTACAAAATGGAACCAAATCAAAAAATTAATTGTACAGTATCAAGCTGTAAATATAACAATCAAGAAAAGGCAAAATGTACATTAGAAGCAATTCATGTAGCACCAATAGACGATTTCGATACAGAAGCTGCTGATGAATCTATGTGTGCAAGTTACGAAAACGAAGAAGAATAAAAATATCAGATTGAATGTAAAAATAACGGGTTTATATATAAAATTTAATATAAACCTTTTATTTTATAAATAAGATTACTTGACAGAATGGAAAATTAGAAATACAATAACAAAGAAGAAGGAGGAGAGGAATATGTTAGTATCAACAAAGGAAATGTTTGAAAAATCAATGAAAGAAGGTTATGCTATTGGGGCATTTAATGTTAACAACATGGAGATTATACAAGCTATTGTAGATGCCGCTAACGAGAGCAAATCACCAGTTATTTTACAAGCATCATCAAGTGCTATAAAATATGCAAGAATTAACTATTTAATGAAAATGGTAGAGGCTGCTGTAGAGGAATATCCAGAAGTACCAATTGCTATCCATTTAGACCATGGACCAGATTTTGAAACCGCTAAAATGTGTATTGATAATGGATTTACATCTGTTATGATAGATGGTTCAAAATATGAGTTTGAAGAAAATGTAGCCTTAACAAAAAAAGTAGTAGAATATGCTCATAGTAAAGGAGTTGTAGTAGAAGCTGAATTAGGAAAATTAGCAGGAATCGAAGATGACGTAAATGTAGCATCATCAGATGCTATGTATACAGATCCAAGCCAAGCTCAAGAATTTGTAGAAAGAACAGGATGTGATTCTTTAGCTATAGCAATTGGAACTAGTCATGGAGCTTACAAATTTAAAGGAGAAGCTAAGCTAAGATTTGATATTCTAAAAGAAATTAAGCAAAGAATACCGAATACACCAATTGTATTACATGGAGCATCAACAGTTATACCAGAATTAGTAGAAATGTGCAATCAATATGGAGGAGATATTCCAGGAGCTAAAGGAGTACCAGATGAAATATTGCATGAAGCAAGTGTATCAGGTGTATCAAAAATAAATGTAGATACAGACTTAAGATTAGCAATGACAGGAGGAATCAGAAAAGTATTTGCTGAACAACCAAATGCATTTGACCCTAGAAAATACTTAACACCTGCAAGAGAATTAATCAAAGAGACAGTAAAACATAAAATGATAGACGTATTTGGTTCAAGTAATAAAATTTAAGAAGATAAAGAGGGAAAGAGGAACGTTCCTTAAATCCCTCTTTTGTTTTTCATAGAATATAAATATGGTAGGCTTAGATTTTCTTTTTTCTAACGATATGTATTTTTTAAGTTAATAGCAATCTGTCTTTGAGCATCTTTTTTAGCAATATCTTGACGTTTATCATAAAGTTTTTTTCCCTTAGCTATACCTAGTTCTACTTTAACATGACTATCTTTAAAGTAAAGGCAAATAGGAACAAGAACATAGCCCTTTTGTTTTGTTAAGCCAATTAATTTATAAATTTCTTTTTTATGTAACAATAATTTTCTGTCACGCAAGGGGTCTTTATTAAAAATATTACCATTCTCATAAGGACTAATATGCATACCACAGAGATAAACTTCACTATTTTTTATATAAGCATAACAATCTTTCAAATTAACCTTTCCTAGACGAATAGATTTAATTTCTGTACCACTTAAAACAATACCAGCTTCTAATTTATCTTCTATATTATAATTGTGATAAGCAGTAGGGTTTTTAGCAATTAATTTTGTATTCATAATTTTACCTCAATTTAAATTTTATTCATTATAACACATATTACTAAAAATTACAAAAAGAAAAGTTGTTATAAGGAAAAAAACTCCTAATAACAACTTAAAAAAACTAATCTCTTCTATCATAATTTGAAGAACGCATTTGCATAGAATAATACCAAACTAAAGCAACAATTGCGATAGCGGCAATACCAATAATTAACCATGTCCAAGCAGTGGCATTCATACCCATAAAAGTATTATCTGTTGTAGCAGTTCTTGTAGCTGTATAGTTATTGTTTCTGTTGTCTGTTCTTGCAGCATTAGTGAAATTATTAGTAGTATTCATCACTGCATTTCCTATATTATTAGCACCTTGTTCCATTTTACTAGTAGCATCTTTAGAAGCATTTGAAACACCTTTTGCTGCGTCTTCAATAGCATTTTCTGCACTACCTACTATGTTTCTAACACCATCAGCAGCATCTTGCAAACCATTGTTAGCAAAACAAATTGTAAATGAAAAGATTCCTATAATTAAAATAGCAGTACTTATCAATAATTTTTTGTACATAAAATTATCCTCCTATTTAAAATTTTAATAAGCTTATTAGTTTTCATATAAAATATGAAAATTAAATACTAATATTAGTATTTTTAAATTCAAGAAAAATATTCGTACAAAAAATAAAAAAAACTCCCTGAAATGAGAGTTTTTAACAATTTATTTTTTTAATCGAATTAGAATAGCAATTGATAATAAGATTAAAAGAATACCAATTACAATTAATAGTATGTTAAGAACAGTTGATAATTGTAAATTAGAATTTGATGATGTGTTTAATTCACTTACTGTAACAGGTGAATTTGATTGTAATGCAGTATTAGTATTATTAGAAGAACTATTATTATTGTTGTTTGTTTCTTCTTCATCATTTTCTACAGTTGTATCTAAATTAGTATTGGCATTAGAACTATTTGTGTTATCAAGAGTTGTATTGCTATTAGTTGCATTTGTATTTGCAACATTATTAGAAATAGAATTTGTTGGCGTTAAATTCATACCACTTGTTAAATCATCTGTCATATCTAAATCAACAGCATAACAGAAATTAGCACCTAATAAAATAGTCATAATTGCTAAAATAAAAATAAATTTTTTTGTTTTTGACATTTAATTTCCCTCCATTTAAACCAATTTGGTAATTCTTTTGTTTTTTCTTTACTATCATAACACAAAATAATGAAAATTGTCTAGTAAAATTTACAAATTCATGTAAAATATATAAATATGTGTATTTTTGAAAAAATTGGATATACTATAACTAACTTTCAGAAAGGATTGTGATAATATGATACAAATTAGACCAATACCAGATTTACAAAATGATTATAATTCAATTGAAAAATCAATTTTAGAAAATGACCAAACAATTTACTTGACGAAAAATGGTTACGGTTCAATGGTTATGATGAGTTTAGAAAAATATTCACAATTAGCAGACACTACTAATATTATAAACCAAGAACCAGAGAGTAATAAAAGAGAACATGTAGAAATTATTTCAAGGGCTAGAAAGGCTGTTGATGATGACGATGAATAAAGTAGATAATTATCTACTTTATTTCTTTAGATATATTTTCTGTACATATAGTTTATTTGCAAAAGATTGTACTACATTTCTTAAAATATATTGTTCTTGTGAAAGTCTACTATTTTTTACATAATTTTTTTCAGCAAAAACAATACGAATAGCTTTCTCTAATTCTGAGCAAAAGCGATTATAAGCTTGTTCAATAGGGGAGGTTTCAATGGCTAAATGAATTAATTTTTCTATTTCATTAATACTATAAACTTCTTTTAAAATGAAAATAACAAATAAAGATGAAATGTGTTCTTTATTGTATTTCTTATTTATAGGAGGCTTTATAATTTCTTGCTTTACATAATTGTTAATCATAGTTTTTGTAATTATTTTTTCATTTTTTTCATTATCATTTTTGATATAACCAGCTAGATATTGTTCTAAAAAGGAAACTAATTGGTCAATATATAAATCAATATTAGGAAGTTCAATCCATCTTGGTAAATGGAAGTTTTCTATTTCTGTATTCATCTCTAAATCACCTCATTTTAAGGTAATCATAACATTTTTTGAACTCTTAGTCAACTATTGACAACATATTCAATATATGATAATCTAGTAATCAATACTAGATAGAGGTGGAAATATGAAAAAAGAAAAATATTTTGAAGCAACAGAATTTGAAAATATTAAGGACTTAATTTATGATGCAGCAAGTAAATATAATAAAAAGACGGCTTTTATTATTAAGCATAAAGATGAAAATATTTCTTATGAAAATGTAAGCTATAATAGACTTTTAGAAGAAGTAAAACAATTAGGAACTAAGTTTTATGATTTAGGCTACAAGCAAAAACGAATTGCCATAGTAGGAAGAAATTGCTATGAATGGGTGCTTGCACATTTAACTAATTTATTAGGAGGAATTTTAAGTATTCCACTTGATAAAGAATTACAAGTAGAAGAATTAGAGAGCTGTTTAGTAAGAAGTAAGGCAGATGTTTTAGTATTTGATGAAAAATATAAAGAGAATATTGAAGAAATCAAAAAAAGAGGAAATGTAAATATTGAAAACTATATTTGTATGACAAAACAAGAAGGTTACCAATCTATACAAGAATTAAAACAACTAGGAAAAGAACTTTTAGATAATGGAAGTAAAGACTATGTAGAAGCTAAAATTGATAATAATAAGATGAATATATTGTTATTTACATCAGGAACTACATCAAAATCTAAAGCAGTTATGCTTTCACAAAAAAACATAGCTTCTAATGTATATAGTATGCAATTAGTTGAAGATATTAGAAAAGAGGACGTAAATATTGCATTTTTACCATTTCATCATATCTTTGGTTCAACTTGTATGATTGTTATGCTTG
>CANPAC010000033.1 GCA_947571975.1 uncultured Clostridium sp. | reverse complement strand
TGGCGGGAATCGAACCCGCGCTATCAGGTCGGAAGCATGACATTCTACCACTAAATTACACCCGCATTTTAAATTCGTTATTAAATTACTTTTTTATAGCTATTTTTAATTATAGCCTTCTAACTCTTATTTGTAAATACTTTTTCATACATTTTATATAATTATAATGGAGATGAGGAGTTAATTTTTATTTATATTTTCTCCTCATTTCCTTTTTGTTTATTTTTAGTTACTTTAAAATATTTTTAAATATTATTTAATTTTACTTTGTTTCCTGTACTTTTCTTAGAAATTATATATTATCTAAAAATCCTAATATATATACTTTTTCAATTAGAGTCTTATTATTTTTTATAATCAATAATTCTTCATCAGAAAATAAATTAGTATTTTCTTTTATTCTTCTACTTGCAAAGTTCCTTATCATTAATTCGTCTTTTTTCTTTAAAATTATATCTTTACTTTTGTTTTTTGTGAATAGTTTTTTAATAAATCTTTTGATACTCATACTATAATCACTCCTATAAGAAATTTTTCAATAGAGCTCTTTGATATTTTCCTATTGTACTCCTCCTGTCCAAACTGCAAAACCAATCTTGTAATTATTAGTTCCATCTACTTTATAACGTACCATTGGTCTATTATTAAATACTCCAAAACAATCACATTCCTCGTATGGGCTTAAACTCCCTATTACTCTAGTTAATCCTGTATCAGCATAAATAGTCTCTTTTGTACTACCATTTTTATATCTTCTCACTGATTCATCACTTCCTCTTATTTCTTCTATTGCAATACTTACAGTTGCTTGTCCTAATCTGTTTGCTACGTCATTTTTAAACTTTATCCATTCACTAGGATTTTGAACATAGTAGAGAGGACAATCTTTTCTAGTTACATCATAATGTCTAATAATGTTATTTACACTTAATCCATATCTTCTACAAATGTCTGCACATAATTCTACTAAACTATTATATGTAGCATCGCTAAATTTTCCATCCCATCCTGGATGACAATTTTCTATTCCAATACTATTTCTGTTTATCGTCCTATTTCCTGCATGATATGCTACTTCATCTTCTGGAATACAACATATTATTTCTCCATTTAAGCCAATTATATATTGACTAGAAGCATATATGCCTTTGTCTTTTAAACTTTCAAAATAATTTCTATTTCCAATAGCAGAACTTCCTGCATTTCCAACCCAATGTACTACGATTTGTTTCACACTTTGCAACTTTTCTCCTGTTCGGCTATATGGATTTATACTTAATAATCTTTCTTGTATATCCATTATTCGTTTGCCTCCCCTCTTGCGTCTTCTTCTGCTAATTCCATTGTTTCTACAATTTCTTCTTCCATCTCTATTCCTCCTTCTTGTTATTCAACTTATTTTTTATCTTGTCTGGTACTGGTAACCCTAATTTTGCACAATTTTCAAATAAAGATACTATTTCCATATAGCACACATAGATAACCATAAAATACATTACTATGTCTATTCTAAAAGCAAATTTGAATAAAAAACCCACTACTATATAACATAGTTCAGCACATTTTTTTCCTAAACCATCTCTCATTTTTGAACTAGAGACTTCTTCATTTTTCCACGCATTATAATATCCTGTTATAATATCTAATATCATCAAAACAAGTGGTACTGCTATTGTCCACCATATGTTCGTAAATCGCAAATTCATTAATTCTTCCATTTTTAATTTTATTCCTTTCTCGCTTCACTCTACTTATAGGCACACATAGTAATGAAAGATTTTTATTTCTTTCATTACCCCTCATTTTTCTTAGTGTATCTTATTGTTATATAACATTTTCCTAAAGTTACTTGTGTTCCTGCTTCTATTATTACTGAAGAAAAATTAGCATTAAAATAAACTCCTGCTTGATACCTGCCATCTACATTCCCTTGCGAAATACAAACAAGCGTAATTGGTGTTATTCTACCTTGGTTAGTCCAAGTTAAATAAGAATTACTAAAATCAAAAAAAGCATTTTCAATATTCAAATCTGAAATATCTATATTTCCACTTCCAGTTTTTGAAAATGTTTTTGAATACATAGTTTTTCCATCTATCCATTTTCCTATTACTACTTCTTCTGTAGAATGTGTATTTATTTTTTCTACTTTGTCATTTAGTATTTTTCCCTGTTTAGCAGAAAGTGCGTCTGTTTCGCTTGTACTTCCTAAATTATCTACTACTGTAGCTACTAAACCAGATGACTGTTTAGCTTTTATTATAAATTTACAAACTATGTGGGGCTGCATGATGTTAAATGGCTGATTATTTCCTGTGTAATTAACATAAAAGTAATCATAACTTTTTGCACCACCAGTTTGTGTTAAATCATTTGAACCACCATTCTTCATCGCTGCAATAGTCGGCATTACATTAGAATTGTTATCAATAAAATTATGATTATGTTTTGCCATTTCAGCAATTGTCAATGTATGTTTCTTTTCTCCCCCCGTTTTTCCTATTTCATTAAAATCTTCATCATTTTCATCTTCTCCAATTGGTCCTTTTCCACGCATATCTGGCAAATTAAATGTAGTGCTACCATCTCCTACTCCGTATTTCGTTCCGAATAAGCTAAATAGCTCTGTATAATCAGTTCTGCTTACAGCCTGTCCATCACACAATAACCAGTTAGCTGGAACAGTATCAGCATACCACTCTAGCACTGATCCAATTGGTAAGGTATCACCTGTTGTTGTCCCGCTTCCGCTTTGTTCAACCCATTCAACATCCCCATCATTATCACTGGCTTTTGCTAATACTTGGCCTGTTGTTCCTCCTGTTGGTAATGATGTTTTTTCTTCAATTGCTGTTTCTATATTTTGTTGCATTTTATTTAATACAAATGCTGAAAGTGGTGTACTTCCAGTATATGTAGCTTTCTCAACATAATGTTTTTTTCCGTTTATAATTGTATATGCTTTTTCTAGTAATTGTCCATCTTCAAAATTAATCTTTTCCATTTGAAACCTCCTTTTCAATATTTTCTACTTTTTTTATTAAATTTTGTATTATCTCGTCTTTTTGTTTATGTTTTTCTTGTAGTTGTTCTATTTGTTCTTGTTGTTCTTGAATAGCTTTGTAAGCTACTGATAGCATTGAATACATATCAATTCCTTTTCCTTCTGTTCCTATTATTTCTTTTGAACAATTATACTGTTCTCCTATTACTGCACCAACTCGCCTCTTACAATCTTCTTCATCTTCTTTATAATTATAATAATATATATCTGTGTTTTTTATTTCATCTATAGCTTTATTACTATATTTTTCAATATTCTTTTTCTTTTCTGCTAATGAAAATGGCTCTACACCATTATTACAATAAATATGTCCACTAACATATACTGTTCCCTTACAGTACAATTCATTCCAAATTCTTACATTCTCAAAATCCGCCTCACCATCATCAGTAAATAAACAATACTTATTTTCATCATCTCCAATTTTTAAGCTATTACTTCCTGCTTGATTTTTATAAAAATTAATGTTGTCTAATATTGATATATTAGGTAATCCAAAACCATTGTCTGGACTAACTCGCATTATATTTTTATTATTATTTATGTCATAAAAATATACTCCTCTTTCTTCTAATGGATCTCCATTTATTAAAACTCCTCCTGTTTGTATACCTGTTCCAAAACCATCTAATACTAAATTACAAGAACTTAATTCTAATTCACCATAAGCCGCATCACTATTTTGTTCTCCCATAGCAAAATTTTTTATACTTAGAATTGGATAGAATTTTCCATCGCTTTTAGTTCTTATTCCCCAAGCCATTCCATTTTGAATTTGACTATCATATTCTCCTTCTACTGAAAAACTTATAAATTGTTCATCATTATGTTTTTGTACTCCCATTTCTCCAAAAATAGTTGTACCATCTTTAAAAAAATGTTGTCCTTCTTTATCTAAAGACATCATTACTTTTTTATCTTTATCTAATATTGCCAAACTTGCATTATTATTTAATATCATCAATTGTATATAATCTGAAATCTGATTCCATGCAACTTTTACCTCTTCTACATTTTGCGTAATATATGTACCAAATTCTTCTTCATCTACTTTTTTATTTACTGAAAACATGATATTTTCTGCTGTTTGATTAATAGCTGTATTCATTTCAATATTAGTAACAAAAGAATCTGTAAAATCATTCTTTATTACATATTCGGCATAAAAATGATTTCCTACCATATCAATTAAATAAATATAATTTTTACCTTTGAATAATTCTATATTCAAATCTCCTAATTCCTCAATTTTCGGTGTTTCTAATTCTGTTAACACTTTGTATTCATTTAATTGTAACTTTCTTTCTACATAAGCTCTATCTGGAGTAACAACAAGTAAATCATATATATTTCCTTTTATTCTTAATTCTTCTATATCTATCAAATATTCTCGTTGTTCTCCTGATGGATTTACTCTACTTTGTTTATCTATTATAATTTTATATTGCATATTTTAATTTACCTCCTGATTAGGTTGTAATTCATCTTCTAAATATAATTCTTCTCCTGGAAATAAATCACTTTTATAGGTTTTATTTCCTTTTATTTTTAAATTTAAAACTTCTGCTTGAATAGCATTTTCTAAATAAATTTCTGTTATTCCTTCTATTTCTCTTTTAAAATCATATTCATTTTCTACTGTTTGTTTTATTCTATCTAAATCTTGTTCTACTTTGCTTATTTTTTCGTCATATTCTCCAGTTTCTTGTACTAATTGTGTTATTTTTCCATCTAATTGATTTATTTCACTTTGTACTCGTCTTATTTTTGTTTTATCACTTACTACAGTTCTAGTTGTTTCTTCCTTTTGTTTAGCCTGTATTTTACTAGATATAGAAGCTTTAAATTTTCCTACATATTCTAAATCACCTTGATATATTACTTTTTTATTATTTATTATAATTATATCTCCAACATCTATGCTTGGATCTATTATTGTAGTTCCTTCAAAACTATAACAATCAAAACCTGTTAATTGATTGTAAATATTTTCTACTTGATTGCTATCTACAATATACATATTGTCAGAATTAATCCATAATGTATTATATACTTCATTTCCAAATTTAAAATCTTGTACACCATCTTCGTAAGCTACACGACTAATTTTAAATGACTCGCCCCAACTGTAATCTTGAAATAATTCAATATTTACTTCTGCTGTATTTTGTCCTATTGTTCTTATATATAATTTTCCATCTCTTCTAATACAAGCAAATCCTCCTGCTTGTTCTGCTATATAACTTAAATATTCCCTTGCAGATATAGTGCTATCATATACTGATACTTGTTTATCTTTGTTTAAAAAAGAAGTAGAACCGTAATTCTACTCCTGCTTTTAAACATATATCTTGTAAAATTTCTAGCATTGTTGCTGGATAATTTAAGTTACTTCCATCATAATTAAATTCAAATTTTACCATATAATCAATTGCCTTAATTGTTATTGTATTATCGTCATTTTTATCTATACTATCTAATATAAAATATCCAATTGGTACAATTTCATTTTCAATTCCAGTTTCTACATAAAAATTATTATAACTATCTGGTAAAGAACTTTTGTATATCCTCATTTCTATTGATTTTGCTGTTACATTTCCTAATGAAAATTCATCATTTGAAAATAAATTATGTGAAACTTTAAAATCTAATATATAGTCTGGGTTAACTTTATTACCTTCTATATAAATATTAAGAAGATGTCTTGTACTATCAGCATATACAAGTTGTTTATATTCATTACTTGTTTGATACATCTTATCCTCCTTTCTGACTTGAAACGACTGATTTTTGTACTAAATTGAATGATACTTTCCATCGTGATTTAGAAGCATCTTCATCATTTCCTGTTAAGCACATTTCACTTGTCCTTTTTGATACACGAAATGGAGCTGTTATGATACCTCCCTTTACACTTGGACATTTTACTGTTATTATCATCGGATTTTGATATGTTGCTTGTAATAATTCTTCTGCTTCTTCCTCTGTACAATAGTCCCATGCCATTTCTAATTTTAACATTCCTTGTACAATTACATTGTCAATTAACGCCCCTGTTACTTTACTTGTGTAACTGTCATTGTCTAAATCTTCTATGTCATCTTTATATGTTGATGGCGTTTTCATTGTTTTTCCATTTAATTTCCATAACATAATTTTATCCTCCTACTAATGCTTCTAAGTTGTTTCCAGTTTGTCTTTTCATATTTCGTAAATCTTCTAATAAGATTTGTCCTAATTTATTATTTCCTACATTTACAGTTAAATAGATTGGTTTATTATTATTGTTTCCTTGATACCTTGATATTACCTTGTTAAATGTTTCTTCCATAATATTTTGTGGTGTTACAATTTCTGGATTTGTACTTGCTCCACTATACTCTCCTGCTCTTATTATTGTATCATAATAAAGTACACCACCTCTTGCTAGTGTTGGTATTTGTGGAACTCCTATGGTATTTACCCAACTAAATGGTTGTAATCCAAATATATTTACACTTTTTATAGCTCTTAATGCTGCATTAATACCATTAAATGGTATAGCTATTACTTTATTTATTCCATTTATTATTGCATTTACTATTGTTTTTAAACCATTTAAGATACCGTCTTTAATACCATCAAATATAGCTCCACCTTTACTAAATACATTTTTTACTGCTTCCCATGCTCCTCTAAATATATTTCCAAACCAATCTGCTATTCCTCCAAATATAGATGTTATAGCGTTCCATGCTCCAGATACTCCTTCTGATACTTTTGTCACTATTGTATTCCATACATTTGAAATTGTAGTTACTATTCCATTCCAAATACCAACTATAAAGTCTTTTATTGAATTAAATACTGTAAATACAATATTCTTTAAAAACTCAAATGTCGCTATTTGATTTTCTATCCATCCTGTTACTATTCCTACTATAAAATCCACAATAACATTCCAAATATTACCTAACCACTCCAAAATTGTTCCCCAATTCATTATTGCTAATACTATTAAACTTATAGCACCTGTAATTCCTGCTATAATACCAATTAGAGGTAATAAAGTAATTTGTGTAACAGTCATTATTGGATTTAATACAGATAAAACTGCTGATATAGTACTCAATACACCAACTACTATTCCAATTGCAATTGCAGTTGCTAATAATCTCTCAGCTACATCTGGATTTTCTGCTAACCATTTGAAAATATCTACTAATCCGCTAAATATTTCTAAGGCTATACTTCCTACATTTGTTCCTATTTCCGTTAATGCATTAATAACTGGTTGCCAATCTATCGACACTATTTTTTCTGAAATTTCTCTAAATTTATCTGAACACCAATTCAACCATGATTCGAATGCTTCACTCTGAACCACATTATTAATTGTATTTAATAAATTATTAAATGCAATTGCTAGATTTTGAACAACTACATCTCCATTTCCGTTGTAATTCCATGCGTTAGAAAAAGATTGTTTTATATTTTCTATACTTATATTTGCTTGATTTAATTGTCCTTTAAAATCATCTAATATGCTAACAAATGCCCCCTGTATATTAGTTGTTTGTAATGTCTGCTGTCCTAATTGTGCCATTTCTAATCTTGCTGTATTTAGTAATGTATTATATTGAATTATTTTACTATTTAAAATATCACTTTGTTTTATCATATTTATAGAGTTTATATTATTGTCTAAGCTTTTATTGTCCGCTTCTTTTATTGTATTATTTGCTACTTCTGGTACATCATTAATCTTTGATTTTGGCTTCATTTCATCTATGTTTAATTCTATTCTTCGTTCATTTATTTTCTTTTGCACAGCATTTATTTCTTTTTCTACTTGGTCTATTTGTTTTTGAGCATATTGGCCATTTACTTTTATTGCTATTCCACTATTTTGCATACTATTTTTTAACTCTTTGATTTTATTTTTCATAAATTGTATTGTTTGTTGAAATTCATTTTGTATTGTCTTTGTACTGAATTTCGAAAAAACCTCTTCTATTTGTTTCATCTGTTTTTTTATTGCTGGTGATAATTTCATAATTTCTTTTATAGCTTCTTCTACTTCTGCAGTTACAATTATTTCTAATTCTTCAACTGTCATATTAATTCCTCCTTCCCATAATAAAAACACTTACTTAAGTAAGTGTTATTTATATATTATCAGCGTTTCATAAGATAATCCTTGTGTTCCTCCAATTTCTAATTTGACATCTATTATTTCATATCCGTCATTTTGCATATTTTCAATTATTTCATTGATTTTTACCATTAATAAGGTTTCTGGTTTATTACCATTTAGTATGCCTGTATGAACCAATAAGATATGTTTATTATTATTTTTAGGCTTTAATGTTTTTTTAATTTCTTCATAAGTATTTTTAGCTGACTTTGCATAATTCTTATCAAATATCCCCATATTATCCCTCTATTCTTATTCTACCATTTCACAGTCTTTTATTAAAACAACTGTTGTTAATAATAATGTTCCTGTACATTTCCCTTTTATTGCAACATTTTGACCTTTAGAAAGGTTCGCAACTTTGCTTTCTTGCTCTTTTTTAAATGTTATTCTAACATTTTTCAAAAAATCAATATCAAATGTTATATAAGTCTTTTGGTCTATTTCTCTGTCTATTGTCCCAACTGTTCCTATTAGCTTTAATATTTTGTTTTTATATTTTGAATCTGCATTAATTAGATTATCTTGATAATCTTGATATAGAATTTTATAATCTACTTCTATTATTTCTTCTACTGTTTGTTGAGTTTGTGATTGTTGCTCTGCTTGACTTGTTGTTGCTACATTTGTGCTATTTTTAGTTATACTATTTGCCCCTCCAATTCCTACTAGTATTACAAAAATAATTACCCAAAACCACTATTTCTTATAAATTGGTTTTTTTCATCTTCTCCATGATTTGCCATAATCATTTCCCCATTTTCTATTATATGACATTTAATATCAATATTTAAAATTATAACATACAGAAAATGCAAAGTTTGTCGAATCTTGTCGAAGGTAATTTATTTTTTTTTCCTCATTCATAACTTCACGCATTCTTCTTTTTATTTCATTAGGAGACGTTACTTTTTCTTCTTCTTCCTTTATAGCTTCTTCTACTTCATAAAAAATAACACTTACAATTTTGTAAGCGTTTATTAATTTATTATTTTATTTTATCTAATAATTCTTGTTTTTTTACACTATATTCATATTCTGTCAATATACCATCTTTATACAATTCCGATAGTTTTTTTATTTGATTTTGAGGTGTTTCTTCTGTAATATATCTATGTTCTATTTTAGTTATTGTTCCATTTTCAATATATTTTTCATTGTTTTTAGATATAATAACTTTTAATAAAGATACTATATTATCAGCATTTTTTAAAGCTTCTTTGTATTTTTTTCCACCAATTCTTAAATTTCCTTCATCTTTAACATCAAGTTTTATATTTGGATTATTAAAGTCTTCTACTGTTATATTAACATAAATTTCGTTACAATAAGTTGTTTGTGTCGAAAATGTATATATCCCTCTATTTATTCCTCCATTATTTTTTACTTTCCCCATAGTGTTTCCATAAGAGCTATTTACTATTTTATTATTCTCTATTAGTTCACATTCTATAATTTGTGAAAAACCATATTCTTTATCTAGTATATTTATTTTTTGATTTTCTTCATTTATATATAAATTATCATATACTCTTCTATATCCCTGTTTTAAAAAAAATGATTCTTTCTTTCTAATTTGTTCTTTCCTTTTCTTTTTTCTATTTGCTTTTCTAATAAAATAATATACTATCAAACCCAAAACAGACTCAGGTATTAGTGCTGTTGGTACCACTATTATAAAAGCTATTTCAAAAATTAATATTGGAAATAATAATATTATTGATAATACTATGAACCACCATTTTTTATAAATTGGCTTTTTTTCTTTTTCATTTGCCATTATTATTTCCCCCTTTTTACATTTTGATATTATATCTTTTACTATAAACACTTACATTTCTGTAAGTATCTAATTTTTATTTTATTTTATCTAATAATTCTTGTTTTTTCATATAATATTCATATTCTGTTAATACTCCGCTTTTATATAATTCTGACAATTTTTCTATTTGTTCTTGCGCTGTTTCTTCTGTGATATATCGGTGTTCTATCTTTGTTACTGTTCCATTTTCAATATACTTTTCATTATTCTTCGATATTATTACTTTTAATAATGATAATATATTATTAGCATTTTCTAATGCTTTTTTATATTTTGCACTATTAGTTTTCAAATGTCCTTTGTTTATAACATCAAATTTTATATTTGGAGCATTAAAATCTTCAATTGTAATATTAATATAAAGTTCGTCGCAATAAATTGTTTCTGTTGAAGTTGTATTCACCTTTGTTTTGATTCTTCCATCATTTTTTATTTCACCTATAGTATTTCCATAAGAATTATTTATTGTATTTTTATTTTCTATTAATTCACAATCTATAATTTGTGAAAATCCTAATACTTTTTCTTGTATATTAATTTTTTTATCTTTTTCATTTATATATAAATTATCACATATCTTTCGGTACCCTTGTTTTAGTAAGTTATTTTCCTTTTCAATTGACTTTGTTACCGCTTTATTTGCTATTTTTATTGTATCTATAAACCATCCTATTATAAATAATCCACCAGTAAATGTATATAATAATCCTTTTCCTATATTTCCCATATAATAATGATGTAGTCCAAACCAGCCCCCAAACATACACATTGATAATTCTATATCATCATCTTTATCTGATGTCGTTGTTTGATAATTAGCCACAATATCCCCTCCTAAAATTATTTTAAACCTTTTATAGTATAAAAGCAACTAAATTGCACAATTTAATAATATTTTATTAAAACAAAAGCATCTACATTTTCGTAAATGCTTTTCCTATTTTTTAATACATTGAAACTTCTACAATCTTAAAAGTTGCATTTTTCATTTCATCTAATTTATCAGAAGATACATATGTAAATATTTCAAAATCTTGACTTTGTCCTGCATTTAAATTGTTAGCATATATAGTATCTTGATTGATTCTTGAACCATTACTATCAACTGCTTCAATTTGAATGCTAAAAGATTTTGCTTCAGAACTCTTGTTTTTTACATTAACTTTTAGTTTAGTATCTGTCATTCCATATTGTCCCTTTGTTGCTTGAAAATCTCCTATGTTGACATCCACATTATTAGCTAAGATTTCTTCTGTTTTATTTCCTGACATTGCATCCATCTCGTTATTAAAAGTGTCTATTGCCTCATTTAAAGAATCTGATAATGTTTTTTGTGCACTAAGAGTTATAACGATAGCAAGTATACCTATAATAATAGTAATAATTGTTTTTCCTTTACTATCTTGCTTAACAAATGCTATAATTCCAAAAATAACAGCTAAAATTCCCAAAAAAAATGATATATTGTTTATAACTGGAATAAATGAAGTACAAATTCCTATAATTCCTAATACTAAACCAGCAGTTCCTATACCACTCTTCTTTGTTTCTCCATGATTTGCCATAATCATTTCCCCCTTTTCTATTATATGACATTTAATATCAATATTTGAAATTATAACATACAAAAAATGCAAAGTTTGTCGAATCTTGTCGAAAAGGTGGAATTATTTATTTTTTTCCTCATTCATAACTTCACGCATTCTTCTTTTTATTTCATTAGGAGACATTATTTTTTCTTCTTCTTCCCTAAACAGTTCTTTATAACTATCACGTATCAAAACTATCTTCGGTCTTTTACTCATACTATCAGCTCTTATCATCTTATTAGTAACTGCTTCTTGGAGATTTATTTCACGTTTTAAATCATCAACAACTTTAATCAAATGAGTTTGCATATAAATACTAACTTGTCTATAAGTACTATCCCAAAACTCTTGTGGCTTCATATCAAAATAATAGCAAAGAGGCTCTGTTTTATATAGTAAATCTACTAAATTATTAGCCTCCTTTATATTATTTACAATATCATTTATCCCTTGTAACCTTGAAATTGTTCCTCTGCTATCTTGCTCATTGCCTTTTCTGTTGATTTCTGCATTAATTCGTTCATATTGATGGTTGATAAAGGATTTGAAATCATCTCTTCTAGTTCCTTTTTGCTCATCTTGCTTTTGAAAAAACCCTCACTATTTAATTCCTCAGCAATCTTTTTATAAATATCTATAAAATTCATTTTGTTTTCTTTTCTACAATCATCTAAAAAGTCATATACTTCCTCTGAACTAGTAAACATATTCTTTCCATTTTCATCCTCTGCTAATATATATATCATTTTAGTTAAAGCATCTAAATCACAAATAGCATATGCTTTTGTAAAAGCTTCCTCAAAATTTTTATTTTTTAAAATGTTGGAAATATCAACTATCTTCCTTGTTTTCAATACTAATTTTATTGTTTTATTTTTTGTTTCTAATATCATTTTTTTCTCTCCTTTGCAAAAGAGAGGAGGATTAATCCTCCTCTAGCTTTCTATATTTTATTCTTTTATTCAACAGTTGGAAAACCTTCTGTTTCTTCTATTTCTGTATTTCTATATAATGTTATTTTAGCTTTTAGCATGTCATCAATTGCTATTTCTGACATTCCTACATAACAAGTTGCTTGGAAAATCCATGTTAATGGTTTTCCTGGTGTTTGCGCTGTTTCCTCTGGTAATTGAATAAACCAATATACACTTTTATTAGCAGTTTGTAATTCTTTTAATTTTTGATATTGTTCTTGTGTAAATAAGAATTCTATTTCCATGCTTTCCGCTTTTTTTCTTCCTGGCGCTTGTCTTTCATCATCTATATCTAATGCAGACCAGTTGATTGCCTCTGGTGGTGTTAAAAATTGTGGTATACTTTGCACATACGCTATTTGTAATCTTTCTCCTCCTTTCGTTTCTCCATAATATACTTTTGTTAATGTACTTGTTTTTGGTTCTACTGCCATCTTAAAATCCTTCCTTTCATATTATTAATTTTAATTCGCATATTTCTATATATTTTTTAATATATCCTCTATGCATTTTTTAACTTTTTTAGGTAATTCTTTAACTATCTTGTCTATCTTTCTTTCAAGTTTATCCATTCCTTTTACTTCGCATTTAAAACCAACCTTCATTCTATCACTCCCTTATATGAATTTGATATACATTACTGGTTTAGTTTCAATTTCTGCTTTTTTTCCCTCGTTTTCTTGCTTCCATTTTCTTTTTGCTGTTTTAATAGCTTTTTGAACTCTTCTATCAAACTCTGATTGATATTTTTTGTTTTTTAATATTTCATCAAAAGCTTTTTCTGCTCCTGTTGATTCATTTTCTGCCCCACCATTAGCATTTTTTTTAATTTCTTTCATTTTTAACTCCTTGTCCTAGTCATTGCTTTAGCCCCAACTATTACCCGAAATATTTCGTTTATTTTGTATAGCCTAACTACGATAAAACGGCATAAAATAAGACATACGTCTACGTCTTGATTTATAGCTATAAAATTTTAATAACTTATTTATAAATTCTGTCATACTACTTTTGTATATTTTTCATAATTTTTCTTACAATATTTTATTTCTTTTACATATTTCGACACATTCCTTATTCTATTTTTGATATACTTTTATTTGTTGTAATTTTTATAACAATATACTAAAGAAGAAAGAGGTGTTTTATGTGTCAAACAATATTATTAATTTTAATGCTGTAAGAAATAGCAAAATATTAGATGGGCTAAATGTAACAGAAATTGGTAATATTAATATTACTGTGTACTCTGAAGAATCTACTAACTCTCCAGTGTATTACTTATTACCAGATAAAAAAGAATTAATTCCTATTGTAGATTTACTTGATGATACTCTTACTCATAATTCTTTTAAATTTTCTCAAGAACTAAAAGTAAAAAAAGTTTAAAAAGGAATTAGCTCTAGCTTTTTCCTTTTTTATATCCCATCTTCTATAGAACTTGTCTTGTGTATTTTTGACATTTCTACTATTGCCATTATACTATATGCAAATATTAATTAATATAGAAAATATTGGTATCTTTTTAGTACTTTATAACTCTAATATCTTTTTTGTGGCTTTTTTTACAATTTTATATATATTTTCTGCTGAACAAATTCTATTATACAAACTAAAATATAAGTTTCTTCCTATTTCTTCTGCATCTCTATTATCTACATAGTATGCTACTAAAATTTCTCGTTCCTTTTTATATAAACTATCTAGCCTTATTTCTGCTTCTTCTACTAGTTCTTCTAATCTTTTTATTTCTTTTTTTAATTCCTCTTGTTTTTCTAACACTTGTAATTGTCTTTGCTCACTATTTATTATAGCATTCTCTACTTTATTAGAAATTCTATTCTTACTTTTTATATTTTCGTTTATTCCATAAATATTTGTTATTCCTTTTTCTGGTTCTACCTCTATATTAATTAAATATTTTTCTAATTGTTTTTTTCTTAATTTTAGTTTTGATTTATTTTCTCTATATTCTTTTAATATTTTTATTAATTCCTCTTTTTCCATAATACAGACCCTTTCTCTTTTTCTTTATTTTTCGTGAATTTATTCACAAAATTAATTAAAAAAATATGCTTTTTCCTCTTTTACTTTCATTTTATCACCTCTATTCTTTTGTGAATTTATTCACAAAAGAATGATACTATATCACTTTTTATTTGTCAATACTTTTTAGGGAATTTTTTCACTCTTTGTTGAAAATTTTCACGTATTATGATATACTATTTTCGGAGGTATTTATACTATGTTTAATAAAGATAAATTTTCAAATATATTAAATAATATAAATTCTACTTACACAACTATGACTGATTTTGGAAAAAAGGCTTCCCTTGACAGAACTTATATCTCTAAATATATTAATAAAAGATTAGAAAACCCCCCTACCCCCAAAATATTAGAAAAAATAGCCATTGCTTCTAACGGTATTACTAGCTATGAAGAATTGATGCAGATATGTGGTTATTCAGAAGAAACCATAGAAAATATTGTTTATAACATATATCAGCAATTAAAAAATTTAAGTCTAACTATTTACAAAAAAAATGACAAAAACTTTTACGAAGTTGAATCATCTGTTGAAACATTTCAAAAATATAGTAATGATTTAATTCAATCATTGAAACAAAAGGATTCTTTACCTATATCATTAATTAAATATTATCATGAAAATCACTTTTTAGATGATTATAATTATGTTTGTTCTTTTCTTTTTCTTTTTGAATCTTTTTTACGATGCCTCGAAAAAGAAAATTATATAGTAATTACGAATTATAAATACACCAACTGGTTTGATGACGAAGCTCTTTTTGATAAAATTCTTCATGTTGAAGATTTGAAAAATGTGCAACTTTTATCTAATAGTAGTAATTATTATAATATTAATCTTTCTTTAAAAAAGGATTGCCTAGCATACATAAAAAAATTTGCTACTTGTTTAAATTTAGCCTATTTAAGCGATTTTGATAACAATGCTTTAACTGATTTGTTTAAACAAAAAATGAATACTAAAAGTAATAATAAAAAAGAAATTGTCATTGATTCTCTAGGATTATCCGAAATTGGTTTTGATATAAATAACTATACACCACCTACTGATACACAAAAAGAGCAAATTAAAGCAATGATTGAAATAATATTGAAAGATAATAAAAAAGATACACATAAGCATAATAAATAATATTATTATTTTTATTTGGTGGAGATGAGGAGAGTCGAACTCCTGTCCATAATATTTTCCACATAGACTTCTACAAGTTTAGTTTATCTATTAAATTCATTTCATTTTCACCGATAAACAGGTTAAAATAAAATATAGCTTTTTGAAATACCCCCTACTTTAAAAGCAAAAGTAGCTTTGTTTCCCAC
>CANPAC010000032.1 GCA_947571975.1 uncultured Clostridium sp. | reverse complement strand
ATTTTTCAGTTGCATTCGAATTTTAAAAATATATTTTATATAAAGTCTTTGCTATTTATTTAATTCTATATACCTAAAAATGAAATCTATTTTGCTAACAGGCAAGGACTGTCCCCCAATCCCTCCTCGACAAATCAAGAGTTGTAGCTAGTTAAAACAAAAATGGCTAAAGTGTGCCTGTCCCAACTTAGCCACTTAAGAAAAAAACAAAATAGATAATAAACATTGACTATTGTAATGATTTTGTGTAGAATAAGAAAAAACAAAAGAAAAGAGGAAAAGAAATGGAAGAAAAGCCAAAAAAGAAAATGAAAACATGGGAGAAAATATTAATAATAGTTTTAGTAATATTATTGGTATTTGCAATTGACACATACAGAAAGTTTATAATAATTAATAAAGTTGATAAACAATATGAAAAAGACATAAAAAGTACGAATTTTTATCAAAAAGTTGAACATAATGGGTTTGGAAGAGGAATGAGTGAATCTTTTATTTATAAAAATAAAAGAATGTATAAAGAAACTTTATACCAAGAAGATGGAAAAGTAGAAAGAATGCTTTATTCTGATAGTGATAAAAAAGAAGCTTGGATTATTATAAACAACAGTAAAACAAAAGAAGCAGTCAAAATTGAATATCAAGAAGAAGCTCCTATTGGAGTAATAACTACACATACAGGTGGCGTTACTAATGACGCATGGACAGGATTTTTAGGAGCTGTTACTGCTAGAGTTACAGAAGACAAATGGTCAAATAAAGATTGTTATAAAATTCAATGGGGAAATGAAATGCAACTTTGGGTAGATAAAGAAACAAATAGAACAATAGGAGAAAAAAATGGTTATTCAACTAGAGCAGAAGGATATATAATAGATAACATTCGGAACATATTATTACAAGGAAAATCAATTAACAGACGAAGATGTAAAATTGCCAGATTTAACATTATATAAAGTAACAGATGCAAGAGACAACAATGATTAAACATCAGGTTTGACAATTACAAAATTAATGTATATAATAAGGCTATAAAAGAGAAAGGAGCGATAATTATGAAAATAAAAATAACAGGAAAGGAACTAAAAATAACAGAGGCAATCAATGACTATGTTGAAAGAAAACTAGATAGAATTGACAAATATTTTGAAGAATCAGAAGCAGAAGTAACATTAAGAACAGAAAAAAATGAACAAATAGCAGAAATGTATGTAACAGCTAATGGAGAAAAATATAGAGCAGTAACAGAAGACAAAGATATGTATGCTTCTATTGATAAAGATATTGATATTTTAGAAGGACAAATTAGAAAAGCAAAAACAAAAAGAGAAAAAATGATGAAAGATGGATCTTTAAAAACAATAGAAACAATAACAGACCAAGTAGCAGAAATATCAGGAGAAATTATAAAAACATCTTACTATGAAATAAAACCGATGTTACCAGAAGATGCTGTTTTAAAATTAAAAGAAAAACCAACTCATAATTTTTTAGTGTTTATTAATGTAGAAACAGGAAAAGTAAATGCTATTCATAAATTAAAAGATGGAAAAAATTATGGATTAGTAGAACCAGAAGCATAAAAATTATTAAAAAAAGGCAGGAAATCAAATCCTGCCTTTATGTATTTTAAAAATAAAATAAATAAAAACAAAATTTAACTTCCTACCTATGAAGATTAGTAACTAACTAAAATGAAATTATTTCATTTGTTGTTCAGCTTGTTGTATCATTTTTCTAACCATGTTACCACCGATTCTACCAGCATCTTTAGCTGAGATATCTCCATTATATCCGTCTTTTAAATTAACACCAACTTCACTAGCTACTTCATATTTGAATTTGTCTAAAGCAGACATAGCTTCTGGAACTAATTTTTTGTTTGTATTGTTTGCCATTGTTTTTTCACCTCCTGTAATATTACATATAGAAAAAACCTTTGCTTTTTCTAATACTATCATTTGCTAAAAAGGACAAAAATAAACAAGTAATTTTTACCAAAAAATGATTTAAATTTCGACTTTTTGAAAAAGAAGGTATAATATATTATTTTTTTATACCTTGTGTGTCGCAACCTACAAAATAAAAATTAATTGTCGGTTGCTCCAAATCGCACTCACTTCGTTCGTTTGTTCGCTTACGCGGTATTTCAAAAATAATATATTATACCTTCTTTTTCAAAAAGTCGAAACTTGAAACATATATTTTGCTTGCAAAAAAAAAAAAATAAAGCTATAATAAAAAAGCAAATAACAAGGAGTGAGATTAAATATGTATAAACTAGTAGCAATTGATTTAGACGGAACTATGTTAAACCAATATGGAATTGTCACACAAAATACAAAAGAAGTAATTAGTAAAACAATTCAAAAAGGCATTGATATTATAATAGCATCAGGAAGACCAATTGATTCAATAAAAACAATAGCAAAAGAAATCGGAGCAGAAAAATATTTTATAGCAGGAAATGGATCTCTTGTTTATGATATCCAAAAAGACGAAATAATATATAATAAATTTTTATCACAGCAAAAAGTCTTAGAAATCATAAAGATATGTGAAGAAAACAGTATTTCTTATAATGTATATACAGACAAAACCATACTAACACCAGCATTGAAATATAATGTTTTATATTATCAAAAAGAAAATTTAAAAAAAGAAGAAAATAAGCAAACTAAAATTAGTATTATCGATAATATATATGAATATGTAAAAAACAGAAAAGAAGAAAATTATTTAAAAATGACAATTTGTGACGATAATAAAACAGTATTCCAATCCATTATTAGAAAATTAAGACAAATAGAAGGAATTGAAGTATTAGATGTTGCACATCAATCTAGAAAAACCATAAAACAAGGAACAGAAGAAAAAACAATTGAATATTACTACACAGAAATAACAGTAAAAGATGTAGATAAATGGGGAGCTTTAGAATTTTTAATGAATAAAATGGGAGTGGAAAGAGAAGAAGTAATAACAATAGGAGATAATGTAAATGATAAAAAAATGATACAAGAGGCTGGATTAGGTATTGTTATGGAAGGAAGCACACCAGAAGTAACAGATGTTGCAAATTATGTAACAAGCTCAAATAATGAAGAAGGAGTAGCAAAAGCACTAGAAAAATTTTGTTAGAATAAAAAAATATTACAAAAATATTACAAACGTATTAACTTTTAATAACAAACATCAAATTCGTTGATTTTGATGTACATTTGCGTTAAAATAAAATAGATGGATATTTTGTAAAAAAATATAGAAAAATAAATTTTAAGGGAGGAATTTGTCATGGCAACAAATCCAATGCAAAGAAAAGCAAGAAACTCATTTTTATTAGGAATGTTAGTAATGTTATTAATAGCAGGAGTAATAATAGCATTATTATTTATGCAATTATTAAATAATGCAAAAAAGGAGAGAGCTGAATTAGATGCAAGTGTAAATGCATATGTGTTAAATCAAGATGTAAGATCTGGGCAAATTATAACAAAAGATATGTTAACTACTCAGGTTGTTAATAAAAATCTTGTACCAAGTAATGCAACAAGTAATATAAAAACAATTGAAAACTATGCATTGCAAGATAAAGAAGGAAATGACATAGGAACTTTATATGACGACAACACAAAAACTCCTTATTTATATATGAGAAGAGGAAACAATAATTATTTAGTAGAAAAAGAAACAGAAACTGATAATTATTACAGAACAAAAACAGGAGATAATAAGTATATTTGTATTAGAAAACAAGACGAATCAGTTGTCTTTTGCTTAGAACAAATGGAAGAACAAGAAGAAAAAGATAATCAACAAATTTTACAAAGAGATAATCAAGGATTTTATTTTGAAAATAATAGAAGAAGAACAGATGTAGCTACAACAAAAGAATATATAGAAATGAATAGTATTCCACTAATTGCTAAAGTAGAAATGAAGAAAAATACTTTAATTACAACAGAATTATTAAGCAAAAGTGACAATCCTGTACAAGACGATGTAAGAAAACAAGAATACAATATGATTATATTACCAATAGATTTAACAACAGGAGATTATGTGGATATCAGAATTATGCTACCATCTGGTCAAGATTACATTGTAGTTAGCAAAAAAGAAGTAGAAATACCAGTTGTCGGAGGAAGTGAATCTGATGACACAATATGGATAAACCTATCAGAAGATGAAATTTTACATTTAAGTTGTGCTATTATAGAAGCATATCAAGTAAAAGGATCTAAAATATATGCTACAAAATATACAGAAGCAGGAATGCAACAAGCAGCAACACCAACTTATCCAGTAAATGAAAGCACATCTAGATTATTACAAAATGATCCTAACATATTACAAAGAGCAATGAATGAAATTGCTAGCAGATACAATAGTACAGATGCTTCAAACTTAAGAAATAACTATATAAATCAAGAAATTAATAAACAAGGAGACCAAGCACAAACAAACTTAGAAACAAACATGCAAGAAAGTACAACAAATTCTAAAAATTCTAGAAGAGAATACTTAGACTCATTAACAGGAGGAAGCAATCAATAAAAAAAGGAGAGAAATACAGATGAAGAAAATCGGTTTTATAGGAGCTTATGATAAAACAGATTTAATAATATATGTCGCTAAAATACTAACAGCTTTCAATCAAAAAGTATTAGTAGTAGACGCTACGATGATGCAAAAAGCAAGATATATTGTGCCAGCTATGACACCTACGACCACTTATATAACCGACTTCGAAGATATCGATGTAGCAGTTGGATTTCCTAATTTAGAAAAAATGAAAAGCTATTTAGGAATAGCAGAAGAACAAGAATTAGACTATAATGTAATTTTAATTGATATAGACAGTATAGAAGGCTTTAGAAACTTTGAACTAGAAACAGCACAAAAGAATTACTTTGTAACTTCTTTTGATAACTATTCACTAAAAAGAGGCTTAGAAATTTTAAGTGATTTACAAACACCAGTAAGTTTAACAAAAGTCTTGTTTTCAAAAGAAATGCTAAAGGAAGAAGACGACTATTTAAATTTTCTTTCATTAGGATATAAAATTGATTGGAATGAGTATAGAATATATTTTCCTATAGAAAGTGGAGATTTGAGCGTTATCTATGAAAACCAAAGAGTTTCAAAGATTAAATTAAAAAAATTAAGTATTCCCTATAAAGATGGATTAACTTATTTAGCGCAAGAAATGTTAGAAAATACTAGTGAAGCAAATGTAAGAAAAATGATTAAACTTATTGAAAAGGGAATATAGTTTAGAATTAAGACAAAATGTAAGTCTTAAGAGAGGAATGAGAAAAATGTCAATTGTAACTTTTTGGAGTAATGGAAAAGAGCAAACAGGAAAAACATTGTCATTAGCAGCAATATGTACACATCTAGCAATAGAGCATAATTACAAAATATTACTTATTGCAACAGGATATGATGATGATAATTTAGATAACTGCTTTTGGGACCCTAATAAAAAAGTAAAAAGAAACTTAGGAATATTTGCGCCTAACAACAATAATTTAGCATTAGAAGAAGGAATTTCTGGATTAGCTAGAATGATGAAAAGCAACAAACTATCTCCTGAGCAAATAACAAACTATACAAAAATTGTATTTAAAGACAGATTAGAAATATTAACAACTTTTAAGGGAAACGAAAATGAATATGATGAAGTTAGAAAATGTTATCCAGAAATTATAAATGCTGCTAATAATTATTATGATTTAGTATTTATTGACTTAGATAAACAAGTACAAGACGATATATCAGAAACAATTATAGAAAACTCTGATTTAATTGTAGCAAATTTAAGCCAGCGATTAACAAGTATAAATAAATTTACAACTTTAAGACAAGAAAAGCCAGTTTTAAAATCAAAGAAAACATTATTATTAGTTGGTAGATATGATAAATTTTCAAAATACAATATAAAAAATATATCAAGATATTTAGGCGAAAAAAATAATGTTTGCACACTTCCATATAATACACTATTTTTTGAAGCATGTGAGGAAGCAAAAGTACCAGATTTATTTTTAAGCCTTAGAAGAACAGGAGAAGACGACAGAAACGGATTCTTTTTAGCAGAAGTAAAAAGAGTAGTAGACAACATTATATATAGATTAGAAGATTTACGATAAATAGATAAGGAGGGAAAACTAAATGACCATAACAAACATCATATTAATACTAGTAGTATTAGCTATTGCAAGTTATTTTGTTTATTACAATATTAAGAAAAAGAAAAATGCAAAAGTTCAAGGTGATATAGACATAGATGACAAAACATACACAATTGAAAAAATGATGGAATTTGTAAAAAGAAGACTAGATGAAATTACAAAAATTAACTTGTATGATATTGGACTTTCTGAAGAAGAATTAAAAAGAAGAAAAAACAAGAAATATGAACTTAAAAAAGCGTTAAAAGGATGTACCTATGGAGACATCAATGATAAAAAATATGTCAAAGAATTGATATATGATTTATTAGAAAAAGAATATGGTGTAACAGAAAGCAATATTTCAAAAGCAATTCCATTTGATATTCCTTCCCTTTTAACAGCACAAGATAAATTTGACATATTAATTTATTGCTACAAAAAAGAATTTGGTCATGAAGCATTAACAGAGTTAATAAAAAAATATGATTTAGCAAATTTAAAATACGTAGAAGGAGAAACAAAACCTTCTTATGTAATAACAAGTAATGAAATAGAAGAAATTTATGAAAATGAAAATATAGTATTAGGTTTTGCTGAAAAACTATCAATTGTAGTTCAAAGAATATACCAACATTATAAAGGATATAGTGCAATTGATGAAGTAAGAGATATGAATATAGATGGTGTATCTGGTGGTGTATCAGGACTCCCAGAAAGTTTTTTAAGCCAAGTAGCACAAACAGATGGAGATTACTTAGAACAAATAGCAGAACACAAAGTGCCACGAGCATGTGATAGTATCTGGATTTTCTTCCAAGGTAAATCTATTCGTTTAGCATTCTTATCTTTTGGTACAGAAGCAGAACTAAAAAGAGTATGTCAAAATATTTATAAATACAACAATCCAGGACAATTATCAGATACTAATGGATACAAAATTAATGAAATGAAAGATGGGTCTCGTGTTGTTGTTGTAAGACCAAGCTTTTCAGAAACATGGGCATTTTTCGTAAGAAAATTTGACGTAAAAAGAGCTACACTAGAACAATTAGTTACACTACCAGGAAGTAATGATGCTATTGAATTATTAAAATTCTTAGTAAAAGGAGCAAGAATCACCTCTATTACAGGTGAACAAGGTTCTGGTAAAACAACACTATTAATGGGTATGATTGAAAATATTTATGAAACAATGAATATACGTGTTCAAGAAACTGCATTCGAGCTTCACTTAAGAAAAATATACCCAACAAGAAATATTTTAACATTTAGAGAAACAGACACAATTTCAGGACAAGAAGGATTAGACGTTCAAAAGAAAACAGATGGTTCTGTAAACATCATAGGAGAGGTTGCAACAGACCCAGTAGCATCATGGATGATACAAGCAGCCCAAGTTGCATCTAAATTTACTTTATTTACTCACCACGCAAAAACATTTCCAAACTTAGTAACAGCACTAAGAAACTCTATGCTTAGAACAGGTGTATTTACAGATGAAAAAACAGCAGAAGAACAAGTTATACAAGTATTAAACTTTGACGTACACCAAGTAAAAGACTTTAGAGGAAGAAGATACATAGAAAGAATTACAGAATGTATACCATTAGAAAGTAAAGATGAATATACATTTGAACATAGAAATGAAAAAACATTAGAAGGAAAATTTGATAAATTTTTCGATAATGCAACAAGATATTTTTCAAAATCTACAGATAGACAATTATATACATATAGAAATATATTAGAATATATTGATGGAGAATATGTAATAACAAACCCAATTACACCAGGAAATATAAAAGAAATGAGAAATAATATGGATGAAACTGATGTAGAAGCATTTGATAAATTCATAGAAAAACATTGGGGAAAACAATTAAAAAAAGAAATAACAGTAGGAGTAGGAGAAGAAAAACCTAAAAGACGTACTACTAGGAAAACTAAAAAAGAAGAGTAATCTAATTAAAAAGTAAATAGAAAAGAAAAAGAGGTGAAATAACAAGTGAATAACAATATAATATTCTATTTGATGGGTGGTGTAGCAGCATTATTAGCAGCAGTTGTTATTGCTTATGTAATACTATCAAAAAAGATGCAAAAGTCTGAATATAAAAGAATACAAAGATTACAAGAAGGAACTAAACAAAGTAAATTTTCAACAGAAGTATTATTCCAAAAATTATATTTAGCCTATATAAAAATACCATTTGTCAGAAGATACGCCTTGAAGATAAGAAGAAGACTAGAAATTATTAATATAGATGATGAATATAACACTAGAAAAGGAACAGCAAAAATATTAACAAGAGCACTTGTTATTACAATACCTGTTGTTATAATAACAATAATGATAACATCAACAAACTACCTTTTAATGTTCATATTATTAATATTTGAATTATTTATGATTGATACATTAATAGATGGTTCAGTTGATAAAATGGACAATAAGATATTAAAAGAGTTAATAGACTTTTTCTCTGAAATTAGACATGCTTACCATGAATACAACATGGTAGAAGAAGCTATTTACCAAATATCACAAGATGACGAAATGAGTGTATCAAGGCAAGGAGAAAAAATATATGAAATACTAATTTCTGATGACCCAGAAACAGAACTAGAAAAATATTATGATATTGCACCAAATAGCTTTTTAAAGGAATTTGCTGGAATTTCATACTTAACAAAAGAATTTGGTGATAGAAAAGTAAATGGAGCATCTTTATATTTAAAAAATATAAATAATATTACTCAAGAAATGCAATTAGAAATATTAAAAAGAGACAAATTAAATTATGTATTCCAAAGTTTATCTGTTATTTCAATTGCACCAATATTATTGCTAGAACCACTAAAAAATTGGGCTATTGGCAATTTTAGTTTTACAGCTGGTTGGTATGAAGGAAAAGCAGGAATGATTGTACAAATTTTAATTTTAATTTTAACATTTGCTTCTTACATATTAATCAGAAAACTAAAAGATAATGGTTCAACATCGATTAATACAAAAAATACAGAAAATCCATGGCAGCAAAGACTATATAAAAAGAAACCAATAAAAACAGTAGTGGACTTATTTATACCAAAAAAGGGAACAAAAGAATATAGAAAAGTACAAAAGCATTTGAAAGATGCAGCTTCACCATTAAAAATGGAATGGTTGTATGTAAACAGAATTACTTTAGCAATAGTAACATGTATTGCATCAATTGTAATTTTCTCACAACTGCACGTTATTGCTATTAATTACATATATACAGAACCGACATCAGACTATAACTTAATAGGAGGAATGTCGGAAAGAAACAAAAGAAAAGCAATGGAAGTTACTGAGCAAGACAATAAAATATTAGACCAATTTAGAGGAAAACCAAGAACAACGACAGACCAAATTAGAAGAGCAGTAGAAAGACTAAAATTTTATGAAGAAGCTGACAATGAAGAAATAACAGCAGCAGTAGAAAGAATTGAAGAAAAATTAGGTGTAATAAATGCAGAATATATGCAATGGTTTGAATTATTATTAGCATTTGTATTTGCAATAGTTGCATATGCAGCACCAATATGGTTACTAATTTTCCAAGTAAAAATGAGGCAACTAGAAATGGAAGACGAAGTAATGCAATTCCAAACTATCATACTAATGCTAATGAGAATCGAAAGAGTTAGTGTCGAAATAATACTAGAATGGCTAGAAAGATATTCTAATATCTTTAAAGCACCAATAACAAAATGTGTAAACAACTATGAAGCAGGAGCATGGGAAGCATTAGAAGAAATGAAAGAAGAAGTAAGCTATATACCATTAGTTAGAATTATTGAAAGTTTACAAGCAGCAGTAGAAAAAATACCAATCACAGATGCATTTGATGAATTAGACTCAGAAAGAGATTATTATCAAGAAAAAAGAAAAGAATCAAATGAAAGATTAATTAGCAGAAAAGGTATGATAGGAAAAGCAATTGGATTTGCACCTATGGTGTGTATGTTTGTAGGATACTTAATTATTCCATTAGTATTTATTGGATTAACAAGTATGTCATCAACTATGAGTTCAATGATGGCTAATCGCTAAAAAAATAAGGAGGTGATTGTTAAATGGAAAATGCATCAAAAGCTTTAATTATGGCAGGAGGAATTTTGCTTGCATTAATTGTAATAGGAGCCTTTATACTAATGTATAATAACCTATCAGCTTATCAAAAGATAGGTGTTACAGATAAAAAAGAAGCACAAACAATAGAATTTAACAATCAGTTCACTACTTATATAAGAAACGATGTACGAGGAAGTGATATGATATCACTATTAAATCGTATAGCTGATTACAACACTCGAAAAGGAGCTAATGCAGAAGGTTTTCAAGAAATGGAAATTTTAGTATCAGGTATTGATGTTAACAATTTAAAATATGATACTAAAAATGATGAAGATTTTATTAAAGAAAGTTATACACAAGAAAATATTAGCACATTACTGAAAGAGGCAACAAATTTAGAAAACACATATCAAACTAAAATTATTAGAACATTAGCTACTAATATAAATAAAATAATGACTTCAGAAGACCAAAAAGCAGAAATAGAAAAAATATTAAAAAATAGTGTAGACAACTATGGTGGATTAAAAAAAGTGAAAACAGATATAGCTAAGTATTATCAATATTCACAATTTAAAAGAGTACATTTTGATTGCACAGAAAGTAAATATGATGATAAGTCAGGTAGAATTATTGCATTAAAATTCAAATGTAACAACAAACTAAATTAAGCTAAAGGAGGAAGCAATATGGAAAATGCGTCAAAAGCTTTGCTTATGGCAGCAGGTACATTAATTGGAATGTTAATCATATCTTTAGCGGTATATTTATTTACTTCTTTTGGAAGTAGAGCAGACCAAATACGTAAAGATAATGCAAAACTGCAAATAGACCAGTTTAATACACAATTTACATCATATGTAGGAAAAGAAGGAAATACAATTTATGATGTTGTTACAGCAGCTAATTTAGCAACACAAAATAATATTTATTATGAATTTGTAAAAAGAAATACAGTAGCAAAAGGACAAGATAATTATATTTCAGTTGAATTTAAGAATAGTGACATTTCAAAATATAATAATCAAACAATAGAAAGAGGCTTTAATGAAAACATGAGAAATGTTACAAATAACTATAATGAGCTAATACAAGCAGATTTAGCAAAAATGCAAGATGATTTAACAAGATATGATTGTAAAGTCGAAATAAGCCCAACAACACGGAAGAGTGTATAAAGTAAGTTTTTCTAAAAAATAAATAAAAGGAAGAAAGATGAAAAAAATAGCAATATTTTTCTTAATAATAATTATCATATTAGCAGGAATATTTTGTTTTTATATAAATTATAAGGTAAATTATTATGAAGCTAATAAAGATAATAGAGAATTAGAAAGTTATTATGAACAAGAAATTTCTGGATTAGAACTTACAACTATTATTAATAAAGTAGTTGATCGAAACATAAAAAATCAAGTACAAAAAGATGAAAAAGGAAAATTCATTAATAATAATCAAAATTCAATACAAATAGAAGTAAAAATGTTAGATTATGATAAATTATATTCAATGGAAATATTTTATGACAATGGAATGAACAAGTTTGTACAAAATTATAACAAAATTAAATTCAAATGTACAAACATTCAATATCATAAAGAAACAAATAAAATAAAATACATGTTATTTGAACAAATAACACAATAAATTAGTTATTAGATTTACTAACCTAAATAAACGTTAGTGACAAAAATATATAAAAACTAAGGAGGAAAAAATTATGGAAAACGCATCAAAAGCATTAATTATAGCAGGAGCTATACTATTAGCAATTTTGCTTATTACATTAGGGATTGTAGTTTATTTACAAGCACAAGATACAATCGATTCAGTTAATATGAGTGAGCAGGAGATTATGGCATTTAATAATAAATTTACACCATATGAAGGAGATAATGTAAGAGGAAGCCAAGTAAATGCATTAATTGAAGCAGTAGTATCTAACAATCAAAGTGCAGCTGATAATGGCGATACAGCAACAAAAGGAATAACAGTAAATGGTACTGCTGGTGTATCAATTGATCCTAAAACTACATCAGGTACAGTTAAAAGAGTACCATCAGGAACTTTTTATAAAGTTACAATAACACGTAGTAAATCATTAGTAAGTAGTATAGCAATTGATACTTTAACTAAAACAGAATAATGAAAGAAGGGAAGGAAGTGATACTATGGAAAATGCAGCACAAGCAATAAAAACAGCAGGAGCAATATTGTTGTTTGTTCTTGCATTATCCATTAGTATCGGTGCTTTTGGAGAAGCAAGACAAGCAGCAGAAGTAGTATTAGACTATCAAGATAGAGATTATGAAAGAAATGCCTTTTTAGAAAATAGTGATGATACAGAAAGGACAGTAGGATTAGAAACCATTGTTCCTTCTATATATAAAGCATATAAAGAAAATTATAAAATCGTATTTAAATTTAAAACATCACAACTAAAAGAAAATGGACTTTACAAAAAAAGAGACCAAATAATATATTCCATCGACTTAGAAAATGAAGTATTAGGGAATGACGCTGAAAAAGAAGAATTCATAAAAGCCATATTATATGGAACAAAAGATACTAGCAATATTGCCACAAAATTTTCGACAAATTATAGAATAACCTTGAATAAAGAAGGGATTTATGATATAATAAAAAAGAATAACTTGAAATTTGAAGAAAAATTAGGTGTATACTACCAAGAAGAATTACAAGGACCATCAGATACACCAGAAACAAATAGAACCAAAAAAAGAGTTATAACATATGTAGAAAAGTAAAATAATTTACACTATAGAAGTGTAAAAGGAGGTAAAAATATGGAAGGTGATACCCTAATAACAATTGCTGTAATTATACTAGCAGCAGGACTAATGATTTTATTTCCTGTTATGACTATGGCAGATAGAACAGATGACGTAACTCAATTGGTTATAGAATCAGCTGTGACAGAATTTGCTAATGATGTTAGAACAACAGGAAAATTAACATTAGATAAATATGATAAATTAGTAGAAACACTTGCTTCAACAGGTAATAGTTATGAAGTAGAAATGGAAAGACAAGTACAAGACGAAAACGTAGCAAAGAAATTAGCACAAGCTCAAACAGATAAACATGGTGAAAACGTATCATATTCTGTTTTTACAGAGCAAATATTAGATGAATTAGACAAAGAAGGTCAAATAGACTTTAATGAAGGAGACCGATTTGTAGTTAGTGTAAAAAGTACAAACCAAACAATAGGTGATCAATTAAACAATTGGCTTTATTCAATTAGTGGAAATGAGAATTATTCTCATGGAGCTAGAGAAGCAGTTATGATTACAAAATAGAAAAGACAAGCTTGTAATAATTTATTACGAGCTTATTTAATACGAAGGAAAGATAAATTATGAAATTACAACATTTAACGGTAATTTTTATCATCATAATACTACCGATTTCAATACTTTTAAGTGAATATACGCGGAAGCAGAGTCGAAACATTGAGACAACAGATTTCATATGACGACAAATTAAATGATGCAACTTATGATGCTTTAAAAGCATTTCAGCTAAATACAGTTAATAGTGATACATCTGATTTAGCTAACTCTAAATTACGTGATATAGAAGCATCAGTAAACGTATTTTTTAATGCAATTGCCGATAATTTCAATATGGTTGGCTACAATAAAAATATTTTAAATGATTATGTACCAGCATTAGTATATACCATGTATGATGGATATTATATCTATTCACCATATACAAATACTTTAGATGATACAAACATGAACATAATAGAAGGAGAAGAAAAAGGTAGTGATAAAGAGGTTTTAGAAGAAGGTAAAGATTATGCAACATACAAACCAGATGAAAAGATTTCTGGAATAAAACCTTATATATACTATAGTTGCAGATATAAAAAAGGTGACGACGATTTTGTAATTACATATTCTTTAGATAATTACATTACCATACAAGGAAAAATTAAAGGACAACCTGTATCAGACAGTGGATATCTATTAGACAACATTAATGGAAGTGGGAACAATATTTCTTATAGAGGAATACCAATAAAAAATGACCAGAAAATGCAAAGACAAGTTATTTATAATCAAAAAAAGAATAGATTAGAAGAATTCGAATATATCAAATTAAATGGTGTAAAATATTATAAAGATAGTAATGAATGCTTTTCTATTTTAAATGGAGAAAGATATTATCAAGGAACAATTGACGCTGCAAACAACACAAATTCAGCAATTGAATATTATAAAGATGCACAAGAATTTACAAATAGAGTAATTAACCAATATGGTTTAGGAGATTTAGAATCAACTCATGCAGTTGATGAAGAAGGAAATAAACTTGACGTAAAAATAAAACCATATAAAATATTTGAAAGAAAATCTGCTCAAAGCATAGAAGACCCAGACTCTAACTTTAACCAACAAAGACTAGAAGTAATTCGTTATTCAATAGAAAAAAACTTGTCTATAGCAATTGCTAATTATAATAACTATTCTGGAGTAACAGCTGATTTCCAAATGCCAAAATTAAAAGAAGATGAATGGGATAAAGTTGTAAATAACATTTCTGTTATTAGTTTTTTACAAGGTTTAAACATAGGTGGAAAAATATATAATGGATGCTCAATTATTACAAATAGTAAAAATCAAGAAGTTGTAAAAGAAGACTCTATTTATATTGTAACAGGTAATGGAGAATACCATAGAGCTAATTCAAATGATTTAATTGAAAAAGATAACATAGTAGAAGGAGTTTTAGACATAGATTTTGAAAGAAAATCTTATTCAGGAAACAATGGTCAAACAGAATATTATTATCCAAAACCAAATATAATGGCAAGTTATACAAGTATTGTAAATCAAACAAATGTAAATCCAACAGACAATTTTTATCAATATATGTCACAAACAGGAAAAGCCGGCAAAAACAATCCAAATTTAGCATCAACATATTTTACAGCATTAGGAAGAGAACGTTATGGCATGTATAGAATAAATAATGACTCAGCAAAAATGAAAGAGAAATTTGGCATTATAAATTAATGAAAATGAATAAAAATTTTTTAAAAGTAAATACTAATTATAGCAAAAAATAAGGAGTTTTAGAATGAAAAAAACAATAAAAAAGCTATTATTAGTATTTTTTTTAATTATAATTTATACCTATACTTTAGCAATACAAAACATCCCTGATAATCTAGTTATTTTTGAAGGAGAAAATATTACTTTAAAAACTTTATTAGGAATGCAAGTAAAGGTAGGAACTGAAACATTAGAAACAGTTTCAAGCACGAATCTTAACAAAATTAATGAAAAACCAGGAAAAGCAACAGTAGAAGTAAGTCTTTTTAATAATATATCTTTAAAAGATATTGAAATTGACATTTTGCCAAGAACAAAAGTAATCCCTTGTGGAGACATAGCAGGTGTGAAATTATATACTAATGGTGTATTAGTAGTTGGTATGTCAGAGATTGAAGGAATTGACAACAAAAAATACAAGCCATATGAAAATACAGGAATAAAAGAAGGAGATACAATTACACAAGTAAATAATAAAGAAATTACTTCTACAGAAGAATTAATGAAAACAGTAAATAGTGTACAAGGAAAAACAGTAAAAATAAAATATATACAAGAAGAAGAAACAAAAGAATGTAGCATTGAACCTGTTAAAACAAGTAATAATGAATATAAATTAGGATTATGGGTAAGGGACAGTGCAGCAGGTGTAGGTACAGTAACATTTTATGAACCATCAACAAAAACATTTGGAGCTTTAGGCCATGGAATTACAGATATAGATACAGAAGAATTAATAAATATTGCTTCTGGAGAATTTGTAACAACAAGAATATTAAACATTACAAAAGGAGAAAGTGGAACACCACGGAAAAATTCAAGGTACAGTAGAAAATCAAAAAAATATAGGAAAAATATATAAAAACAGCAAGTTTGGAATATATGGAAATGTTGAAAATTTAATGAGTTTAAACATTGATACAAGTAAAGAAATGGAAGTAGCTTTAAGAGAAGAAATACAAATTGGAAAGGCTAAGATATTATGCAGTTTAGACAATGAAAAAGTACAAGAATATGAAATAGAGATAGAAAAGATTTATAAGGATAATAATTATGATAATAAAAGCATGCAAATTAAAGTAACTGACCCTAAGTTAATTGAAAAGACAGGAGGGATTATTCAAGGTATGTCTGGGTCACCAATTATTCAAAATGGCAAATTTGTAGGAGCAGTAACACATGTTTTAGTAAATAATCCACAAGCAGGATATGCTGTTTTTGGAGATATTATGATAAAACAGTCAAAGGAAATTTTTTAAATTATTTAGAATTTTATCATCTACAACTCTTGATTTGTAAGTAAGATAAATTCGATAAATAGAAAAGGCT
>CANPAC010000031.1 GCA_947571975.1 uncultured Clostridium sp. | reverse complement strand
CGATATTTATTTCCAATGACATATACATTAAATGATGTAAAAGAAGAATACAAAATAGAAAAAACACATCAATATCATGATAAAGTTTTTAAAGAAATATTAGATAATAAAAAAGAATTTATAAACTTTATGACAAAATATACAGAATTTGAAACAGCAAAATTAAGAGAAACAAAAATAGAAAAATATAATAGAAAATTTATAACATCTAGTTTTTTAACAAAAGAAGCAGATATAATTTATAAAGTAAAAGGAAAAAATGTATTTATACTAATAGAACATCAAAGTACAATTGATTATAAAATGGCAGAAAGAATACAAGAATATTGTATGGAACTAATGAGGAGCATAAGAAAAGAAAATAATACTGTAGACAAGCTATATCCATTAATATGTCCAATTGTATTTTATACAGGAAGAAAAAAAATGGGATGCACCACTTACAATTAGTGAAGTACAAGAAAAATATGAAGGATTTAAACCATTAGATTATCCTAGATATAATTTGATAGATATTAATAACTATGAGAAAGAAGAACTACTAAAGGAAGATACAGCAATAGCAAAGGCTATGTTATTTGAAAAGATAGAAACAAAAGAAGAAATTCTAAAATATAAAGAAATTTTAAATAAAAAAGGAGGAATTAATATGACAAATTTTGAGAGACTATTAATTGAGCTAATAGATGAAAAGGCTGAAAAGTACAGAGCGGAAAGAGAAGCTGGACAGAAAATTGGTCAGAAAAATGAGATACAAAAGGTTATTAACAATATGTTAAAAATGAACATGAATGACAAAGTAATAATAGAGGCTACACAAGTAAATCCAAAAGAACTACAAAGAATAAAAAAAGAATTAAAAGTTTGTTAAAAAATCAAATATAAGTATCTATAGTACCGTGATTATAGATACTATCTATAATATAAAAAATCACCCTCAGAATTATAAATAAGGTGATTTTATAATGTCAAATTTGAATTACATTATATTCATAAAATTTAATGCTGTACCAATATCTCCTAAACTACTTTTTAGTATTCCAGTAAGAAGAAGCATTACAATAGCAACTGCTGCTGTAATAACTCCAGTAGTTACTAAGACCAAAGTATCACTTTCGTCTACATCTATACACTGTTTAAACGTTTCTATTAATGTAAGTAGTGCATATATTGAGACAGCTACTGATACAATCATTCCTAATGGAGCATAAATAAGTGAAACTACAATTTGGATTACTTGACCTATTCCTAATATAATAGTTACATTATTCACTATAGACAACATCTCTTCATATTTTCTAGAACTTTTTACCGCTTTTGCAATTATCAAAAGTATTAATGCTACTATTGCTATAACAACCGCTGTTATAATAATATTTTGCAATATTCCACTAAATATTTTCTCATCTTCAATTTGACTCCATACAGTTTCCATTCTTTCCGAAAAATCTCTATAATAGTAGTAATTCCAATAACGTGTAAAGATTGAAATAATTTGACTTATTGTACTTATTATTGTCATAATAACGGCTATAATAGCACCTTTTATTAATCCTTTGTTTATGTTTTCTGCTTTTACTTTTTCTAAACATGTATTAACTGGATTTTTTATTTTTTCAATTATATTTTGCATTTGTTTTTCTCCTATTTATTATTTTTGATGTCCACATTCTGGACAAAATTTTGCATCTTTTGCTACTTCTTTTCCGCAATTTGGGCAAAAAGCCTTTTCTGGTTTAGCCTTTCCACATTCTTGGCAGAACTTACCAGAAACAGTGATATTACAATTTGGACAAGTCCAAGTATCTCCTGTTGGCTGAGCCCCAGTATTAGTTTGTGCCTGTTGAGGTTGCTGATTAGGTGCTTGTTGCTGTTGTTGCCATGGGCCAGTTGTAGCTCCTCCCATCATACCTCCTGATGCCATATTCATCATACCAATTCCCATAAATCCATTTGCAGCACCATTTGCATTATTTGCTGCATCTTGTACAGCATTTGCATATGCTCCTACTAACTTTCCTTGTTGCATACTAGCATTTGAACTAAGTTCATACTCATCTATTTTCTTTTCTGATTCTTCATCTAATGTTACTGACTCTACTATAAATCCCTCTAGTTTTATTCCTCTTCTTCTAATTGGTTCATCAAATACGTTCTCATCCATAATTTGTTTAATTTCATCTGTTTGGCTAGGTAGCTCCATAACAGGTACTTTATGAACTGAATTTCCTAATTCATTTAAAATATTTTGGAAAGAAGCAATTACTTCTGACCTCATTTGCTCATTTAATTGATCTTTTTTATAAATATCTGCGGTTCCAGCAATTTCGTTCATAAATCTTGCTGGATTCTCTATTTTGAATGTATATTTTCCAAAACATCTTACTTCCACTCTTAATGGCATCAAACTTCCAGTCATTTGATTTGGTATTGGATGTGCCCAATCTTGAAATGGAATTGGAGTTGCTGTACCAAATTTATTTCCTATTATTTCTTTAATATTAAAGAAAAATACATATTGTTCTTTTGCACTTTCTCCATTATAAGTAAAACGTTCCCACATTTCTTTAAACACTGCACCAAATTGACCTGCAAAAAATGATGGTGTACTTGAATCATCAAAAGTATAAACTCCCTCTTCTGCTGTTGCATCAATTACCCTTCCATTGTCATAAATAATAGCACATTGTCCGTGGTCCTACTATAATTGTACTTTTATTAGAAATAACTCCTGTTGGTGTTGTAATCTTTTTCATTAATATATCATTTCCCATGTCGTCACATCTTAAAGCTTCTTTCCATTGGTCCTTTAGTGTTCCTCCTATTGCACCTGATGCTGCTCTTATTAATCCCATTTTTGTTCCTCCTTTTTCATTACATTCTTCCTTCTAAACTTGACAATACCCAATCATGTTCTCCTGTTGTTATAACACTTCCACAATATTCACATTGACCTGCTGATGTTATTTGTGTTGGTGCTCCACAATTAGGGCAGTTTGTTGTACTCATATTACTTTTTCCTTCTTGTGTTTTAACTCCTGATTTTCTCATAAAAGTTAATACATACTTCATATATTGGTCTTCTTTTGGTTTTCCCTCTAATACTTTATTAGTTTTTTCATCTATAATATAATCTCTCATAACAGCATCTAAGTTAACTTTGATAATTTCTTTATCCCCATCTTGGGAAAAGTCTACTAAGTTAGCTCGTTGTACTGCTACTCTTTCTACTACATTTATTTTCTGAGCTCTAATAAATTCTTCTAATTGAGCCGAATGACTTTCAAATAATTCATTTGATTCAAAAGGTCGAATAATATTCCACTCTCTTTTTGTCCAGGCAGTTTGTAATTTTACAAATACATCTTTGCTCCAATTTAAAAATTTTTCTTCTGAAAACATAGGGTCAATTTGTCTTACTTTTTCTGATATTTTTATAGTTTCATTTGTCTGAGGATTTAAAATTGCGTCTAAATTAGCTTCTCTTTTAAATTCATTTAATACATCTCCCATTTTAGTGATATCTCCGATGTCTTTTACCATTCCTTTTTTCTTTCCCCAGAAAAATAGTACAGTTCCTCCTACTATAACAACAATTACAATTCCACCAATAGGAATACCTGAACTTCTTGTAGAAGTTGATGTTGATGACCTAGATTTTGATGTTGAACCATCATATCTTTGTACACCTCCAACATCTGCAAATACTGTTGAAGTAGTTATAATTATACTAAATGTTATTAGGATTGTAAGTATTATTTTTTTTAACATTTTTTGCTTCATTTGTTTCCCCTTCCTTATTTTACAGGTATGTTTTTATATTTGATGTATATTATAATTCCAACAATACTTATAAGTGCTACAATGGCTATTGCTATTGTTGTAATTCCTGCTTTTGGTAGTATTTGTTTTGCAGTTGTTCCGTCTGTTGGCTTTTTATTAGTGGTTGTTCCTGATGTTGTAGGTGTTTCAGTACTTCCAGTATTTCCTACATTTACTTTTTTACCATCTAATGGCCAAACTCTATATCCATATACTGTTTTGCTGTCTGCATCTTGTCCTTTTAAGTATAAAATATATAATTCATTATCAGCTGGAAGTAGCCCTTTTCCAATTTCAGTATAGCTTTTACTTCCTCTCTCTGAACATTTTTCCCAATTTGTTATTTTTTCAATATCACTTGTTTTTATATCTAATACATTTTCTATTGAAGTATTATTTTCAACAGCTTTGTTATATTTATTGATTAAACTATTGTCTGTTACTTTTACAAATTGATAATATACATTTTTAATATTATAAGTTGAATTCCAATTAGAAAAATAATCATTATCATTTATAACACAATAATTTCCCCAATTATCACCTACTATATTAAATGCATGATAAGGTGGTAAAGTTAAATCTACCTTTAATGCATCTACAAGCATAGTTCCTGTTGTGTTATCTTTTATATAAAGATAAGCTGTATTTGTTTTTCTTAGTATATTTAGTATATCCTTATCAGATACTACTAAATTAATTTTAGCAGTCTTATTAGTCTCATTAACCTCTCCTAACGTATACCATTTTGCTATATCAGCATTAGAAGTTGTTGTTCCAATTCCCCAAACATATTCTCCATCTGCTGTTAGTGGAATATTACTAATCTTAAATTCCACATCTCCACTAAATCCTCCTACCACTTTAGTAGCTACAATTCCATCATTTGTTGAAAAAGTTTCTGCTGCATTTACTTTAACAGTAAACAATAACATAAAAATAAGAATAAGTCCTAAAACTATTATCTTCTTGCTTTTCATCATAAAAAATCCTCCTTCGTTTTTATTTTTATATATCTTTAGATATAAACTTGTCTTTATTTTAATTCTTTAGGAATAATTTGTCAATACTATTGTGTTGTTTTTTGTCTGTTTTTGTTTCTATCGTTTATTTTAGCATTCATAAGTTAATACTATAATAGTAATATATTTATATTACCAGGAGGTTTGTATGGACGAAAAAGATTTAAAATCTGAAAGAATGAAAAAAATAGGTGAGCAAATTTATTTATCACGAAAAAAATGTGGTTACACAAGAGAAGTTCTAGCAGAAAAAAGCAATATTTCTCCTAACTACTTATACAATATTGAAATCGGTAACAAAGTTCCTAATGTCTTAATATTCTTAGATATTTGCCAAGCTTTAAATATACCTACTGGTGTTTTATTAAATCCAGCTCTTGAAAATAGATTTAACTCATTTATCGAAGATATATCTGGGGATTTTAATAAATTGACTAATAAAGAAGTTGATTTTATAAAAAATTCAATTCATTTCTTAGCTAATTCTAAATAAAAAAGCGAGCTTAAATTCTAACAAATGTAAATCTTAAGAAAATCTAAGGCTCGCCATAATTCTCTAGTAAAAAAACCCTTTTGATATTTACATTTTTTTATATCAAAAAGGTTTTTTATTATTGTCAATTAAAATCTTTTAATTCTTTTAATGGAACTACTCTTATCGTATATCCCATTGGATATAGTAGCTTGATTAATGTATTTGTCTGTGGAGAATTAGTATATCTTTCAATTCTAGCAATAACTGGTTGACTTACACCAGTTTTTTTGCTCAATTCTCTTTGTGTAAGTTTATTTTTTCTTCTAGCCTCAATTGTTGCCTCAATTATATCTTTTTCAAGTTGTATCTCGGCCTCTTGTTCAGCGCTAATATTAATTTCATCCCTTATCTTTTTCCAAGATACATATGATTGATTATCCATCACTATCTCTCCTTTTAAAAAAATCTTGTAGATACCTTCTTGCTTTTTCAATTTCCTTTTCTGGCGTCTTTCTTGTTTGTTTCATGAAAATACTTAATAATATAAATTTATTGTTGTTCAAATAAGAAAAAAATATTCTATTTCTTAAAGGTCTCAATTCCCATATATTATTGCTAATATATTTAATATATGCTTCTCCAATAGTTAATCCATATTTTAATAGCATATCGATATACGCAATTATTTTATTAACTTTTATTCTACTACTTTTATCTTTCCTTTTTTGTAAATTTAATAAATATTCTTCTATTTCATTTTTTCCATTTTTATCCTTGTAAAAAATTACTTCATACATATAATGTCCTTTCTGTATTGTATTCTTATGATAACATATTTGTTATCATAAGTCAATACTTTATATAATATTATTTCACACAAATTAACTCTTTTATTTTCTCAAACTTAGCCTCACCAATACCGCTTACATCCCTAATATCCTCTACACTAGAAAACTTTCCATTATCTTTTCTATAAGAAATAATCTTAATTGCAGTAGAAGGACCTATCCCTGGCAAAGTCTCTAACTGAGCTTGTGTTGCTGTATTGATATTAATCTTTTCACTTTTATTAGCATTGCTATTACCTTCTGATTCTTCTGATTTTGTAGAAACACCACTTGATGTAGTTACATATTTTTCAGTCAAATCCTCTAAATTACTTAAATCAGATTCCTCTTTCTCACCTTCCTTTTCTTTTTCTTCCTTTGTAAAAATATGTATCTTCATACCATCTTCTAATTTATAAGCTAAATTAATATCATCAACATAAGCATCATCCCTTATACCACCTGCTTTATCAATTGCATCTGCTATTCTACTATCTGCCTTTAATTCTATTAGCCCTTCTTTATTAACAGCTCCTGACATATGAACAAAAATCATATCGTCACTATAACTTTTGTTTTCCTCGTCCTCTTGTGTTTCTATTGTATTTTCTATATCTATTTGTGTACTAGCATTATCTTCTTTTGCATATACATAGTAACAAATAAATCCTGCTACAATAGCTACTAATATTCCTAATACTATTTTTTGTTTTTTATTAAAATTATACATATTAAAACCTCCTTAAAACTTCTTAAAATTTAAGTGAAAAAGCAATTTTCTTGTAATAGTTTAAGTCCTACTTAATTGTCACTAAAATTTTTAAATATTTGTTGAAAATTATCGAAAAATGTTATATGATAGATACATAAATAAAAGGGAACGTGATTAAATTATGAAACTAAAATTGAATTTTAAAAAATTGATATTAACTATTATTAGCATTATTTTATTATTTGCTAATTTTTCTTTTGTTTTTGCGGCTACTGAAGAACCTACTTTAACTTCTGAAGCAGGTATTTTAATAGATAGCAAAACACGGAAAAATTTTATATGGAAAAAATGAAAATGAAAGAATGTACCCTGCTAGTACTACTAAAATTTTAACTGCTATTTTAGCTTTAGAAAACTGTAATTTAAACGATGTTGCAACAGTTAGTTATAATGCTGTTATGACCATACCAGAAGGATATTCTGTAGCTTCTTTACAAGTAGATGAGCAAATGACTGTAGAACACTTACTAGAAGTATTATTACTTCATTCTGCTAATGACGCTGCTAATGTGCTTGCTGAACATGTAGGTGGCTCTATTGAAAGTTTTGTTTCTATGATGAATACAAAAATTCATGAACTTGGATTATCTGACACACATTTTACTAATGCTTTTGGTATGCATGATGAAAACCACTATTCAACAGCTCATGATTTAGCTATCATTATGCAATACTGTATAAAAAATGAAAACTTTAGAAAAATATGTGGTAAAACTATTTGTATGATTCCTGCTACAAATAAATATGAGGCAAGAACTTTTACTTCAACAAATAAATTAATTTTACCAGATGATAAAAATTATTATTCTTATACAACATGTGGTAAAACTGGTTTTACTAGCCAAGCTGGTTATTGTCTAGTTTCTTGCAGCTATAAAAATGACTTAGAATTAATTTGTGTTATTTTTGGTGGTGAAGCATTAAAAAACACTTCAACTAGGTTTGCTGAATCAAAACAACTATTTGAATATGGCTATAATAATTATTGTATAAAAAGCTTTTTAACACAAGATGATGTAATGTCCACCTTAGAAGTAAAAAATGCTACAAAAGATACAAAAAATCTAGATTTATTAGCTAGCACTTCTATCGAAGCTTTAGTAGAAAATTCCTTATCAAAAGAGGATATAACATTTGATATATCTTTTAATGAAGACATAAAAGCTCCAATAGAACAAGGTGATATTTTAGGTACCGCTTCTTGCACAATTGATGGAAAAGAATATAAAACAAACTTAGTTGCTTCTCATTCTGTCGAGAAATCTAAATTCGTATCATATATTATAAAAATAGGAATGTGTGTTTTGCTTTTGATTATAATATTCATTTTAGTATTGTGTCATAAGAAAAAAAATACTTCTATGAAAAAAAATTAGAAAATATAAAATTTTAGATTAGTGGTTGGATATATAAATAATTATATATCCAACCTTTTATTATATAAATTAATAATCTTTACCAATAATTATAGTTACATCCACTTTACTTGAGCTAGATTCGCTTGTTTCTATGCTTCCTGCACCAATAGTGTCCTTCATATTTTTCAAGATAGCTTCTTTTACATTCTTTTTATTAACAATCGTAGTTTTTGCTGTTGTATTTGTGCTTCCTGTTCTTGTTACTTTATAACCTGCTCCTTTTAGTTGATTTACTACTTTTTGTAGATTACTATTGCTTCCACTACCATTTAACACTTCTATTGTTACATCTGCTTTACTAGTAGTAGATGTTGTTTCACTAGTAGTCTCTTCTCCTTCTAGTTCTTCATCAGATTGTTCGATATCTCTATCATAAAATAATTCTTGTATTAAAGCTTTTGTTTTTGTCTTATCATGTATGAATATCCATGTGTTACTTGTATTTTTATTAGTATTAGTTCCTGGTAATGTTTCTGTTAATAAGTTGTCTGTACTAAATTCTACTACATAAGGTATATAATCTTTTGCTACATTAAAGTCTACATTAGTTATTACATGTTCTTGGGCTACCTCTAAAATTTCGCCTAATTTAAATATGTTCTCTGGTTTTGCTGTTTGTTTTACTACTTGCATAATGAATTCTCTTTGTGTTCTCATTCTTCCTGTGTCATTATCTCCATATTCCTCTGGATAAGTCGTTCCATTGTTATTATGTCTAAAACGTACTAATTGCTCTGCTTTATTCCCATCTAACTTTTGTTCTCCTGCTTTTAAATGAATATGTAAATCTTGCGTAACATCATCATAATCCATGTTAATAGGAACATTAAAAGTAACACCACCAATTACATCTACTAATTTGATTAATGCTTCTGTTTTTACTACTACATAGTATTGAATCTCTAAGCCTGTTATTTCATTAACTGCTTTTAGTGTTTCGTCTGGTCTATGATTTCTATTATATAAGGCATTTATCTTTTCATATGCTGTTGCTTTAGCTGAATTTTTGCCTGTATATGTGTCTCTTGGAATAGACAATAGAGTTGCTTTTTGTGTATTTGGATTATAGGAAGCTACCATAATAGTATCTGTTAAATCCACACCTTCTTGGTCTGTGCTAATTCCTAACAATAAGACTTTAAATTCTCCTAAATTCTTTTTAGTGTTTTCATCATGTCCTACCATAGTTGCTAACATTCCAGACATCCCTCCACCATTTAAGTGGACACGATAAGCAAATACCCCTCCTGCTATTAATAAAACTAAGGCAAATACTAATAATACCTTTTTCCATGTCTTCTTTTTTCTTTTTTTATTTCTATTATTATTACTATTTTTTTTATTGTTCATTTGTTTCTTTTCCAAAATGTTTCACTCCTAAAATTTCATGGTTTCAGTATAGCAAATTTGCTTATAAAAATCAACCAAATTCACAAAAAATACACATACTTAAAATTATGATTTTTAATTATATACTACATTTTTAAAATAATTATTAATCATTACAATGTTGATATATTAATATTTTGAAGTCAAGACCCTGATTGTGTCGCCATAGCTATGTTTTGACGAAAAATATTACTATATCAACATTATTATTAAATAATCAAAATAATTTTAGAAAAATATTTTTAATATATTATTTTCATACATTGCTTTTCCAAGTAAAGAATTTTCTATACTACTATTAACCGTATTATTAGGATTAATCTGTCCTGGAATAGCTAGTAATAGAAGCATTGCATATACAATAATAATACCTCTAATAACCCCATATACCATACCAGTAGTTTTATTAATTTGATTAATAATTGGTAACTTAGCAATAGCATCTGCAATGACTGTTATAAACTTCAAAGCTATTCTTATAGCAATTAATAGAACAATCATCACACCACCTCTAACTATATTAACAGCTATAGTTCTTGCGGTTTGTGGTAACATATTGTTTTTAGCATCTTCTATTACTTGACTAGTCAATTTTTGCTCTTGGTCTACCTCTTCTTTCATTACATCATTTGCCTTCTCATAAATAGCATCTTCTATTGCTTCATCTATACCTGTTACATTGATAACTAAATTTGATACTGGTTGATATAAAACAATAGTAATTACAATTGAAATAGCAAAAGCACATAATCCGAATAGCTAATTTTACCAATCCCTTTCTATAAGCTAAAAATGTTGATAATGCAACAATTCCAACAATGATTAAATCCACTGCAATTCCCATCTTACTTCCTCCTTTTACAGATTTATAATTTCTATCCTATCTCTATAAATAATACCTGCAATATTTTCAGAAACGATAATATTTGTAATTTCTTGTTTAGCAATATATCGTTTTACTAACCATCCATCTGTATTAATAAATTCAACTTCTGTACCTAAATTTAAAGCGATGATATTACTTTTTGTATAAATTTCTTTAGTAACTGCATTTACTACATATTCTTTTGTTGTCTTGTTATCTATGTTCATGATATTTACAACAGAGTCTGCTGTAAATAATCCAGATGATTTTTCTTCAATCCCTATAACATTATTATTTAATTCTATTGACTGAAAAATCATTTTTTTGTTATTATTGCTTATCAACACTGAATCTTGCTCATTTTCTATAATATGAATACTATCTGTATACATACAAATTAACTTATTTTTATCTTGATATTGAATATTAGTTATTAATTTGTCAGTTTCCCCTTTGTGTGTATGTTCTAATGAATTTGTTGGGTCTGAGCTGGCTTTTTCAATAGATATAATTTTTATATTAGATTGTATAATTGTTCCAGATGTATCTACTTCTGCAATTGCTAAGTATTTATTGTCATTTGAAATAGATATATCTGCTGTTCTAGTAGAAGATAAGTAAGTCTTAAATTTTGGTTTTCCGTCTCCTTCTGGACTATACATAGCAATTACTGTCTTATAACTAGCATCTGTCATCACTACAGCTACATATCCATTTTTGTTAACATGTACTTGTGAAATACTTCCTTCTATTTCTGTTTCCCAAGTTATGTCTTTATCTGTTATTAAATATACTTTTTTACCTTGCTTCTCTGCCATAACTAAAAATCTATTTGATGCATCAAAAATTGGATTTGATATTTCTACTTCTAGCGTTTTTTCTTCGTTTCCAGTATTATTATAAATATTAAATTTATTTTTGTTTAAAACCCCTATATACCTGTTAAAGGCATAACTGCTTAGTTTTTCATTTTCGTTTATTTCTATAGTAGCAACATTATCTTGCATAACTTCTTTTCTAAATATATTTTTGTCTATCCATTCTCTTATTTCTAGATTATTATAGTATATTACGATAATTGTTATAAAAGCTATTAATATAATTACTATACTTGTTATTATCGCAATTGTTTTAGGAGTAATTTTAGGTTTTATTTTATTTTGTATTTCTTCTTTCCAATAGTCTTTCATTCTTTTTCTCCTTGTTTTATTTATTTTGTCTTTTGGTCTTTTTTTTCGTATTTATATTACAGTTAAGAGTCATACTATAACTACTTAATCTGTAACATTATTCTACTATATGATAGCAAAAAAAGCAAGTAAAAAACTTGCTCTTTATAAATTAATTATATACAGAAAGCTGGAGCTAAAAGGTATTTACCTTTCATCCATACATTAGCATCAGCCCAACCTAAACCTGAATCACCATCTCGATCAATCATAGCAAATATTGCACCATGTGTATTACCTTGTGTACTATAAGCCACAGGTCTTAACCACCAAGGGTCACCACTTTTCTTTAAGCATTTTTGACTAAGAGTGTTATTAGTTTTAGGATCTTTCATTTTATAATAGCTATATCTCTCTCCTTCTTTTGCAATAGTAGCACCATAATTACAAGACACATTATCCGATTCATTCCATATTTCTGAGCATGATAATAGCCACAATTTATCAAAGCTTATCCTCTCTAGAGAAGTTACTTTATCCCTGTCTGGATTATATACTTTTTTTACTTCTTTTATGCTATTTCTTACTTTTTCTTCTATTCTATTTAAACTAGTTGGAATTGTTTTTGTTCTTCTTTCGCTTTTCTTGCATTTGATAATATTCCATTATTATCTATTAATGTAACAATACCTACTGCTGCTAAAATTAATAGCACTATTATTGTAATCGCTAATGCTATTAATGTAATACCTTTTTGATTTTCCATTCTTTTTCATACCTTTCTCTCTTCTTTTGTTTATTGTTTCCTTTTTTACTTCTTATATTAGCTTCTTTTTTAGTTAAAAAATAGACACAAATCATACTTATATTTTATCATGACTGTGATTTATGTCAAGATAATATGTGTATTTATTTCACTTTTTATGCTACAGTTCGGTGAAAATAGTTATGGCTTTATTCTCGACAACTCTTGATTTTATGTTGATGGCTAAGTTGGGACAGGCACACTTTAGCCATTAACATAAAATCAAGAGTTGTAGTATCTATTACCTAAAACAAGCGGAACCGATTTTAATCGGTTCCGTTTATTTAATCTTCTATTCTGTTATTTTCTTTTCTTTTTTCATAAGTGTCTAATTTTTCTAATTCTTCTTGTAATCGTTGTTTTTCTTCTTCCTTATTATTTATTGCCTTTTCTTGCTCAGTTTTAGTTTTGTTTTCAACCTCATTAGTTATTTCATTTAATAGCTCAGTTTTTATTTTGTTAGCATTTTTCATCCATATTTTACATCCTAGGATTAATGCTGCTATTATTATAACTGCTAATAATCCTATAATCCACTTGCTATCTTTCATTAACCTTATCTCCTATTAACGAGCATTTTCTCCTCTTCCTTCTGGAAGTGCATCTGAGTAATCTACGACAATTCTAATTTTTGTAATTGCCTTAATAGCTTTTACAATTTTACTATTTTTTATTCTTTCCCATAAACTTGGTTTTGCTTCAAAAGTTGTTTCTTGTACATATTCTTGTTCTACTGCTGGTGCAGCTTCTAGTTCTTTCGTTTCTTCTACTACAGTAGTATTTACAGTATCTTCTATTGGTGTTGGAATTGATTTTAAGGCATCAGCTATTTCTATACCTATATAACTTAAAGCTTTTGATTTATCTTCTATTCTTTCCATATCAATTTCAATATGTAAATTTGTTTCTAAGTTATTAATTCTAGCATTTAATAATTTTACGGCTGCTTGATAATTATCTGTGTCTTCTTCTTTTGATTTTCCTACAATCATTAAAGTATCTATAATATCTTCTGTAAAAATACCTTCTGCTTTTTTTACTTTTTCTTTCCAATCTTTTGCTCTTGTGTCAACTTCTGCAAATTCTAGTAAGTCTTTTAATTGACTAGCTTGTGATATATTTTGTTCTCTTTGTCTAATCAATTCTTCTATTTTTTTTGTATTTTCTTCAAATTGATTTGTTGCAAATTCCACTAATCCGTAAGCTGCTTTATATACTGCTGGTGGAAAATTTTTCTTTTTTGGATATTCTATTAAATATGTTTTTATTGATTCTATTAAATCTTTAAAATAAGTATCATCCTCTAATTGAACAATTTGTTTTTTACTTTTTGGATTAATTAATTTTTGTATTTTATCTATATTACATAAAATTTTTTCTTCTGTGATAACCATTCTCACATTTACTATGCCTGTTTTTGACATTGCAAAAGTACCTCCTTTATCTTACGCATGCTTGCTTTTATCTTTTCTTTTATTATTATACATTAACGAACAAAAAACTACAAGTATTTTTTTATATTTTTATTTTATTTTTTTATTACAATTTTATTACAAAATTGTTACAATTTTTGTTTTTATTCGACAAATTGTCCTTTTCATCTACGTACACATTTTCGAAAAATTGACAAAATTTTTATATGAATTTGAAAAAAGAATGATATATTTAGCAAGATTAAAATTCTATAAAAGAGATTTATATATAATTTCTTGCTACATATATCATTTTTTCGAATTGTGTTTTTTATATTTAATTTAATACTGTTTTAATTTCTTCAAATCTTTTTATTTTTTGTGTTGTAGTTTTTATTAAATCTTCATCAGTAATTAAAATCTCTCTTATATACTTATATGCTGGCATTGTTTTATTGATTTTTTTCACTTCTTTCCAAATCTCTTCTTTTAATTGTTCTTCTTCTGTAGCTCCAAAGACCTCCATTGCTAATTCTTTATCATAAACAATTTTACTACATATTTTGTAATCTCCATCATCTTCTGGTTTTCCATAAACAAAACTTTCTTTTATACCTTCTATTTTATTAATCAAAGTTTCTAATTCCTCTGGATACACATTTTTTCCATTTTTTAAGACAATCACAAATTTCTTTCTTCCTGAAATAAAGATATATCCATCTTTATCAATTTTTGCTAAATCACCTGTATGTAGCCATCCTTCTTCATCTATTGTCTCTTTTGTAGCTTCTTCATTATTATAATATCCTAACATTATAGATGGACCTTTTGCTACTAATTCCCCAATTCCTTCTTCATTTGGTTCTACTATTTTAACATCTAAACTTGGAAAAGCTCTTCCTATTGAACCTAGTCTTCTATATTTGTCATCTTCTGCTGCTATAACTGGTGAGCTTTCTGTTAAGCCATACCCTTGATACATTGTTACACCTAATTCATTAAATCCTTTTTCTGCTTCTGGGTCTAATGCTGCACCACCAGAAACAAATAATCTTAATTTTCCTCCTAAATTATCATGTATTTCTTTAAATAGTTTCCTTCTAATATCAATTCCTAATTTTAATAAAAATTGACTTATTTTAATTCCTTTTTTTACAGTACCTAGCTTTCCTTTTTTCTCAATATTTTTCATAACTTTTTTATACATGCTTTCAAAAAGGATTGGAACAGAAACCATTACTGATATATGATATTCTTTTAAATTGTCTGCAATATGTCTAATTCCCTCACAAAATGCAATAGCACTTCCTTTTGAAATCGGATAAATAAATCCTGTTGTACATTCAAAAGTGTGATGCAATGGTAAAAAAGATAAAAATACATCATTTTCATCTACTTTTATAGTTGAAGCTATGTCAAATAAGTTAGTACATAAGTTTTCATGTGATAACATAACTGCTTTAGACATTGCTGTTGTTCCTGATGTAAATAACATAATTCCCATTTCCTTGTTGTTAATTTTTGCGTCTAAAAACTCTCTATTTCCTTTTTCTATTAATTCTTTTCCTTTATTTATTAATTCTTTTTGTGAATAGATTTCATTTGTTTCTTTTTCTAAATCCATTGAAATAAAATATTTTATATTACTATTTTTCTTTTCTTTTATTTCATTCATCACATTGTCATATTTATTAGAATAGAAAATTGCTTCTACTTCTGAACGCAAAATCAAACTTTCTATTTCATTATCTGGCAATGCTTTATCAAGAGGTACTACAATCCCAGTTCCTGTTACAATAGCTAAATAAGCTATTCCCCATTCATATCTATTTTCAGATATTACAGCTATTCTTTTGTTTTCTAATCCTAAATCAATTAAAGCTGTTCCTAATTGGTTAATTTGTTGTCTAAATTCTCTATGGGTAATTTCTCTAAACTTATCAGGTTCTTCTGTTTTAAATATGTACGCTGGTCTATTACCATATATTTCTCCTGATTTCTCTAACATTTCTTTCAAATTTTTATATTTTGGCATTTTATGAACCGGTTCTCTCATTTTACTTTCACCCCTTCTATTATTGTATTTTCAAATTCTTTAAACAATTTCATTGTGTCTATTTCCTCTTCTCTTCTTGTTTTATAAACTAAACTAGAACAAATTAAGGCATAAATTTCAGAGGCTATAGCTTGTGGATTTCCTTTTTTAATTTGACCTTTATCCATTCCTTCTTTTACTATATTTTCTATTTTTTTAATATATTCTAAAATGTGTTTTCTACATTTTTGGTGTCTTGCTTCATTTCCCCAAAATTGGCTTAAAAGTATTGTTATTAAGTCTTCATATTTTATAACTATTTTTATTTGAATTAATATTATTGCTTTTATTTTGTCAATATAATTAGTATATTTAGCAGTTTTGATGTCAACACTATTTTGTAGAAGTTTTATTCCCTCTTCTACTAAAAAGTTGAATATTTCTTCTTTACTAGAAAAATGATAGTATAATGTTCCTTTTGCTACTCCAACTGTTGCGGTTATTTCTTCAATACTTGTTGCGTCATATCCTTTTTCTGCAAATAGTTTCATTGATGTCTCAAATATTTTTCTTTTAGTTTTATTCATATTTTGGGCATCCTTCCTAATTTTATTTCTAGCTTAAATCGTTTTTATTATATAGGTTTTTTCCTTTTTTTGCAATACTTTTTATTGTTTTTTGACGACTTGTTCAGTTTTTATGGCTAAGTTGGGACAGGTACACTTTAGCCATTGCTTTAATCATCTACAACTCTTGATTTGTAAGGCTGATTATTAAAAAATAGCAAATGAATTTATATAAAATAT
>CANPAC010000030.1 GCA_947571975.1 uncultured Clostridium sp. | reverse complement strand
CGTTCGTTTGGTCGCTTACGCGGTATTTCAAAAATAATATATTATACATTCATTTTCAAAAAGTTGAAACTTGAATATTCTGTAGTATTGAATAAATCTTAAAAATATAGTATAATATCGAAAGCAAATAGAAAGGAAGAAGAGATTATGTTTGAAAAATTAGAAGCTGTAGAAAAGCGATATGAGGAATTGACAAAATTAATTGCAGACCCTGAAGTAATTGCAAATCAAGCGGAATGGCAAAAACTAATGAAAGAACATGCTAGTATAGAAGATGTTGTACTAAAATTTAGAGAATATAAAAAAGTAAAAGAAGAAATGGAAGAAGCAGAAGAGTTAATGCAAGATGTAGAAATGAAGGAATTAGCAGAAACAGAATATTATGAGGGAAAAGAGAAATTACCTAAAATAGAAGAAGAATTGAAGATTTTATTAATTCCTAAAGATCCAGATGATGATAAAAACATTATATGTGAAATTAGAGCAGGAGCAGGAGGAGAAGAAGCAGCGTTGTTTGCTGGAACACTATTTAGAATGTACACAATGTATACAGAAAAAAAGCATTGGAAATTAGAAGTATTAAATGAAAATGAAACCGGTTTAGGTGGCTATAAAGAAATATCTTTTATGATTACAGGAAAGGGTGTTTATAGTAGACTAAAGTTTGAAAGTGGAGTTCACAGGGTACAAAGAGTTCCAGATACAGAAAGTAGTGGAAGAATTCATACTTCTACGGCAACTGTTGCAATGTTACCAGTAGTAGAAGATGTAGAAATTGAAATAAATCCAGCAGACATTAAAATGGAAGTATTTAGAGCGTCAGGGGCTGGAGGACAACATATTAATAAAACATCTTCAGCTGTAAGATTAATCCATGAACCAACAGGTATTGTTGTAGAGTGCCAAACAGAAAGGTCTCAATTTCAAAATAAAGATAATGCGATGAAAATGTTAAGAACAAAGTTATATGAAATGGAAAAAGAAAAACAAGATAGTGAAATTACAAATGCAAGAAGAGTGCAAGTAGGTTCTGGGGATAGAAGTGAAAAAATAAGGACATATAACTATCCACAAGGAAGAATTACAGATCATAGAATAGGAATGAGCATTTATCAAATGGAAAACTTTTTAAATGGTGAGATTGATGAAATGATAGATAATTTAATTGCAGCAGATAGAGCTGAAAGACTTAAAGGTGAAGAATAAAAATGGAGAATTTTGGTTTTTCGATGTTATGGTATTGGATAGCATATTTTATTGTTACAAGTATTGGAGTATTGCATACAATTTTTAATATTGTAGTATTGCACATGAAATCAATGAAGAATAGTCCAGGTATGGGAGAAGGATATGAAAAAACAAAACCATGGCATCCTTTATATAATATCATTATATTTCCTATATTTGCATACCTTTATTTTAATAGTTTAGAAATAATAACTTTATCAAATGTTATATCAACATCAATTATTTGGGGAACAATAACAGTAGTATTTGATGTAATTGGATGGGTTTTAATAAAACATCCTTGGTCTCTGACATTTAAGGAGTTTTATATAGATTATCAACCTTGGATAACTTTAATATATATAACAATATATGCAAGTCCATTTATAACTTACGGAATAATGAATATATTATAGCAATAAATTACAAATAATATAGGAGGAAATAAAAATGGCAACAACAAATGAATACATAGAATATGTATGTGAACAGATTAATGGAACTGGGGAGATAAGATATAAAAAGATGTTTGGAGAATTTATGGTATATGTTAATAATAAACCAGTCATCATAGTTTGTAACAATATACCATTTGTAAAAAAATTAGACTGTATAGAAGAAATGATGAAAGGAGCAGAAACAGGGTTTCCATACAAAGGTGCTAAAGAACATTACATATTAGACATTGATAATATTGAATTTTGTAAGGCTGTTGTAACAAAAGTAGAGAAAGTAACACCAATTCCAAAACCAAGGAAAAAGAAAGAAAAATAGAGAGTACTGCAAAACACCTAAACTTACCTAAAATATTAAAATTCTCTTAAATGCATTTATTAGTATGTGTATATATGATAAAATTACTATAATAAGATTTTAAGAGGAGGGGGATATTTTGCATAGAATTGAAGCTTATACAACATTGGCATTAATATTTATTGCGATTATTAGTATTTTATATTTGCCAATTTTATTGATTTTAAAGAAAAAGGGAAAAAATATTATTAGACAATTAAGTTTTATTGGTTTGATTTGTTCTGTATTTTTAATCTTATTTGCTACGATTTTATTTGTACCAATTACTTTTCAACCAGAACAATATATTTTAAATTTAACACCATTTAATTGGATTGGTAATATAGATGGTTTTCAGCAAATAGTGGTTGAAAAGGTACCTAATATCATGCTGTTTATTCCTTTAGGGTATTTTATACCAATTGTATTTGCTAGTAAAAGAAAGTTATATCAAACAGTTTTGATTTCATTTTCTATAACTTTTAGTGTTGAGTTTTTTCAGTTTTTTATAGGGCGTTCTTCTGATATTGATGATGTGATTACCAATCTTTTGGGTGCAGTGATTGGTTATGGTTTTTTTAAAATTTTTCATGCTCTTTGCCAAGAGAAAAAATGGTGGAATCAACTTTTGGGTAATGGATAAAAGAATTGATAAATTTAAGTTCTTATTTATCTGGTGTAGTAAGCAATATCATAAAAAGAGAAAATTAAAGTTAGATTTTAACATTGAAGACTATGAGAATATTTTGCAAGAACTAAATAAAGTAGACGAGTTAGTGTAAAATTTATTTGACAAAAATTTGAAAAGAGAGTACAATTGTTATGTAAACGTTAATGCCAAAAGGCGGAAGAATAGGAGGTAGCTATATGCTAAAAAGGGAATTCAACCAAAAAGAGTACGAAGCTATTAAGCGGAGGAAAGAGAAACTAGAAATTCGTTTCAAGAAGAAGCTAATCACGCATTAGAAGTGATAAAAAGTACGGAATTGGCGTTAAAAAAGATGGAAGATTGGTATCAGGAAATAAAGAAAATTCCATACTGGATTGCAGGAGGACCGTACAAGGATTTAGAAAGTTTTCTTGAAAATTCGGGAGTAGTATATCAGATTAAAGGACAAAGTATCTACATTTGGTATGAAGATAAAAATGAATTCTTGAAATTTGCAGGATATGAAAGACGCAAAAGTTTCAATGTGTACATTGTACTGTTGCTACCAAAAGGGATGGAAAATTCGTCTAAAAGGAGGGCAAAGAAATGGCAAATAGGCAAGACGTAGAATCGTTGCTTCATGAGTTAAGAAATGATCCTAAAATGAAGGCTTATGGGGAACTTTTTGATTTTATATCAGAAGACCTTAATAATCCTCATTCAGAGATTACACCTTGTCAGGCAAGTCAAAAGGTGGTAAAACTTGCGGGTGAAGCAGCTACTAGGAGACAGAATGAGCTAAATTTTTCTAACGAAGAATTTAGGAGGCAGTATGAGAAAAATTGCCATAATATAGCAGACATGCTATACAATTTGCAGAAATAAGTTTTCCCAAAACCCCCTGGTTTAAGATAGAAATATATTTTAAATCAGGGGGGTTATTTAATTTCTAAATATTTAGAGATTGTCTTTCTGAATAAAACGATGTGTTATTAAATAAACTAAAATAAGAAGAAGGGAATGAGTGTAAAATGGAAGAAATTATAAAAACAACCCTTTTAGGTTTATTTTTTGGGACATTTGGAACTACAATTCGGAGGAATTATAGGTATTATTTTAAAAAAACAATCTAACAAATTTTTAAGTTTCATTTTAGCTTTTGCTTCAGGTTTAATGATGGCAGTTATATGTTTTGACTTAATTCCAGAAGCTATTCGGAATTAGTAATATTTCTAATATTATAATAGGAATTGTAATAGGGATTATTGCAATGATATTTTGTGATATATTAGTACAAAATAGATTTAATGATAAAGTAGAATTTAAAAAAGAAAATAATACTTTATTAAAAACAGGAATTATTGTATCAATTGGATTGGCTATTCATAACTTTCCAGAAGGGTTAGCAATTGGTTCAGGGTTTGAAGCATCAATGAAATTAGGATTAAGTTTGGCATTAGCAATATGCTTACATGATATACCAGAAGGAAGATGCCAAAGTAGACACCAAGTGAAATATGCTTGATAAAATGATTTGAATTCAAAAGTAATTGAAAATACATACTTCATTAATAAAAAATTAGTCAAGTATGTATTTTTTTTACTTAAAATAATTGCATAAATATAGAATTTTTTGTACAAAAAATATCAAATTTTAGGTAATCTTTTTAATAGTAAAATTTGATAGGTATTGAAACGAGTAAACCGTTGAAAATATAAGGTTTTAGAATATTGATTTGATAGTTTAGTGAGTGGAGGTAAGTAGGCGATAGCGTATGCTATCGAATATCTTACCAAAAGGGACAATTTAATGATAAGTTTATTAAACTGTTTTTATATAATGACAAAGGGACAAATGTTGGTATGGTTCTTTATTTTTTTATTTGATTTATGCTATAATCATATTGACTAATAGTAATTGTAGTTTTGTTACTTATATTTTATAAAATTATGAAAAAATTGAAACTTTTTTTAAAATTACTTGTCTGTTATAGTGAAAGCAGGTAAAAAATGGAGAAAGATTTAGATAAAAAATTATATAACGATTATTTAGATGGACAAAAAGAAGCTTTTGATTTCTTATACAACAAATACAAAAAAAGAATTGAATATTTTATTTTTAATATTGTAAAAGATTATCAAAAAGCAGAAGATCTCACACAAGAAGCTTTTATATATGTTATGCAAAACAAAATGCAAGAAAGTGTTTCTTTTAAATATTATATTTATATGGTAGCCAAAAGTAGAGCAATAAATCATATAAAAATAGAAAAAAGAAGAACGGAAATAACAGAAGAATATTTATATAATTTTACTGAAAATATTGAAAAAGATGTATTAGAATTGATAACTAAAGAAGAAACAAAAAAAGAAGTCATTGAAGCAATAGAATTGCTAGATGAGAAATACAAAAATGCAATATATTTAGTAAAAATTGAAGAATTATCTTATGAAGAAACTTCCGAAATACTAGGTCAAACTCTCCAAAACACAAAAAACTTAATTCATAGAGGTAAAAAAGAATTAAGAAAAATCTTGCTAAAGAAAGGATTTGATGATATGAATAAAATACTAAAAGTAGTTATTGTAATTCTTTGTATAACAGTAAGTTTAACAGGAATAACATTTGCAGGAGTTACAATTTATAATACATTTATAAAAAAACAAGATAAAATGGAAACAAGAGGATTATTTGATGATGGTAGAGGATATACAGATTATGAAACAGACTTAAGGGCTAATGATATGACTTGGCAAGATGATGTAAGATTATATTATAGAACAATAACAAATTCTAATGACTACGAAAAATACAAATCAAGAATAGCAACATTTCCAGAAGTTTCTGAAATTAATTTTGATGAGAATTTTATTGTAATTATTGCGAATGAAAATTATAGAGATTTTGATGAAATTGATATGGAAATTTCAAATGTTTATGCTGATGAAACTACAACTAATATCATAATGAAACAAAAAGAAAATCCAAATATGAATGATACAACAAATGTATGGTATGCTATTGTTGATAATTCACAATTAAAAGATAATGTGAAAATAACAATAGAACACAAAAAGTTTAATAATGAGAATGTTATAGAAATCTCAAAATTACCTTTAGACTATTCTGTTAATACAGCAATAGAAGATGGTTGCTTTACACTAAAAAATAATAAAGTAGTATCTTCTAATGAGAAACAGATCGATGAGTTCATAGAAAAAACAGAAAAAGGAGAAAGAAGCTTTGTAAGAATATATAGTAACTATGATGGAGATATCACTATAACAGATGTGAATTTTGAAGATGGAATATATTATGTTGATAGAGGTAGCCCTAATTGTGAGAAAAAGTATCATAATACATATAAAAGATTAGAAAAAAAGGAAGCTCAAAATGGTAATTATAAAGATATTGTATATCTATTTTATGAAGAAAGAAATTCTAGCGATGGAGTTCCTTTGGTAATTATTCAAAATTGGTTAGAAGATTATAGAAAAAATCATAAATAGAATATTATGGAGGAGAATAAAAATGAAGAAAGATAAGAAATTGTACTCAATTTTTATAATTGCTATTTTAATTGATTTTACAATATTGAGTTATTTGATGTATAGTAATTATCAGTTACAACAAAAAGTTAGCAATTTAGAAAAAGATATACTTAAAATCGAAGATAGATTATCTCAACAAAAAATACAGTTTGAAGATGTAAATGAAAAAGTTTCTGATATGATTGAAAAAGAAAAAACCGAACAATATTATGAAAATCTCACACAAGAAGAAAAATCAAAACATCCAACTTGGGTTGAAGATGATTATTATTTTGACAATTCTAGTATAGAAGGTAAAACATCCATTACAGAGGACAAAGCAATTGAGATATGGAATGAATACAGAAAGAACATTATATTGAATGATTTAGATGAGTATAAAGTAAAAAAAGTAACAACTGGAAAGGTAAATCCTACCAATAATTTGACAGCAGGAACTGGATGGAATGAAAAAAAAGCAGATTACGAAAGAAATGCTTATATTATTTATTGCAGTGATGTTGATGACTTATCAAGCATAACAGGATATGTTGATATGTACACTGGTAAAGTTATAGGTGGATTTTATGGTGGAGTATAACTATAAATTGGTCAATAAGTAAAAGAAGATAATATGTTAAAATCATTGTTTGGTAAAAGATTAGATTAAAAAGTCTAGTCTTTTCTTGACGAAGAGTAAAATAAAGTATTTTAAAAAATTATTTGGGAACTGTAACTTTTTTTAAAAAATTGGTATTATAAAAGTAAGATATCTAAAAAAATAAAAGGAGATTTAGATCTAAATTGAAACAACACAAATTGTTAAAAGATTATATGGAAAGAAATGAATTAAATATAGAGCAAATAATTAATGATTATAGTGGATATGTTTATACCATTATAAAAAATATATCTAGTCAAGAATTCAAACAGGAAGATATAGAAGAAATGATTTCAGATACTTTTTTTGTACTATGGAAAAATGCCTATAAAATAAGCGAAAATGACAAAATAAGCTCTTATTTATCTGGAGTAGTAAACAATATTATTAAAAAGAAAAAAAGAAAAATAAAAGCAAATCTTAACATTGAAGATTACGAAAACATTTTACAAGAACAGAATCAAGTAGACAATATCTATGAAAATCAAAATAAAATAAAAACAATGGAAAAAGCATTAGAAAATATGACAAAAGAAGATAACGACATTTTTGAATTATTTTATTATGCTGGTAAAAAAGTAAAAGAAATTGCCAAACAATTAAATATTACAGAATTTAAAGTAAAAACAAAGTTACACAGAATTAGAAAAAAAATAAAGCAAATTTTAGAAAAGGAGGGATATAGGTATGAATAGTGAAGAGTTAAACAAAAATGTGCTAAAAAGACTAAAAAGAAAAATAGCTATATCCAACTTTGAAAGGGAGAATAGAAGAATGTTCAAAAATAAAATAGGAAAAATGGTAGCGACATTTGCATTAGCCACTGGATTAACAGCAGGAGTTGTATTTGGTGGAACAATGGTATATGAAAAAGTTTTTAAGGAGCCAAAAAAATATGAATCTTATGGAGAATTAATACAAGATATTAAAGAAAGTCAAGGCTCACAAGAAGTTACAAAAGAAGATGAAAAAAAAGCAGTTAATATGGAAGAGGCCATGGTTGAAGCAAATAAATTTTTAAATAAATTTGGGATTGACAATCAGGAATTTGTTACGAAAGAATTAAAGAAAAACTATATAATGGGAGCTGAATTAGTATATTATTTTACAACAGATACAAACTTAAATAAAGGGATTCATGTAGGAATTAATGCGGAGAATGGAAAGTGTGTGTGTTTTAGTGATGAAAACTTGAAATATACTAAATTGATAGCAAATCAACTAAATAAAGAAGAGGCAATAAAAAAAGCAAATGAAATATATAGTTTATTTGGGCTAAAAGAAAATCAATATAAAATAAATCAAGTTGAAGAAGTACCACACTATTTTCAAAATAATGAGGTGGTTAAAAAGTGGAATGTAACATACTATAAGGTTTATGGAGAAGCATTAAATCAATTTGAAAGAGTAGAAATTAGCTTTGCAATAGTAGATAATCAACTAAAAGTGTATAGTGCTTTTATAGCAAATGAAAATGTAGAATATAAGGACAATCCAGTTGAAATTACGAAAGAAAAAGCCGAACAAATTGCATTAGAACAAGATAAAAAAATAACAGATAATGAAGTAGATTGGATTACCACAAAACAGCAAATTAGACAAATTAATTCTTGGATTTATTTATTAGAGAAAAATGGAGGAAAATATCCTGAATTCAAAGAAGAAAAACAAGCAGATGGAAGCACTGTAAGATATAATGAATATCAAACAGTACAAAATATAGCTAGAAAAGTTTGGACAGTAAATATTCATTATAAACAAGGTGAACCTGATCCAAATAATGAAAAAAAATATAATTCAAAATCAATTTTTGTAGATGTAACAACAGGCGAAGTTATAGGTGGTGCCGATGAATCTTATTGGGATTAGATAATGAAAATATTGGAAATTTTTAGAAATTGTATTTGACAAATATAAAATAATGTGTTATTATTTAATTACAAAATAAATGAACTTTGAATCACTGTTATTCAAAATTAGTCATATGTGTTGTACCCGTGAATACAACACATATTTTTTTGTCTAATAAAATAGAGTAGACCGTGAAATCTACCCTATCGACTAATTATTGCTATTTATCAGTCTTAACTTTGATACTATCTTGCATTTGCTGTTTTAGCTGTTCTAATTGTTGTTTTAATATAATGTTTTTTTCTCTTTCTGATATGTACTTATTAACAAAGTGCAAAATTAAATCACTGTTAGTCAAAATATAGTCCCCCTTTCCGCCCTTCAGAAAAAGCTAGCCTTTCTTTCAACGTAAGGTTGTTAATATATTACTATAATTTTATATTCAAAACAAGCGAACATAATAAAATGTTACAAGTTTTTTCCAATTATTTGTTGTCAAATTTTTATAGATATAAGGTTTTTCGCATAAATAATATCAAATATTGGGTGATTTTTTAAGTAGTAAATTTGATAGATATAAATTAAGAAAAACCTTAATAATTAACGGTTATAAAATATTAATTTGATAGTTATTTTAAATAACTGAAACATAACTTTTTATAAAAAAATAAAAATTTTTTTTAATTACGGTTGGTTTTTTCGAAAAATATGGATGTATATATAATAGAGGATAATTTCTTAAAAATTTTTTAAAATCAGGAAGAAAAATTTGAAAAAGACCTCTGTATATATAGTATGTGATAATAAATCAAAGAAAGGAGGAATTAAATATCATAAAACAATAAAGATATAGTGTTAAACCTTTAAGATAAGCCCTTTAAATCAATGATTTATATGTGAATAATAAAGTTTCTTTAGCATATAAATTGAATAAATATTAATAAATTAACAGGAGAAAATATGAACGAAACATTTAAAATTAATGTGTATTTTGATGAAAAGGGTGAAGAAATCGAAAATTTAATATCTCATTTTTTAATTGATTTATTAGAGAAAAATGGATAATAAATTTTTATTATTTCAGTATTTGGATTTCTTAAAAAATTAGTTATAATTAATAGGAATTCAAATCGTTGTTTTTATCAAGCATGGGAAGGAGGAAAAATGCTTGAAGCAATAAAAACAGTAATTTATAAAGTGGCAATTTATATTAGATTATCCAAAGAAGATGTAGACAAAGGCTATGATGAAAGCGAAAGTATTACTAACCAAAAATCCTTATTAACAGAATATGTAGAGAATTTAGGCTGGGAATATGAATTAGTAGAAACTTATATTGATCCAGGATATACAGGGACAAACTTTAACAGACCAGATTTCCAAAGAATGATTAGAGATATCGAAAGTGGAAAAGTAAATATGGTTATAACAAAAGACTTATCTCGTTTAGGTCGTGATTACATAGAAACTGGAGAATATATTGAAAAATGGTTTCCAGAACATGAAGTTAGGTATGTTTCTATAACAGATGGGATAGACACTTTTGCCACTAATAATGGCAATAATGATATAGCACCATTTAAATCCATCTTAAATGATATGTATTCCAAAGACTTATCCAAAAAGATTAGGACAGCCTTGCATACTATGCAAAAACAAGGAAAATGGGTAGGAGGAAAAACAGCACTAGGATATGTAAAAGATTCAAACGATAAAAATAAATTAATGATATGTGAACCAGAAGCGGAAATAGTTAGAACTATTTTTTATAAGGCTAGTTTACGGAGAAGAAGTAGGAGCCATTAAAAATTATCTAAATGATAATAGAATACCAACAGCGAATCAAATAAGGTATAACAAAGTAACTTTTTGGGAAAATAAAACAGTAAAAAACATCTTAAAAAACGAGGTATATATTGGAAATACTGTGCAAAATAAGAGAAGTAGAATAAGTTATAAAAACAGAAAATTAAGAAGTAATCCACAAGAACAGTGGAACATTGTGGAAAACACACACGAACCAATTATTGAAAAGCAGCTTTTTGACAAAGTACAAAAAATGGTAATTGTGCAAAGATACAATAGAAATGAGAAGAAGCATAAGTTTTTATTAGATGGATTATTGTTTTGTTATGAATGCAAACACAAAATAGGAGTAAGAGGAAAGAAAAACGGCTATATGTTTATGATATGTAATAATTATCGTAGAAACTCAAAATTAGGACTTTGTACATCACATGGATTTAGCTATGAATCATTAGAAAAAACAATACTACAATACATAAAGAATTTATTTTTAGCAATCGATAGTAAGAAAATAGAATTGAACGTAAAAAACAATCAAACAAAACAAGATTATGGAAAAATGCTAAAACAGAAACAAACAGAAATTAACCTTATAAAAGATAACATAGACAAAATGTATGTTGACAAATTAAACGGTAAAGTTAGCGAAGAAATGTATGAAAGGGTATTTAACAAACTAATCAATGAAGTAAATAAAAAAGAAAAGGAATACAATGAGTTAAAAAACAAAAAAGAAAATGCTATGCAAGATGATAGTAAAGAGATAGAAAACATTGTTAAAGAATTTTTAAAACTAGAAAAGCCGACACCTGAAATAATGAAGGTAATTATTAATAAAATAGAAATACACCAAAATAAGCAGGTAGATATCATTTTTAATTTTAAAAGATTAAATGGTATTAATGTCAAAAATGCACAAAACGACTAATCTAATATTGGATATCAGATTAGTCGAAACAAAAAATCAAAACTGTCTATTTTGACATCAACCAGAAGGAATATCAATGGCAGTACCAATGAAAAATGGAGGAATGAAAAAAACGAAAGTAATCTTTTACGTTATATTATCAGGAATAACAACAGGAATAGGTGCTTTCTTTGGGGCTATAATAGGGTCAATATCAGAGCAAATTATTGCAACTTGTTTAAGTTTTGCTGCCCGGAGCTATGCTATATATTGTATCAGGAGAGCTAGTGCCAGAAGCAAATAATTTGTATCATGGAAGAATGACAGCAATTGGAAATATGCTAGGATTTATTATAGGTATTTTTGCAACTATGATTTAATATATATTTTTGATGGGATTAGAAAAAATAATAAAATCAAAAAAATAGAAAAATACACAACACTTGCTTTTGAGAAAAAAATGTAGTAAAATACAAACATATATTTGAAGCAAGAAAGGAAGATTTGATGCAAAACATATTAGAAGGATTAAACGACAAACAATATGAAGCCGTAATAAAAACAGAGGGACCATGCTTAGTAATTGCTCGGTGCAGGAAGTGGAAAAACAAAAGTATTAACCCATAAAATTGCTTATATAATAGGAGAAAAAGGAGCAAAACCATGGGATATTATAGCAATTACTTTTACAAATAAAGCAGCAAATGAAATGAAAGAAAGAATTGTAAACTTAATAGGAGACCAAGCAAAAGACATTTGGATGGGAACATTCCACTCAATTTGTGTAAGAATCTTAAGAAGATTCATTGATAGAATAGGGTTTGACACATCATTTATCATTTTTGATTCAACAGACCAGCGAACATTAATAAAAAATTGTATTAAAGACTTAAATATAGATGACAAACTATTTACAGACAGAAGTGTGTTATCAGAAATCAGTAATGCAAAAAATGAAATGCTAGAGCCAGACATGTATGCAGTAAGAGCAAATGGAGACTTTAGAAAAGAGAAAATAGCAACAATATATGAGCTATATCAAAAAAGGCTAAGAGAAAACAATGCAATAGACTTTGATGATATTATTAATTACACAATAAAAATAATGATGGAAAATCCAGACATATTAGAATATTATGCAAATAAGTTCAAATATGTATTAGTAGATGAATATCAAGACACTAACAAAGCGCAATTTACATTAATTACACTATTTGCTTCTAAGAATGGAAACATTACTGTTGTAGGAGACAATGACCAAGGAATTTACAGTTTTAGAGGAGCGGACATAGCAAATATACTAAACTTTGAAAGAGATTTTCCAGGAACGCAAATTATTAAATTAGAGCAAAATTATAGATGTACAGGAAATATCTTAAAAGCGGCAAATGCTGTAATTAAAAATAATGAAGTGAAATACAAAAAGGAACTATGGACACAAAATGATGAAGGGAATTTGCCACATGTATATCAAGCAGATAATGAATATGATGAAGGAGCATATATTGTAGAGCAAATAGAACATCTAAGAAGAGAAGAATATTATAAATATTCGGATTTTACTATTCTTTATCGAATGAATACACAATCAAGAGCAATAGAAGATATTTTCAGAAGAGAAAATATCCCTTACAAGATAATTGGTGGACTAAAATTCTATGAAAGAAAAGAAATTAAAGATATAATTGCTTACTTAAGACTTATTCAAAATAGTAGTGACAACTTAAGCTTAAAAAGAATAATTAATGAGCCTAAAAGAGGAATAGGAAAAACAAGCCTAGATAAAGTAGAGCAAATAGCAATAGATAATGAAACATCTATGTATGAAGTTATTAAAAAAGCAGATGAATATGGATTAAATAGAGTATTTTTAAATTCAAGAGAATTTGTAAATAGTATAGAAGAACTAAAAGAGCAAAAAGACAAACAAGATCTTTCTGAATTAATTAAACTAACCTTAAAAAAGACAGGATATACTAAAGCCTTAGAACAAGAAAAAACGATTGAAGCAGAAAATAGAATTGCAAACCTAGATGAATTCTTAACTGTTGCTATGGAATTTGAAGAGGAATTTGCAGAGAATTCACTTAGTGAATTTTTAGAAGGAATTACCTTATCAAGTGACTTAGATAATTTAGAAGAAGATACGGAAATGGTAACATTAATGACACTTCACAGTGCAAAAGGTCTAGAATTTCGAGTAGTATTTTTAATAGGTATGGAAGAAGGTATATTTCCAGGGCATCAAGCTATGATGGAGCCAACAGAATTAGAAGAAGAAAGACGTCTATGCTATGTAGGAATTACTAGAGCAAAAGAAAACTTGTTTTTAACTTGTAGCAAACAAAGAACAATATTTGGTTCAACAAGTTATAATCCAGTATCAAGATTTTTAGAAGAAATACCACAAGAATTATTAGAAGGATATGAAGAAAGCTTTGGACAAACCTCAAATAAAGAGACAATGTTTAAAGACTCATCTTACACATGGTCTTATGGAAGTAATCAAAAATCAAATATTAAAACCTATCAAATGAGTGAAAAAGAACCAGCAATGGCAGCAGCAAAAAGTAATAATAATTTTGCTTTTAGAACAGCAGAAAGCTTTTTAAATAATTTAGGGAAAAAGGTATCAACTAGCAAAACAGTTGATTTATCAAAATATGAAGCAGGAGTTAGAGTGTTTCATAAAAAGTTTGGAGAAGGGACAATCAACTTAGTAGAACCAGAAGGAGAAGATTTAAAAGTTGATATAAACTTTGATAAAGCAGGACATAAAAGATTAATGGCGAAATTTGCAAACTTAGAAGTAATAGATTAAAAAACAGGGATTTAAGAATGGCCTTAGCTATTATAATATGTAAATAAATTACAGAAATAGCTTTAGGTAAATTCTTTTGAAATCCCTGTTTTATATTATAAAACATGTATAAAAATAGAAAAATTGGAAATAATAAATTAGAATAAAAAAGAAAGGAAGAGGATAAAATGGCAGATTTAAATCAAATTGAATTACAACATTTAAGACATTTAATAGGGGCACATGAAACAGCATACCAAAAATTAAATACTTATTCTTCACAAGCAGTAGATCCACAGATCAAACAATTATTTTCAAAGTCAGCACAAGATGCTTTAAATACTAAACAAAAATTAATGACATTTTTAAATAACTAATTTTAAGTGACTATAAGAGAAAATTATAATAATAGGGAGGAAAAGAAAATGGATGAAAAAACAATGGTAAATGATATATTAGGCAGTGTTAAAGCAGATTTAACAGCTTATCAAACAGCAATTTCAGAATCGGAAAATATGCAATTAAGACAAACTTTTCAACAAATTAGAAATAATGATGAAAGCTTCCAATATGAATTGTTTAAAATAGCACAAACAAAAGGATATTATGTACCAGCTCAAAAAGCAACAACTACAGAGATTAGTACAGTAAAAACAGAATTACAACAATAATAATTGTTATAATTTATTAAAAAACTAAAAACAGTATAAAATAGTTAATATATAAATATTTATTCAAATTCTTAAGTTGCCTTACAAACATTAAAAAATTCTAATACAATAAAATGAGCCTCTTTCACTTAGTCCTCGCCTGCGGCTCGACGCGAACATCCCTCATTTTATTGAACAAGAATTTTTAAATGTTTTACAGTTACATTCGAATTTTCATAAATATTTATATATTAACTGTTTTATACTGTTTTTTTGTATTAGTGTATTTTGGTAATTTTAAAAAATGACAAAATGAAAAAAAGAGATAAAAAGAGATAAAAGAAGAAAACAATACAAAATCGAAAGAATATTACGGAAATTGGCCAAGCAGTATCTTTGCAAAAAGACAAATATTACAATATTATTACAATAATATTACAAATGAAAATAACAAAGGGGATTGATGAAAAAATGTTTAAAAAAGTAATGATACATACCAAAAGAAGTATTAAATTTGTTGTTCTATTTATGATTTCAGTATTCTTAATAGTAGGAGCTGTAACATTTTTATATAAACCAAGGTATAGTGTCTTTTTAAATGGAGAACAAATTGGGTACACAGAAAATAAAGCAGAATTGCAACACAAAATAAATGATTACATAGAAAATGGAGAAGAAGAAAATGTAGCATTTGTACAAGTCGCAAGTCTCCCTAGTTATAAATTATGTTTATTAAAAAAAGATGTTGTATTAAATGATGAAGAAATATATAACAAAGTAAAAGAACAAGGAGTTGCTTACTACCGTTACTATGCAATAGCTGATAATAATGAAGAAAAAACATATGTATCTAATTTTGAAGAAGCAGAGAAAGTAGTAAACACACTAAAAGAGAAAAACAGTTCTAATATAGAAAAGATTTCGATTATTGAGAAATATGAAGAAAATAAGCAAGACTTAGTAACTTCAGAAGAAGCTGTATCAAAAATATATGAAGAACCAGTAAAAACTGTATCAGTAGCAAAAACAACAGAAAAAAAAGGAACATCTATAAAAACAACTGGAAGTGTCAATACCTCATTAACAACCTCAGGAGGAAAAGCTAATATAGGGATATCCTTAATTAGACCAATAGGAGGAACAATTACATCAAGATTTGGTGCAAGTAGCAGTATGAGAAAATCATCACATACAGGATTAGACATTGCTGCTTCAACAGGAACACCAATTAAAGCAGCAGCATCTGGAACTGTTACATTTTCAGGAAGAAAAGGTTCTTATGGAAATTTAATTGTAATAACACATGGCAATGGTGTACAAACATATTATGGACATTGTAGCGCATTATATGCTTCTGCAGGAACACAAGTATCACAAGGAGAAACAATTGCAGCAGTTGGTTCAACAGGAAACTCAACAGGTCCACATTTACACTTAGAAGTAAGGGTAAATGGAGTAGCTTATAATCCACAAAATTATGTATATTAAAAATAAAAGGTAGAAACAATAAAAAGTTTCTACCTTTAAAAAATATTAATCTTCCGTAAAGAAACGAACTCCTACAAAAATTGCATCTTTTTTTATTATAGCTTTTCCATGTTCAAGTAATTTAGATTCGAAATGGTCAGAAACAGAAATAACTTTTCCAAATTCTGATAAACTAGCATAAAACATATTTTTATTTTCACATTTAGAATTTACATTTTTCAAAACTAAATAATAAGAATTCTTCCAAAAATAAAGTGATGCTTTTTTTACAAAGTCAATAGTATTTAGTTTATGTAAATTCTTGATATTATTACAAAACTCGCAAAAAATGTCAAAAGTATCAAATTGACATACAATTTGTTTTGAACTATTATCAAAACATTTTCTTTTTACAGTTAATTTTTTAGATTTTACTTCTTTATCAGGTAGATATTTTGTAATGGTAAAAACAATAACATCTTCTAAAGAAGAAAAAGCCTCAATTAATAATTTACAACCATCGGTATGAAAATCAACCTCTTTTTCAGCTTTTTTTAAAATATCTGAAAAAACATCTTGGGTCTCTAGTGCTTTTGTCATAAGATTATGTACATTTATATTGGTTTCTCCTAATTCACTAGAAGGAATAATAACACGGATTTTGTTTTCTGTAAGTTTTTCAATTTTCATAAAGATAACTGCCTCCTTAATCTCTATTAATTATATTATACTACTTTTAGTATTATATGAAAAGCTACAATTTTTGGTAATTGTGGCTAAGTTGGGACAGGCACACTTTAGCCATTGCTTTAATCATCTACAACTCTTGATTTGTAAGGCTGATTATTAAAAAATAGCAAAAGGCATTTA
>CANPAC010000029.1 GCA_947571975.1 uncultured Clostridium sp. | reverse complement strand
TAAATCATTTGCTATTTATCAAATTTACCTCACTTACAAATCAAGAGTTGTAGATAGTTAAAACAATAATGGCTAAAGTGTGCCTGTCCCAACTTAGCTATCCTAACTTAGCTATAATGAAAAAGGGCTAGTATTCTAAAAAAATATTTTGTATAATAAATATAGTATAACTAAAAAATATAATCAAGATAAATAAAGGGAAAGAAGTTAAAATGAAGAATAAAAAAAGTATCATTATAATAGGAATAGAATGTATTATTTTAATAGCATTATATATTTTTGCTAATAGTAAATATATAGAAATATTGCCACAATGCTGGATTTATCAAAAAACTGGCATACAATGTCTAGCATGTGGAGGAACAAGATGTGTTGTAAATATTGTAAAAGGAAATTGGATAGAAGCATTTTTTTCACATAGTATATTTTTCATAGCTATTATGTATTTATTGATAGTAAATGTAATTTATCTAATTAATTTGAATAAAGAAAAAAAGATAGCAATTTGGATATATCCTAACTATTGGCATGTAACTATTTTTATAGTTTTACTTATAATTTACGCAATTGTGAGAAATTTGTTGTAAAAAAGAAAAATAAATAGTATAATAGATATATAGAAGAAAGGGGAGATAATAATGGAAGAAGATAAAAAAGTAGAAGAAGTAATGAACACACAAAGTTCAAACCAAGAAACAACAAGCGAAGTAGTGAAAACAGCTAAAGTAGTCGAAGAACCAAAAAAAGATAAAAAAGGATTTTGTATTGCTTCTATGGTACTAGGAATTATAGCATTAGTATGTTTCTGTGTATGGTACATATCAATACCTTGTGCTATATTAGCTATCATATTTGGTGTGATAGGTATAAAATCAACTAGTAAAGGTATGGCAGTTGCTGGATTAGTAACAGGTTCTATTGGATTAATTGTTTCTATTGCTATATTTCTATTTCTAGTAATTGTTGGAATGGCAGTAGGATTTACAGAAGCACTAGAAGATTTAGACCTTGATGATACTTATACTTATAGAAATCAACGTAATTTTGATTGGTATGATTATGATTAGAATTATGTAAAATAATTGCAAAAATTTAAAAAATATGGTACAATAATACATAGATACAAGCAAACTAAGAGGAATAAATTTTAATCCTTTACCTAAAAGAAAGGAGACAACATGAATAAGTCAGAAAACACAAGGATAATTGAAACTCCAGAAAGTATCTATGAACAATTTCCGAATGGCATGATGGCATATGTCGGGAGAGGAAAGAAAGCTGCTATGGAAGATATGTTAAAGTATTTTGTAGCTGCATCTAGAAAAGAATGCGGATGCACAGTGCAACCATTAAGGAAGAACTAACGTAAAAAACACCTAACAATATATTAAATTGTTGGGTGTTTTTTTACATAGAATTATAGAAATACAAGAACAGGTGTAACAAAAAGATTTCTAAATTGTATCAATAAGGAATAAACCCGAAAGGAGAAAATTAAAAATGGTAAAAGAAGAGACAGACCAAGAATTATACAAACAATATCTAAAAGGGGACAAGACAGCATTTGACAAATTAGTATTAAGACATAAAAATAACATTATATATTTTATCTCAAGATACACAAAAAATACACAAATAGCAGAAGATATATCACAAGATGTATTTGTATATTTATTAGTAAATAAAAATCAATATGATTTTAAATATTCATTTAAGACATATATTTATATGATTGCTAAATGTAGAGCTATTAATTATTTAAAAAAGGAAAAAAGAGTTATTTCAATTAGAGACGAACAAAACATTTATATTGAAGATAATGATTTAGAAGAAATGGTATTTAAGACAGAAGCAAAACAAAATGTAATAAAGGTATTAAACCAACTAAAACCAGACTATCAAGCAGTTATATATTTAACTTCTTTTGAAGGGCTTAAATATAAAGAAGTAGCTAAAATAATGAATAAAAATATAAACCAGATTAAAGTATTAATAAATAGAGCAAAAAAGAAAATGAAAATTTTATTAGAAAAGGAGGGATTTTCATATGAAATCAGATAAAGAATATTTAGAAGAAATTTGTGAAAGGCATAAGGAGGTAGCAACTTCAAAAGAAAAAGATGAATTTTATCAAATAAGGTTTAAAGAACCAAAATTAAAACCATTTAAAATGGTAGCAGCATTTGTTTTAACAATAGGAATTACTGTTGGAATTGCTTATGCAGCTAATATAAATATTAAAAACTCAATTGAAGAAACTAAAATTTGGAAAGAACCAAAACAATATGAATTAAATTATAATCATCAGTTATCAGAAGAAGAAATTGCAAAATGCATTCCAGAGCAAGAAGCAAGAAATTTAGCTAATCAGGCTTTAAAAAGAATAGGATTAGAAGAAGATGAACTATTAAGTGTACGTTTAGAAAATGATTTCTTGTCAAACGAAAATGAATGGCATATAGGAACTAATAAATCAACAATTTCCTTAAATGCAGAAAATGGAGAATTAAAATCAATTCAAGTACCAACATGGAATTATCGTATTCCTTATAATTATGGAATAACAAGACAAGAGGCTAAAAAAGTAGCTCATGAACTTTTAGCAAAATTAAGACCAGAAGAAGATAAAGATGAATATGAATTAGTAAAATTAACTAGAAATATGGAAACAGATGAGGGGTCTTATATTTGGTATGCACAATTTTATAAAAAATATGATGATTTATTAAATCCACATGAGGAAATTTTTATTGGTTGGGTACCAACAATTAATGGAATTTATTCTTTGAATATTAAAAGGGGAAAATATGAAAATAACCCAGAAAAAATCACAAAGGAAAGAGCAATTGAAATTGCAAAGGAAAAAGATAAACAAATAGAACCTAATAAAATTATTAAAAATGTAGAAGCTGAAATTAGAATAAAACAAATGAATGCAGATGTTTATTTAAGAGAAAATTATAAGGAAAAGTATGATAAACATGAGTTTTCAAGATTTCAGGGCCCACAATATAAGACAGAGGAAAGAGTAAGAAAAGTGTGGTGTGTTGTAGTAGAATATGATGAGGAAAATGGTGAAGGCAAGAAGTATACGTATTTTGTAGATTGTACTACTGGCGAAATTATTGGGGGGTCATATTGGAGTGTCCTTGAAAATGAGAAAATAGTTGAAGATGACCCATATAATTTTGCAAATTGAGAAATTTGCAAATTTTATGTAAATGGTGTACAATATAAATATACCATTATTTATGGTGGAATATTTAAATAAATTGATGGAAATGTAACTAGAATTAAGAGAGAACTTTAAAAATTAAGTTCTCTCTTTTAAAACTTATGCATACAATTAAAAGAGCTTTAAATTGGAGGGATTTTTTATGTTTTTCGTATTTAACAAACAAAAAATATATACATATTTAGTATCAATAGTAACTGTAGTATTATTATTTTGTGTAGCAGGAAGCATAAACAACACAAGAAGTGGAAAAAACGCCGTACAAACGGCAGCAACTACTCAAAAATTACTACCTATTTACAATGTACAAACAGAAGCAAAGAAGGTAGCATTTACAATGAATTGTGCATGGAATGCAGATGATATAGACGGCATTTTAAAAACATTGCAAGACAACAACACAAAAATAACATTTTTCATGGTAGGAGATTGGATTGAAAAATTCCCAGAAGCAGTAAAGAAAATACATGAAGCAGGCCATGAAATAGCAAGCCATAGTGACACACATCCACATGTAAATAATTTAAGCTATGAAAAGAATATAGAAGAAATTGAAAAAAGCAACGACAAAATAGAAAAAATAACTAAAAATCGAACAAAAATATATAGAGCACCATATGGAGAATACAATGATACTGTTATAAAAGCAGCTAAAGACAAGGGATATCATACAATCCAGTGGTCTTTAGATACCTTAGACTATACCGGTTTAACAGGTGAAGAAATGTGGAAACGATTAGATAGCAAAATAAAGGCAGGAGATATTATTTTAAGCCATAATGGAACAAAACATACAGCAGATAGTTTAGATATGTTACTAAAAAATATAAAGCAAAAAGGGTTAGAAGTAGTTACTGTGTCAGATTTAATTTATTTAGAGAATTACACAATTAATAATAATGGTACTCAAATAAAAAATTAAAAGAATAAAGTTAGATGTATAAAATTACCAAAAAAGGAAATAATATAATAGGGGTTTAAAATATGTCATTTATTGGTGTAGTTGCAAGCAAAAAATGTTATGAAAATATAAAAAAGAAAGTAACAGAAGAACTAAAAGATGAAAGTATAAACTTTGTACAAATTAATCTAAGAAGTATAGAAAATATAAAAAACATTAAATTTGAAACTATAATATTAGAAGACAACATTGAAAAATTTAAAAATAATAAAGAGATTTTAAATAAGATAATAGAAAACACACAATATTTGATAATAAACACAGATAAAAACTTAGAACAAATAAAAATAGAAAATATTACAAATGTAATCACTTACGGATTAAATCAAAAAGCAACAGTTACAGTGTCTAGTATAAGTGAAACAGATATTTTAGTATATTTACAAAATATCTTAGAAAATAAAGAAGGAAATAAAATAGAAATAGAGGAAACAAGGATAAAAAAAGGAGAGAAGGAACTTTTTAAAAATTATGAAATCTTGATTGTATACACACTTTTAAAGATATATGGGAAAAGCATAATTAAGGAAATATAGGAAAAATCAAACTTTTTTGAAGAAAATTAACTTTTTATGTAGACAAAACCAAAAAAATGGTGTATAATGGAAACAGTGAAAAACATGCAAAAGGAAAAATATACTATAGCAAAGTCAGAAAAACTAAAGCGATTTTGCGAATGATGAAGATTAAAAATAGGGAGGAAGAGAAATTGGATACAAATTATTTAGAAAACAACTACTTAACATTAGTTGGAAAAGTTACAGGAGAAAAAGAATTTAGTCATGAAATTTATGGTGAAAGATTTTATATTTTTAGATTAGGAATTCCACGTTTAAGCGGAAATCAAGATATAATACCAATTACCATATCAGAAAGACTAATTAAAGAAGATACATTAACAGAAGGTAAAAAATTGTTAGTAAAAGGTCAATTTAGATCATATAACAGTTATGAAAATGAAAAAAACAGACTTATCTTAACAGTATTTGCAAAAGATGTAATGGAAGTTGAAGAAAATGAAGAAGAAGAAGAAAATGAAATCGTTAAAAAAGAAACCATTACAAACGAGGTAGTGTTAATCGGGTACTTATGTAAAAAACCAATTTACAGACAAACACCATTTGGTAGAGAAATTTCAGACATATTACTTGCAGTAAACAGAGCTTATAATAAATCAGACTATATTCCATGTATCGCATGGGGAAGAAATGCAAGATTTTGCCAAAACCTTGAAGTGGGTTCACAAGTAAAAATAATAGGAAGAGTTCAATCAAGAAGCTATGAGAAAAAATATGAAGATGGAACAGTTCAAAATAGAGTAGCTTATGAAGTTTCAGTAGGAAGCTTAGAAGTGATTGAAGAGAAAAATGCTGAAAAAGAAGAAACTTCACATGAGGAAGTTGAAAACCAAGAAGCAGTATAGATTGTATAAAGTATGTAATATATATATAATGTTGATATATTAATATTTTTTATCAAACCATAGCTAGGGTATAACAATCCAGGTCTTGATTTCAAAATATTAATATATCAACATTTTAGGAGTAGAAGAAGTAGAAAAAGTTTTAAAAGACTAGTCTTTTAAAACTTTTTTTGATATAATGAAGAAAATAAATAGAAGGAGATAAATTTATTCATGAAGGAAAAAGAAAACAAAGAAAAATTAAGTAAAAATGTAAAATTTACAATATTAGCGATTATTCTAATAGCAATTTTTTGTATAGCATTAACACCAGTTACATTTCAAAATGACACATATTATACAATAAAAGTAGGAGAACATATAGCACAAAATGGGATTGATGGACAAGACCCATTTTCATGGCATGAGGATTTAGGATACACTTATCCACATTGGGGATATGATTTAATAAATTATTATATTTATGAAGCATTTGGATTTACAGGTATTTATGTAACAACATGTATATTATCTGTTATTTTAGGGCTAGCTATTTATTTAGTAAATACTAAACTTTGTAAAAATGAAATTATTTCATTTTTAATTACAATATGGGTTATGTATGTAGTAAGAGGATATATAACAGCAAGAGCGCAACTAGTAACTTTTATTTTATTTATTTTAACAATATATTTAATTGAAAAATTTTTAGAAACCAAAAAGAAAAGATATGCAGTAGGTCTTGTTTTAATACCACTTGCGATAGCAAATTTACATGTTGCAGTATTTCCATTCTACTTTGTTCTATATTTGCCATATATTGCAGAATATATTATTGCCTTATCTGGAGAAGCAATCATATATAAGAAAATAGAAGCTTTATTGATTAAAATGAAAATAAAGAAATATAGCGAAAAAACAGAAAAAGAGGAAAAAGTAAAAAAATTAGAAAAGAAACAAAAAGAACTAGAAAGTAAAATTGATAGAATAAAAATAAAAAGAACAAAAGAATTACAAAATCCATATAAAATAAAAATAACAAAAAATCCTAATGTTAAATGGCTAATAGTAATTATGATAATATGTGTTCTAACAGGTTTGCTAACGCCATTAGGAACAACACCATATACCTATTTAGCAAAAACTATGCAAGGAAATACAACACAAAATATTAATGAACATTTACCTATGACATTAGCAACAGACACAGATGCAATGTGTACAATTATTTTATTTTTAGCAATTTTAATATTTACAAAAACAAAAATAAAATTAAGTGATTTATTTATGATAGCAGGTATGTGCTATTTAATGATAATTTCAAGAAGACAAATAACGATGTTTGCAATTATTGGCTCAGTTATATTAAATAGATTAATTATAAATTTAATAGAGTCTTATACAGAAAATAGAGTAAAAGACAAAATACCTAAAAGAATAGGGACTATTATCATAATAATAGCAGTTTTAAGTATATCTTATTATTTAGGAAAAGATAATTTTGAGAGCAAATATGTAGATGAAAGTGCTTACCCTGTGCAAGCAAGTGACTTTATTTTAGAAAACATTGATTTAAAAACGGCAAGATTTTACAACGAATATAACTATGGAAGTTATATGTTATATAGAGGAATACCAGTATTTATAGACTCAAGAGCAGATTTGTACTCGCCAGAATTTAGTGGTAAAGAAGAAGATGTTTTCTCTGATTTTATTGATACTTCTAGTATTGGAAAATTTTATGGTGATATTTTCGAAAAATATAATATAACACATGTAATCACATACAAAAATTCAAAAATGAATATGATTATTACTAAAACTGAAAAAGATAAATATAAAGAATTATATCAAGATGATTATTTTGTTATATATGAAATTATAAAGCTTTAAGCCTAATTAAAAGTATATTGCATAAAAGGACCATATAAGAGAAAGAAGGATTAAATAGAATGGAAGATAAAGAGGGGAAAGCACTTGTAAAAAAGAACAGAAAAATAACTAAAGAGGCTATTTTATTAATTAGTATTGTGTTAATAATTATCATATTAGACCAAGCACTTAAAATTTGGATGTATAATGTAGAAGATATTAGTGTTGTGTCAGGATTTTTGCAATTTAAAATTACTAAAAACACCAATGCAGCCTATGGAATAGGCTCAAATTCTACATTAACATATGTGGTTACTAATGTAGTAATCTTAGGAATTATCTTTAAATTTATGACAACACAGAATCAATTTGTTGATAAAAAACTTAAGATATTTTTAAGCTTTATTTTAGCAGGTGGTATTTCTAATGTGATAGAAAGAGTAATTAGAGGCTATGTAACGGAATTTATTAATATTAAAGTAATAAATGAGTTTTTAGTATTTAATGTGGCTGATATTTTTGTGATGGTTGGATGGATACTACTTGCTGCTGTGTTTGCGACATTTACAATAAAAGAGTGGAGAAATAAAAGATTGGAAAGTAATTTAAAAGATGAAGATAAATAATTAGAGTCTACTAAAATTAAAGTATTATAAGAAAAGATTGATATATATTATTTTTCAGAAAAACCATAGCTAGGGTGTAACAATCAGGGTCTTTTCTTCAAAATAATTATATATCAATCTTTAATTGTAGACTAAATATTAAAAGACTATAAAAAAGATTAATTATTGATTAATTGTAAAAGGGGATGAAGTCTAGTTTGGAGATTTTTGTAGTAAAGAAAGAGGAAGTAAATAATAGAATTGATAGTTATTTAGCTAATAAAAAAGAAGAAATTTCTAGAGTTGCTGTGCAAAGATTAATAGAAGAGGAAAAAATTTTAGTAAATGATAAAAAGACAAAAGCCTCTTATAAAGTACAGGAAAATGATCAAATAACAATAGAAGAAGAAAAACCAAAAGAAATAGAATTAAAAGCACAAGATATTCCTATAGAGGTTATTTACGAGGACAAAGATATTATTGTAGTAAATAAACCCAAAGGAATGGTAGTCCACCCGGCTAATGGCAATCCAGACAGAACATTAGTAAATGCAATAATGGCAATTTGTAAAGACACACTATCAGGTATTGGAGGAGAAATTAGACCAGGGATTGTACACCGAATTGATAAAGATACATCAGGAATTTTAATTGTTGCTAAAAATGACAAGGCTCATATTAATTTAAGTGAGCAAATAAAAAATCATGAAACACAAAAAACTTATATAGCACTAGTAAGGGGAATTGTAAAAGAAAATGAAGCAACAATCAATATGCCAATAGGAAGAAGCACAAAAGACAGAAAAAAGATGGCAGTAACTAAAAATGGAAAAGAAGCTATAACTCATTTTAAGGTAATTGAAAGATTTTTAAAACATAATTGTAGTTTACTAGAAGTAAAAATCGAAACAGGAAGAACCCATCAAATTAGAGTACATTTATCAGAAATAGGATATCCAATTATAGGAGATACAACATATTCTAATGGAAAAAATGAATGGGGAGTAAAAGGACAATGTTTACACGCTAAAAGCTTGAAATTTAGGCACCCATCAACAGAAAAAGAAATGTTTTTAGAAGCAGAATTGCCAGAATATTTTAAAAAATTATTAGAAAATTTAGAAACAGGGATTTAGAGATGCCCTTAGCTGTTACTAAGTGAAAATGAGTTACAGATAAGTAATACCTTTAGGTACGTTCCTTAAAATCCCTGTTAGGGAGGAATGGTTTTGGAAGAGGAGAGATTACAGAAATATTTAGCAAATGCAGGAGTTGCTTCTAGGAGAAAAGCAGAAGAATTGATTTTACAAGGAAAAGTAAAAGTAAATGATAAAATAGTTACAGAACTTGGAACTAAAGTGAATCCAAAGAAAGATAAAATAGAATATGAAGGAAAAAGAGTAAAGATACAAGAAGATAAGGTTTATATCTTACTAAATAAACCAATTGGATATGTAACTACTGCAAAAGACCAGTTTAATCGAGATTCAGTGCTAGATTTAGTCAAGGTAAAGCAAAGAGTTGTTCCTGTTGGAAGACTAGATATGTATACTTCTGGGGCATTGATTTTGACAAATGATGGAGATTTTGTGTATCGAGTAACACATCCAAAGCATGAAATAGAAAAAACATATACTGTTACATTAAAAGGGATTGTAAAAAAAGAAGAAGTTGAAATTCTAAGAAATGGTGTAAAAATAGATGATTATACGACAAGACCAGCAAAAGTAAAAATATTAAAAACAGATGAAGAAAAAAATCAATCAAGATTAGAAATTACAATACATGAGGGAAAAAATAGACAGATTCGTAAGATGTGTGAAGCGATTGGATATAAAGTGTTAGCATTACATAGAAGTAAGATTTCAGGAATTACAGTAAAGGATTTACCATTAGGAAAGTGGAGATATTTAAAAAAAGATGAAATAGAAAGGTTATAGTCAAAATAAAATATAGCTAAAAGCTATTTACAATTGAAGAAAATATTTATATAATAGCAAGTAATAAAAGACTAAAGAAAAGGTGAAGAAACAAATGAATCTATTAAAATTCAAACCAGAGGGTTGGAATCATGAAATAACATCAATAGACCAATCTAATATACAAAATTATTTAAATGATAAAAAAATTTTACAAGGATTAGTAAAAGAATGTGATAACAATTATAATTTACACATTCAATTTGAAAATGGATTAACAGGTATTATGCCAAGGCAGGAAGTAGAAGCAATAAATATAGAGGAAAATGGCTTACCACCAACAAACTTATGTACAGGAAAAGTTCATAAATTTGTACAATTTAAAATCAAAGAAGCAAAAGATGAAAATAATATAATTGTATCAAGAAAAGAAGTACAGCAAGAAGCATTAGAATGGATAAAAAATGATTTACAAGAAGGAGATAAAGTAACAGGAATTGTTAAAAATATTAAACCTTATGGTGCTTTTATTGAAATTGCAGGAGGCGTTGTAGGCTTAGCTCATATAGAGGATTTGTCAATTGCTAGGATAAAATCTCCTTATGAAAGATTAAAAATTGGACAAAAAGTCGAAGTTGTGGTAAAATCAATAGATAGAGAGACTGGAAAAGTTATTCTATCACATAAAGAAACTTTAGGCTCATGGGAAGATAATGCCAAAAAGTTTTCTGTTGGCATGAATACAAAGGGAATTGTGCGTGAGACAGAGAAAAATAGAAATGGTATTTTTGTTGAACTAACACCGAATTTAGTAGGTATGGCAGAATATGATGAAGGTCTCGAATATGGACAAATAGTAGATGTCTATATTAAAAAAATAGATAACGAAAGAAAAAAGATAAAATTAGTAATTATTTAGGAGGGATTTGAAATGGTTGAAGATAACCAAATTAAAGCACAAGTATCACCTTTTGCTATTAGAGAAGGTGAAATTAAAACATTTGATGGTAAAGATGGGTATGTTTCTATGAATCAAATTGTACATAAAATTGATATAGGACATATTAATGAAATTCATTTTGCAATTTTAGATTTAGTTAATGAATTTGAATTTATTACATCAAGACAGCTATATCAAATGCTAGAGATTAAAGGAATTGACCCAAAATCTCAAGACAAATTAAATAATAAGTTAGACCAACTTGTTAAATCAAAAATTTTAACAAGATATTACTTTACTTCTGATGAAGGAAAAGGAATTTACAGAATTTATTGCTTAGAAAAAATGGGAAAATATTTGTTGAATTCAAAAGAGATTGATTGTAAATGGCAACCTTCTGATAATACAAAACCAGTTCCTATGATTAAAAAAAGATTAGCAGGAAATCAAACTTTAATTGCTTACTTAAGAAAGGTAAAGGCTTTTGATAGTTATGTAGTAAAACCAGCAATTAATGCAAAAATATCAGGAAAGACTTTTAAAGCAACAGGTGGAAGTGTTAAACTAACGAAAAATGGAAAATCTATTCAGTTTGTTTTTGAAGTAATAAGAAGGGAAGATGACTGGCAAAAGAAGGCAGTAGATAAAATGAGACTATATAAAGAATTCTATGAAAATTTTGTACAAGGTGATTCAGGATTTAGTGGAATTCCACAGCTAATATTGGTTTGTGAAGATGAAAAACATATGGCAGAAACTTTTAAAGAAATTGTTACAAACCAATTAGAGATACCTCAAATAAAATTGTATTTTACAACTGATTTAAGACAAAATAAAGAAACACTAGAAGATACATTAGTAGAGTTTAAATTAGTTGATGGCAAGTACAAAATGGAGAATATTGAATTAAAATTATTAGGAATGTAAATAGATTTAACCGAAAAGAATATCTTTCAGTGAATAGTTACGAATATTGTATAACAAAGACTTAATATAAAATTTATGTTAAGTCTTTTAAAATAGTAAAAAATATGATATAATAGTAACATAAATTGGTAAATGTGTTTGAGCTAAATATCAATTTATGAGTATAAATAATAGAAGGAGAGAAAACATGAGGAAAAAGGAGCTACAAAGTAAATCATATAACATCTTCAAGAAAGAATCTGAAATGGAGAAAGTATTGAAGGAGTTAGTCAGTAACTTCAAGCAAGAAGGAGTGGTGCGGCAGCTGTTAAAGTCAGATGATAAGATAAAGACTTTTAAGAGTATTCAAAAGAGATACAAAAAACAGTTGAACTTTTTAAGAGAAGAGGCCGTTAATAAAAAACATCGTATTGATAATGAGTTATCTACGAAGAAAAATGCAGTAATAATTGCTACAATTTGTCTGATGGCAGAAATAGAGGATTATGAATTGTTCAAAAATTACGAACAATTATATTATTCATTGCAGCAGATAGAAGGCACTGAAGAATATACTGCTATGAAGATGTACAAGCATTTTGTTTTTGGTAAGATTATGACAAAAAAAAGTTTGCAGAAACTGATATTGGAGTTCTATTAAAAAACGCTCAAACACAAAATTAAGGCAAAAAAAGAAGGTTTTAGGTAATATCTAAAACCTTCTTTGCCTTTAGTATGTCTTCAGAAGTCGCATTTCTAACATTCTCTAAGGCATAATTAAATCCAAGTTTTTTCCACTTAAAACGTCCCATATCATGATAAGGAAGGAACTCTACTTTTTGAACATTATTTAAGCTAGAAATAAAATCTTTTAATTTTAGTAAATCTTGTTCATCATCAGTAAAACCAGGAATCAGAACTTGTCTAATCCAAATAGGAATGTTTTGATTGCTCAAATATCTAGCAAAATTCAACTCCAATTTATTAGAAAAGCCAACTAAATTCTTGCACTTTTCATCATCAATGTGCTTAATATCTAATAAAACTAAATCAGTTAAAGTTAATAAACTTTTAATATCATCAGTTAAAGCTACCATACCGAGAAGTATCAATACAAGTATGAATTTTTTCTTCCTTTAACCTTGTAAAAAGTTCAATCAAAAATTTAACCTGCAAAAGTGGTTCACCACCAGTAACAGTAACACCACCATTTGGGCAAATATAATTTTTATATCTCATAATTTTATCAAAAATATCATCTAAAGATTTATAACTTCCACCATTCATATCCCAAGTGTCACGATTATGGCAATATTTACATTGCAAATGACAACCTTGCAAAAACAACACAAATCGAATACCTGGGCCATCAACCGTTCCAAACGATTCAATAGAATGTACTTTAGCATAATATCTTAAATCTTTACTTTCCATTTTAACCCCTATATTTTTTCATGAATTGTTCTGTTAATTACATCTAATTGTTGTTCTCTTGTTAACTTTGTAAAGTTTACAGCATATCCAGATACCCTAATAGTCAATTGAGGATATTTTTCTGGATGTTCCATAGCATCTTCTAATAATTTACGGTCAAATACATTTACATTGATGTGATGACCTGTTTGGGCAAAATATCCGTCTAACATATTAACTAAGTTGGTAACTCTTTCTTCTTCGCTTTTTCCAAGTGTTCCTGGTGTGATAGAAAAAGTATAAGAAATTCCATCTTCTGATGAATCAAATGGAAGTTTTGCAATTGAGTTCATAACAGCTAAAGCTCCATTTGTATCTCTTCCATGTAATGGGTTAGCTCCTGGACCAAATGGTTCACCAGCACGTCTTCCGTCTGGTGTGTTTCCTGTTGCTTTTCCATAAACTACATTTGATGTAATTGTTAATATAGATAAGGTGTGTTTACTATTTCTATAAGTTTGATGTTTTCTTAATTTGTTCATAAATGTTTTTACAACATCAACAGCTATATTATCAACTCGGTCATCATCATTTCCGAATTTAGGGAAATCTCCTTCTACAATATAATCAGTTGCAAGACCTGTTTCATTACGAACGACTTTTACTTTTGCGTATTTGATAGCAGATAAAGAGTCTGCTACAACAGATAACCCAGCAATACCACATGCCATAGTACGAATAATTTCTCTATCATGTAAAGCCATTTCAATTGCTTCGTAAGAGTATTTATCATGCATATAGTGAATAATATTTAAAGCTTTTATATAAATTTTTGCTACATAATCCATCATTTGGTCAAATTTTTCCATTACCTCATCAAAGTTTAAATATTCAGAGGTAATTGGCTCAAATTTTGGTGCTACTTGTTTTCCAGTAATACCATCTCTACCGCCATTAATTCCATATAATAAGGTCTTAGCTAAGTTTGCTCTAGCTCCGAAGAATTGCATTTGTTTTCCGATTTTCATAGGTGATACACAACATGCAATACCATAATCATCTCCTAAAGTGATTCTCATTAAGTCATCATTTTCATATTGAATAGAAGATGTATTGATAGATAGTTTGGTTGTAAATTTTTTAAAACCTTCTGGTAATTTTGTAGACCATAAAACTGTCAAGTTTGGTTCTGGTGCAGGTCCTAATGTTTCAAGAGTATGAAGAACTCTAAAAGAGTTTTTAGTAACTAAAGTTCTTCCGTCAATTCCCATACCACCAATACTTTCAGTTACCCAAACAGGGTCTCCACTAAATAGTTCATTATATTCAGGAGTTCTTAAAAAACGTACTAATCTTAATTTCATTACAAAGTGATCCATAATTTCTTGAGCATCAGCTTCTGTTAAAATACCATTTTTTAAATCTCTTTCAAAATAAATATCTAAGAAACTAGAGGTTCTACCAATACTCATAGCAGCACCATTTTGGTCTTTAATAGCACCTAAGTATCCAAAATATAACCATTGTACAGCTTCTTTAGCATTTGTAGCTGGCTTTGAAATATCAAAACCATATTTAAAAGCCATTACTTTTAATTCATTTAGAGCAGCAATTTGCTCACTAATTTCTTCTCTTTCACGAATTACACTTTCAGTCATTTCATCTACATTAGTAACTTCTAAGTCTTTTTTCTTTTCATCTATTAAAACATCTACTCCATATAAAGCAACTCTTCTGTAATCTCCAATAATTCTTCCACGACCGTAACCATCAGGAAGACCTGTGATTAAGTGTGAACTTCTTGCAGCTCTAATATCAGGAGTATAAGCACTAAATACACCATCATTGTGAGTTTTTCTGTATTTATGAAAAATTTCGTCAGTTTCAGGGTTAACCTCCTTTCCATAAGCTTCACATGATTTTTCGACAATTCTAATTCCACCATATGGCATAATAGCTCTTTTTAAAGGGGCGTCTGTTTGAAGACCTACAATATCTTCTAAATCTTTGTTGATATATCCTGCTTCATGGCTAGATACAGTAGATACAGTTTTTGTATCAATATCTAAAACGTTTCCCTTGCTGTCATGCTCTTTTTTATATAGTTCTAATACTTCATTCCATAGTTTTTTAGTTTTGTCTGTGGCATCTGCTAAAAAGCTGTCATCTCCTTCATAAGGTGTGTAGTTTTTTTGAATAAAATCTCTTACATTGATTTCGTTTTGCCAGTCTCCTTTTGTGAATCCATTCCATTGTTCAAATTTCATTTTTTACCATTCCTTTCTTAAAAGTTGAACCTTTTTAAATTATAGTTTTTATATATTATAAACATTTTAAACAAATATTATAATAACATATTAGAAAAATATTAGCAATCTAAATTATACTTTTAAGTTTCAACTTTTTGCAAGTGAAGATTATAATATATAATTTTTTTACACTTTGTGTGTCACAATCTACAAAATTAAAGTTTTATTTGTAGATTGCTCCAATCGCACTCGCATGGATTGTTTAGTCGCTTACGCAGCGTTTCAAAAATTATATATTACTATCTTCATTTGCAAAAAGTTGAAACTTAAAAAATTGTAACAGAAAAACCAAAGAATAAGCTGTTGCAAAAACAACAAAAAACCAATAATTTTCATATTGGTTTTTTACTATTTATTTATGCATCTAAATCTGTTTCAACAATTGCTTTTGCTACATTATAAATCAATTTTTGTTTATCTGGTGAGCAACTTTTGAATAGTTCAGCAAATTCTTTATTTAAGTAATTTTTAGAATTACTAGCTGCTCCATTTAAAACATATCCTTCTGTAACATCTAATAATCCACATAATTGATTTAATCTTTTTAAATTTATATGAGAATTTCCTCTTTCTACTCTACTTAAGAAAGCAACAGAAATATCAATTTGTTCTGCTAAATCTTCTTGTGTTAAATTTTTAGCAAGCCTTGCTTGTTTAATTCTTTGACCAATTACTGTATAATCTAGTGCCATCTTTATTACCAATCCTTTCTAAGACATAAAAATCTTTTTAAATATGCCTTTCTAATTTTCGATAATAATATAGCATTTTATAGTTTAAATTTACAGAAACTAAAAAGTTTAAGATAACCATATAAGTAAAAATAAAAACTATGATAAGTTTAAATATGCTCATATATGTATGAAATATAAGAAAAAAGCATAATCTAATAGAGACAGAAAGAATTAATTATATAGAAAAAGAGAGATAATAAGAGGAAAATAAAGTAAAACGAAGAAAAAAGTGGTAAAAATGTAAGAAATGACCATCAAATTTGTAAAAAAATAGACAAATTGGAACAAAACAAGTATACATAATTTGAAAAATGGAACAATATATAGTATAATAAATGATAGTGATGTTTTAAAATGTTCTAAAAAGGAGAGTGGATTTTATTTTATACAAGAAATTAAAATACTATACAAAAGAAATTTTAAAGTATTTTAACATTACAATTTTAGCTTTTGGATTAATTATAGGAATTGTATTAATTAAATTTAAACCAATGTACAAAGTAAGTATTTCTGGAGCAGAGTTAGGATATATTCAAGATAAAGAAGCTTTAGAAGAAAAAGTAAAAATGAGTATCTTAGAAGAAGAAGACAAAAACATAGATTCTATTGAATTACAAGTAAATCCAGAATATGAGTTAAAATTTGTAGATAGAACAATTGAAACAAAAGAAGAACAAATAGTAGAAACAGCAAAACAAGATGTTGTTGTTACGTACAAATATTATGATATTGCTATTAGTAATCAAGCAATTAATTCAGTTAATACAATAGAAGAAGCAGAAGAATTAGTAGGTGAAATAAAAGAAGAAAATCAAGGACAAGAACTAAACTTAAGTATTATTGAAAAATATACGCAAAAAGCAGATGAGGTAAATACAAGTAATATAGAAGTAGCAAAAACAAGCATTCAAGAAAAAGTTACACAAAAAATAGAAGAAGTAAAAAAACAAAAGGCTGAAGAAGAAAGAATCAATAAAATGCCACAAGTAAATGGCATTAGATTAGCTTATGTACCAGTATCAGGAACAATTACATCAAGATATGGGGTAAGTAGTAGTATTAGAAGTTCAAGCCATACAGGATTAGATATTGCAGCTCCAACAGGAACGGCAATTAAAGCAGTAGCTTCAGGAACAGTAACTTCTGCTCAAAAAAGTGGAGCATATGGAAACTTAGTAAAAATTAGCCATGGAAATGGAATAGAAACATGGTATGCACATACTAGTAAAATGTATGTTTCAGCAGGACAAAAGGTAGAGGCAGGAAAGGTAATTGCAGCAGTTGGTTCAACGGGAAATTCAACAGGTCCACACTTACATTTAGAAATTAGGGTTAATGGTCAACATGTAAATCCACAAAGGTATTTATATAAATAAATGTTAATAAAGTTAAAATAAAGACGTACAACATATAGACATAATTCATGTTTGTGATAAAATATAAACGTGAGTTATGTCTATTTTTATGCTTAAAATAAATATAAGAAACAAAAAAGGAAACAATAAACAAAAGAAGAAATGAGAGGTAGGAAAATAAATGAAAAAAATTTCTGAAAAAGAAAAAGGAATTACACTAATAGCATTAGTTATAACAATCATAGTATTACTAATTTTAGCAGGAATAAGTATAGCAAGTCTAACAGGGG
>CANPAC010000028.1 GCA_947571975.1 uncultured Clostridium sp. | reverse complement strand
TTCAGTTGCATTCGAATTTTAAAGAAATATTTTATATAAAGCCTTTTCTATTTATTAAGATATACCTCACTTACAAATCAAGAGTTGTAGTGTATAAGAGAATAATATGTTTTTAGAGAACTATAAATCTAAAAAAATATAGCAATCTACTTGAAAAAAATGCTAATTCAAGATATAATATCAAAAGTAGAATAAAAATGCAATAGCCGTAAGAAAAAATGAAACAATAAAATAGAAAAAATCGAAAGGAATGAATAAAAATGGCAACAAAAGAAAAAAATATATGGATACTTATCATCTTTATTTTATCAGGACTAGTAGTTGGTGGACTATTAGGAGAATTTGCATCAAAAGTGGACTGGTTATGGTGGTTGTCATATAGTCAAAGTTTTGGACTAGAAAACCCAGTAGTATTAGACTTAAGTGTTATAAAAATCACTTTTGCTTTAATGTTCAAAATTAGTATATCAAGCATTATAGGGATGGTTCTAGCTATATTCATATACAAAAAAATATAATAGGGGGCTAATTAAAAACAAGGAAGGATTGTTATATTTGCCAATAAAAATAAAAGAATTACCAGAATTAGAAAGGCCATATGAAAAATTACAATGGTATGGAGAAAAAGCATTATCAAATGCAGAATTACTAGCTATTATTATAAAAACAGGGACTAAGAAAGAAACATCTGTGCAAGTAGCGCAAAAAGTACTGAGCTTAAATAATGAACAAACTGAAGGGATAAATTTTTTAAGAAATATCAGTTTAGAAGAATTAATGCAAATTAATGGAATTGGAAAAGTAAAGGCTATTCAGATAAAAGCAATAGGAGAATTAGCTAATCGAATGACAATGCCAAATAATGTGAAGAAGATAAAAATAAGAACACCAGCAGATTTAGCTAATATCATGATGGAAGAACTAAGATTTAAAAAAGAAGAAATTGTTAAAGTAGTAATATTAAACAACAAAAATGAAATTATAAAAATAAAAGATATTGCACTGCGGAGGAACTGATTTTGCAAATTTTCAAATAAAAAATGTATTAGAAGAACCAATAAGAATGAAAGCACCTAAGATTATTTTAGTGCACAATCACCCAACTGGTGATGCAACTCCAAGTAATAGAGATATTACTTATACAAACCAATTATATGACATAGCTCATTTAATGGGAATTGAACTAGTAGACCATTTAGTTATAGGGGATAAAACCTATACAAGTATATTTTCGAAGATACTCAAAGAAACAAAAGACAGTAATATAAAAAAGTAAGAAAGGGAAGAGAATAAATGAAATTTTTTACATTTGGTTCAAAAGACATAGGAATTGACTTAGGAACCGCTAATATTTTAGTTACCTTAAAAGGAAAAGGAATTATATTAAAAGAGCCATCAGTAGTAGCAATTGACAGAAAAACTGGAACTATCAAAGCAACTGGAAATGAGGCAAAGGAAATGCTACGGAAGAACACCTGAACAAATAAAAGCAGTTAGACCATTAAAAGATGGTGTTATAGCTGATTTTACAGCAACTCAATTGATGTTAAAAAATTTGATTGAAAAAGTAGGAAAAAGATATAATATCGGAAGACCAAGAGTAGTAGTAGGTGTACCATCAGGTATTACAGAGGTTGAAGAAAGAGCGGTAGAAGAATCTGTTATACAAGCAGGAGCAAAAGAAGTGTATTTAATAGAAGAACCTATGGCGGCAGCAATTGGAGCGTCCTTAGATGTGGGGGAACCAAGTGGAAGTATCATTGTAGACATAGGAGGAGGGACAACAGAAGTAGCTGTTATTTCTTTAGGAGGTATTGTAGTAAGTCATTCTATACGTGTAGCGGGAGATGACTTAGATGAAGATATTGTTAACTATATCAAAAAAGAAATGAATTTAGCTATTGGAGAAACAACAGCAGAGCAAATTAAAATGCAAATAGGATGTGCTATGCCACTTATGACTGAAACACCAATGGAAATAAGAGGAAGAGATTTAACTGATGGTTTACCAAGAAATATAATAATTACATCAACACAAGTACAAGAAGCTATCGAAGAATCAATATCAAAAATTGTAGAAATAGTAAAATTAACATTAGAAAAAACACCACCAGAATTAGCTTCTGATATTATGGAAAAAGGAATTACATTAGCAGGTGGAGGAGCGCTAATCCAAAATTTGGACAAGTTATTAAGCCGTGAAACAGGAATGCCAGTTTTTGTAGCTGATGGACCATTAGACTGTGTTGTTAGAGGAACAGGCAAAACCCTAGAAGATTTAGAAAGACTAAAAACAGTTTTAATAAATAGCAGAAAAAGAAGATAAAAAAGAGAGGTAAAAAATGTATCGAAATAAAAAAGCCGGAATGATAGGCATAATTATCACTGTAATTATTTTAATATTAATTGTTATATTTTCAAATGGAGACTCTGAGAATTCTTTTTTTGAAAATGCAGCTAGCAATTTAGTTATGCCAATTCAAAATGGATTAACTTATTTAAAAAACAAAATAAGTGGGAACAATACATTTTTTACAGATATTAATAATTTAAAAGAAGAGAACAAACAATTAAAAGACAGAAATAGTGAATTAGAGCAATCTTTAAGGGAATTAGAAAATATTAAGACGCAAAATGAAACATTAAAAGAATATTTGAATTTGACTGAAAAATATGGAGAATACAAAACTATACCAGGATATGTAATAAACAAAGACATTAGCAATTATTCTAAAACAATTGTAATTAATTTAGGAAAAAAAGATGGTGTTGAAGAAAATATGACTGTTATTGGTGACCAAGGATTAGTAGGTCATGTTATATCTGTAACAGATACAACAGCTAAAGTACAAACAATTATAGACACAGCAAGTTCTGTTAGTTGCTCTATGAGCACAACGAAAGATAGTATTGTATGTAAAGGAACATTAGACGAAAAATCAGCTTTAAAAGCTATGTATATTCCAACAGAAGCTAATATAATTCAAGGAGATAGTATTGAAACATCTGGTTTAGGAGGAATTTATCCTAAAGGAATTCATATCGGAACAGTAAAAAAAGTAACTAATACACAAAACATGACAGATAGATATGCCTTAGTAGAAACAGCTGTAGATTTTGATAAGCTAGATACAGTGTTAGTAGTAACAAACCAATAAAGGAGGGAAAACTAATTGAAAAAGACAATAATCAATATTAGTTTAGTTTTAGCAGCTATTATAGTATATTTCTTGCAAGCAAACTTTTTCAGTTGGTTTAATATTGCAGGTATTATGCCTAATATATTTGTTATTTTTATCCTATTTATTGGACTATTTAGTAATAGAACAATGGGAACAATTTATGGACTAGTAGTGGGATTATTATTAGACTTGATTATTGGAACTAAGGTAGGAATTAATGTTATTGGATTAGGATTAATAGGATTTCTTGCTGCAATATTTGATAAAAATTTTTCAAAGGACAGCAGAATTACTATTATGGTTATGTCAGTAGCAGCAACAGCTATTTTTGAAATTTTGTCCTATTTTTTAAGTTATGTTTTAATAGGGACTAATTTAGAAATTATAAATTTTGTTAAAATTTTGGTGATAGAAATTATTTTTAATTTGATTATAACTATTATTATTTATCCTTTGATACAAAAAAGTGGTTATTATATTGAGAATGAATATAAGGGAAATAAGATATTGACTAAATATTTTTAATAAATAAAAAATTAGAATATAATAAAAAGTTATAATATATAGTAAAATATTAAAACAAAAGATTGATATATAACTCTTTTTCGAAAAAACATAGCTAGGGTTTAACAATCAGGGTCTTTTCTTCAAAATAGTTATATATCAATCTTTTCTATATAGTTTCTTAATAATAAATTAAGCAATATAAGTAAAAAAGGAAAGAGGTGAAATTTAGTGAAAAATAAAGTAGCGAAAAAGGCTAATGTGAACTTAAGGTTTAACATTTTAACGGTGTTAGTTTATATCGTTGGTATTATTTTAATAGCTAAATTGTTCAGCCTCCAAATTGTGCATGGAGCAGAATATCGCGAGCAATCAAATACAAGATTGACTAGGGAAAGTACATTAGAAGCTTCAAGAGGTGCAATATTAGATAAAACAGGAACACCATTAGTAACTTCAAAAATGGAGTTTTCATTAGAAATGTATAAAAGTAAAGTAGATACAGATACATTAAATCAAGCAATTTTAAACATGATACAAGTATTAGAAAAATATGAATGTTCATATTCTGATACTTTTCCAATTAAAATAGAACCTTTTGAATATAAAATAGAGAATGAGGCACTAGTAAAGTGGAAAAAATCAAACAATATAGAAGAAGATGCAACAGCAGAACAAGCATTTTATAAATTTAAAAACAAGTATAAAATACAAAACGAAGATATACAACAAACAAGAAAAATTATAGCAATCAGATATTTAATTGCACAAAATGGTTATAGTAGTACAAAAGCAGTAAAAATTTCTGAGAGTATACCAAGAGAAGCTGTTGCGGAGTTTAGTGAAAGTTCTGAAAGATTTGCTGGTATTAATATTGTTGTAGAACCAGTAAGAGAATATACATCAGGAAATTTAGCTTCACATATACTAGGATATGCAGGAAAGATAAGTAGTGAAGAATATGAAAGCAGAAAAAATTATTATAGTCAAAATGACATTATTGGAAAAACAGGAATTGAGAATGTATTTGAAGAATACCTAAAAGGAAAAAATGGAACAAAGCAAATTGATATGGCTGTTGATGGAACTACAACAGCAGAATACATTTCAAAAGAAGCAATTGCAGGTTCTGATGTTGTTCTCACAATAGATGCAAACCTTCAAAAAATAACAGAACAAGCGTTAGCAGCAAATATAGAAAAAATAGCAACAGGAGGATTTGGGAAAGCTTATGATGCAAAAGCAGGAGCAGTAGTTGTAATGAATGTAAATTCAGGAGAAGTTTTAGCAATGGCAAGTTATCCAGACTATACACCAGCTGATTTTGTAGGAGGAATAAGCAATGAAAATTGGGCAAAATACAGAGATAACGAAGCAAAACCATTAGTAAATAAAGCAATGCAAAATTCTTATTCACCAGGTTCTACTTTTAAAATGGTAACAGCAATTGCTGGATTAGAATCAGGAGTAATAAACTTAAAAACTACTATAAATGATACAGGTGTTTACACAAAGTATAGAGATTATCAACCTCGTTGTTGGATTTATACAGATACCCATAGAGGACATGGATACTTAAATGTTTCAGGAGCTATCGAAAAATCATGTAACTATTTCTTTTATGATACATCAGATAAAATGGGAATAGATAATTTGGTAAGATTTGCTAGATATTTTGGATTGGGTTCAAAAACAGGAATTGAACTACAAAGCGAAACAGCTGGAGCTCTAGCAAGTAAAGAAACATGGTCTAATTTACATCCAAATGAACCTTGGGGACCAGGAAATGCTTTGCAAGCAGCAATAGGTCAAAGTGATAATGAATTTAGTCCTTTGCAAATGGCAAGATATATAAGTATGCTTGCAAATGGAGGAAAAAAGATAGATGTTAGTATTGTAAAAACAATCAGAAATGCAGATGGGTCAGAAGCATCAAAAGAAGAAATTAATAGATTTGTTAACAAAAAGCTGAATTTAGAACAAGATAATACAGAAAACTTAGAAATTAAACAAGAAAATCTAAATGCTATTTTAGAAGGTATGAAATCTGTTACAAGTGATAGTGGTGGTACAGCTTATGTTAGATTTAAAGATTTTGATATTAGCGTTGGTGGTAAAACAGGTTCAGCAGAAGCACCTAATAATAAGGTACATGCTTGGTTTGTTGGATTTGCACCATTTGAAAATCCAGAAATTGCAATTGTTGTAATGGTAGAAAATGGAGGACATGGAAATTATACGGCAGAAGTTGTAAGAGACATTATGGCTGAGTATTTTGGTATGAATACACAAAATATAGAAGAAGATATGAGTGCAAAACCTTATGTAGAAATGATACAATAGTTAATTAAATAAAAATGACATAAAAAGAGAAAAGATATAAATATTTTTTTAGAAAAAACATAGCTAGGGCGACACAATCATGATCTTTTCTTCAAAATATTTATATATTTTCTCTTCTTATTAATAAATTATAAAAAAGGAAATGATGTTAAAATGAAAAATTGTGTTTTTATTAATTTAAAAAAAGATGAGATTGTTATTAAATTAAGTGATGAGGCAAAACAAGAAGAAATTATAGAAGATTTAACTAGGAAATTAGGTGAATTAAAGAAATTATACCAAGATGAAAAAACTCCTATTATGGTAGTAGGAAAAATTCTTAAAAATAAAGAAATTGATGAGATACAAGAGCTTATAAAGAGTAGAATTGATGTAGAAGTTGACTTTGATATGCCAAAGAGTTTAGGATTACATAGTATTAAAAAGACATTTGAAAAAGAAATAGCATTATCAGAAACGACATTTCATAGAGGATCTTTTCGTTCAGGCCAAAAAATGGAGGTAGAAGGAAGCCTAGTAATTATTGGCGATGTAAATTCTGGAGCAGAAGTAATGGCAACTGATAATATTGTAGTATTAGGAGCTTTAAGAGGATTAGCACATGCTGGAGCAAAAGGAAACAAGCAAGCTATTATAGCAGCGGGATTACTAGATGCAGTACAAATTCGAATTGCTAATATTGTAAAAGAAATTGACCGTGATGAAGAACCAATGCACAAACAGGCATATGTAGCAGTTTTAGACGATAAGATTGTAATTGAATAAGAATTAATTAACCTTTTCTTTATAATATTAGCCATTTATAAAACAGCAATCTATTAAAAAATATTTTAACTAACCAACAATAAAATTAAAGCAATAAAGAGCATTTCATCTTGTACACCTTCTTGATACAAGAAAAACAATAAGCCAAGAATAATAATATCATCTAAATATAATTTAATGCCTAAAACTTCAAAAATTGGTTCTTCTAATTCGCTAAAAATAGGGTTTTTGAAGTAAACTGGGCCAAAAGAATAATATTCAGATGATTTTTTTTCATCCTTCATAGAAGCAGAAGAATTTCTAGAAGAATCTTCTTGAGAAATTTCTTCTTTTTCTATTTTTGCATGATGGTGAATAACAGGGGGATAAGGCTTATAATATCGATAATAGTTATTATAAAAACTAGCCATTATTAGGGTTCTCCTTGTTTGTATCTTTAAAAATATCTGCTATTTTAGCTACATTTAGTAAATTAGCATACTGATCTAATTTCCCCTTTTTTTCTTCACGTAAATAAGGCTTCAAAGAATATAGCAAATTTGATCTTGGGTCATTAGAAGTATTTAATTTTTCCATTACAGATTTCATCTTTAAAATAGTGTTCATATCAATTTGACTAAAATCAAAATTACCATTACTACTATTGTTAGTGCCATTATTAGAGTTATTAGCATTAAAATTGCTAGTATTAGATGTAGAATTTGTATTGTTTTGAGACATCATAGAAGAAAAATTTTGAATCATCTCAGGAGGTATTTGTGATATTACATCATTTAGTTCTCCCTTATTCATCATATCTTTTAATTTATTCACCGTATTTTCATCGAAATTCATATTATTCAAATCAACCACCTCTTATTTATCATTATATGAATAAAATAGAAAAACTTTACAACGAGGACGTTTCTTTTTTCACATTTCTGTGAAATTTTAGAAAACATTAAAAAACGAAAAAAGTCGAAAATTGCGATGAAAAGTGACTTTAAAGATATTGCAAAAAGTAAAAAAATGTGGTTTAATATAATAAATATTAAATACATTAGTTAAAAGCAACTTAGTGAAGCAAATGTAAATATTAATTCAAGAAATTTCAAAATTTCTATTCTCGAAAATATCCAAAAAATAAGATAATAATAAAAGAATAAAGGAAACAAAAGAAAAACAGAAATAAAAGCATTGTTTTACCAAAAGATAAAAGTTGACAAAACAATAAAACGAAATTATAATGAAAGGAGACAGTATATGGTCGAATTTACTATGGTAGACTATTGGAGATACCGATATTTATTTCCAATGACATATACATTAAATGATGTAAAAGAAGAATACAAAAAGGAAAAAATGTATTTATACTAATAGAACATCAAAGTACAATTGATTATAAAATGGCAGAAAGAATACAAGAATATTGTATGGAACTAATGAGGAGCATAAGAAAAGAAAATAATACTGTAGACAAGCTATATCCATTAATATGTCCAATTGTATTTTATACAGGAAGAAAAAAAATGGGATGCACCACTTACAATTAGTGAAGTACAAGAAAAATATGAAGGATTTAAACCATTAGATTATCCTAGATATAATTTGATAGATATTAATAACTATGAAAAAGAAGAAATTCTAAAATATAAAGAAATTTTAAATAAAAAAGGAGGAATTAATATGACAAATTTTGAGAGACTATTAATTGAACTAATAGATGAAAAGGCTGAAAAGTACAAAGCGGAAAGAGAAGCTGGACAGAAAAATGGAATACAGAAAGTTATTAACAATATGCTAAAGATGAAGATGAATGACAAAGTAATAATAGAGGCAACACAGGTAAATCCAAATGAATTACAAAAGATAAAAAAGGAGTTAAAAGCTTGTTAAAATATAATGTTAAAGTTTAGTAAAGACATTACTACATGGATTATTTACAACTCTTGATTTGTCGAGGGGGGATTTAGGGACGTTCTTTAAAATCCCTGTTTTAGGGATTAGGGGACAGTCCTTTAATAAATTAGCTACAAATTTACATTTTAATAGGCATATACTTTAATATATAGCAAAGACTTTATATAAAATATTTTTTTAAAATTCTCGGCTGTCCTACAAATATTAATAAATTCTAATTCTATAAAATGAGCCTCTTTCACGTTCAAAACTAAGTATTATATAAATATCGCAATAAATGACGACTGCGACTAAAATAGTCTTACAAATTCTAAACAAAAGTCACAAAGGGTCCTGTTTTTCGGGTATTGTTGTGACTTTTGTTAAAGAATTTGTAGACGTTATGAAAGGAAGCCGAGGAATTTATGAGAAATTTATATAATACTTAGTTTTGCCTTGAACATCCCTCATTTTATAGAATAAGAATTTTTGAATATTTTTCAGTTGCATTCGAATTTAAAAAAAATATTTTATATAAAGTTTTTGCTATTTATTTAGTTCTATATACCTAAAAATGAAATCTATTTTGCTAACAGGCAAGGACTGTCCTCTGTTCCCTAAAACAGGGATTTTAAGGACCGTCCCTAAATCCCTCCTCGACAAATCAAGAGTTCTGGATGGTTAAAACAATAATGGCTAAAGTGTGCCTGTCCCAACTTAGCCATTAACATAAAACTGGGTTTTATAGTAAAATAAAAAAATATGAAACAGAAAATAAAAAAAGACATTTTTTCCCCAAAAACCATTGAAAAAAGGCTTAAAAGGGTGTATAATGTAAGTGATTATGTAAAAAATAGGAGGAGGCTATGAAGATGAATAACAAAATACTAAAAATAAGTATCATTTTAATCATAGTATTAAGCATGACAATGTCCAATTTTATTTTTGTAGGAAGTAGCTTAATTAGTTACGCAACAAGCGATACAGCAACAAACCACAAAAATGTAGAATTCAAAGCATACTTTAAAGATAAAGAAGGAAGAGAAACTACCATAATAGAAAAAGAAACACAAAAAGAAGAAACCTTTTTATACTTACGAGCAGAGGTAAAAAAAGAAGGATACTTTACAGGAGAAATAACACTAGAAAACAGCAATTTTAACTTAAAATCATCTGATAGCCCATACATAAATAGAATAGAAAATAACACTATAATCTTAAATCAAATCAATGTAGGAATATCAGAAGAAATCAAAGTAAAAATAGAACCTATTGAAGAAGAAAATTATATGATAGGTTTATTAAACATGACAAGCAAAATATCAATGAGAGGAACTTATAGGGACAGTACTCAAAGAGATATAGATATTCAAGCAAATAGAGAAGTAACACTAAAACTAATAGAAAACAACACTATAGACAATGTGATAAATGAAGTAAAAGTTATTACAAACAAAATCATTCCAATAGATGGGCAAGACAAGAGAGTTCTTCAAATTGCTTATAATGTAGGACTAAAAGAAAACAACTATCCAATTCAAGAAATACAAACTACAATAGACATGCAAAATAACAACAAAGAGCAAGCAGAAGTATCAGGAATAGAATACTTGAACAATATGAAAACAGTAGAATACAAATACAATAGTAATCAAACAAATATAATCATGAAAAACGAAGTAGATGCAGAAGGAAAAGCAAACAAAAAAACAGAAGGTTATGAAAATATTATATTAACCTATATATATAATGCAGAAGAACAACTAGAAAACAAAAAAATAAATGCTACTGCTCAAATTAGTTTATATAATGGAAAACAATTACAAGCACAAAGTGAGATAACAGTTGAAACAGAAGAAGTAGACACAACACTAGAAATATCAGCAAAAAATGAAGAAGAAACTATGTACAAAGGAAAAATTAAAGCAGGAATTGAAAGAGAATATAAAGCAAATACTGAGGTAAAAGTAAACTTTGCAAAAGGAAACAATGTGATTGAAATGACAGAGGAAAATGATTCAATTATACCTGTTATCTATAAAAATACAATCATAAAAAAAGAACAATTTGATAAAATATTAGGAGCAAATGGAACATTAGCAATATATGATCAACAAGGAAATGTAATAGAAATAATAACAAGTGAAACTAAAGCTGACGAACAAGGAAATATTACTATTGATTATAAAGACAAAAATGTTACAAAAATCGAAGTACAAGCTACTAAACCAGTAGAAGAAGGAATGTTAGAATTCCACCACACAAAAGTTATAAAAGCAAATAAAGGACAAAATGCAGACGAAATAAAAACAACAGTAACAGTTAATAATATGCAAAAAGAAACAATTATAAAATTAGAAGAAACAACAACTAATGCCGAATTAGAAGTCAACAAAGAAACATTATCAACAGTTATAAAAAATAATGTGGAAATAAAAGCAGTATTAACATCTAATGATGAAAAATATGATTTATATAAAAATCCAGAAGTAGAAATAGAACTACCAGAAGAAGTACAAAATATTGAAATAAATAGTGTTAATCTTTTATATGAAGACGAATTAGCTATTAAAAATTACACTACAAATGGAAGAAAGATAAATCTATCTCTTGAAGGAGAACAAACAAACTATAAAGAAGAGACAGTAGAAGGTGCAACAATTGTAATGAATACAACATTAGATGTAAATCGTAAAGCAGCAACACAAGAACAAGAAATAAAAATGACATATAAAAACAGAGAAACTAAAAATACAACAACACCAATTAAAATAGTAGCACCAACAGATATTACGACAATTTATAATATGCAAGAATTAGGAATTGAAACTGTAGGACAAGAAGAAAATAGAACAGTACTAATTCAAAGAGGAGTAGAAGAAAAACAATTTAATGCTAATATAGAAATCATTAATAATAATGAAGATACAGTAGAAAATATAAGAATTTTAGGAGAATTCCCAACAAATTCTGAAACTAATAATATAGGAATTGAAATCTTGCAAGGAATTACTTTGCAAGGAGCACAAAATGCAAAAATTTATTATACAGAAAAAGAACAAGCGAATGATGACTTAAATAATGCGGAAAATGCATGGTCAGAAACAATAGAAAATGCAAGCAAAGTAAGAAAATATCTTATTGTTTTAGACAAATTAGAATCAGGAAATGCTATTCAAGGTAATTACATTTACAAACTACCAGCAAACTTAGATTACAATCAAACAGCTAGAACAAGATATGAAGTAAAATATACAAATAGCACCACTAAAGTAGAAAATAAGCTAAATTCTACTAATATAGAAATACGGAACAGGAATTGGACCACAAGTAGAAGCTAAATTACAAGCAACTGTAGGTGGAAAAGACATAACAAACCCAGTAAGAAAAGGCGAAATTATAGAATATAAAGTTAAAATAGCTAATACCCGGAACAGAAGACATTTCAAATATAAAAGTATTAGGACAAGTACCAGAAGGAACAACTTTAGTAAAACCAGAAGAAGATTATGAATATACAGGACCTTCTTACTATGAAGAAGTATTAGACAAAACATATGAAACAACAATAGAAAACTTAAAAGTAGGAGAAGTAGTAACTAAAAATTATGAAGTTAGAGTAAATGCAGAGCAACCAACAGCACTAAGTAATCAAGTAGAAGTAAAATATGGTGATGTAACAAAACAAACAGAAATAATAGAAAATACTACAGAGTCAGGAGATTTAAGAGTAAGCGTAAAACGTGTAACAGATAGAAATGTAGACTTATATACAGCAGGTGTTGTAAAATACTTTGCTATAGTTGAAAATACAGCAGATTATAAACAAGATAATATAAAAATTCAAACTAATCCTTCAGAAAACTTAGAAGTACAGGCACTAACACTATATACAGGAATGGAAAAAGAAACAACAAATGCTTCTGAAGTAGAAAAACAATTACAAATTGAAAACTTAGAATACAAAAAAGAAGTAGATATAGGAAGCTTAGAAGCAGGTGAAACAAAGGTATTAAGTTATAATATGTTAATTAACCAAACAGAAAATAACAAAATAGACTTTTCTGTTATTGCTAAAAAAGGACAAGAAGAATATCACTCTAATAATTGGCAAGATAAAATAAACAATCAAGAAATAGATATTTCTATGACAGATAATACAAAGAGCCAATATTTAAAAGCAGGAGATATATTAGAATATACTATAGTAGTACAAAATAAAGCAAAAGCAGCTACTTCAGGAGTTGTTGTAAAAGATAATATACCAGCACAATTAACTGTTAAGGGGATAACACAAAATGGTGAAAAAGTAGATGGAATTGAAGGAAATAAGATTAGTTTACCAGTAAAAATGGAAGCAAATGAAGATGCTACTATAAAAATAGAGACAGTTGTTAATTATTCAGAAGCAAGAGAAAGAGCAGAAGCAATTACTAACACAGCTTATGCAGAAATATATGGAGAAAAAGCAACTAATGAGGTAGAAATAAATCATATTATAAAAGCAAATGAAGTAGAAAAAGAACCAGGAACAACACCAGGTGAAGATGATGAAAACAAAGATAATACAGCAAATAATACAATTACAGGTGTTGCATGGTATGACGAAAATAAAAATGGACAAAAAGAACAAGGTGAAACATTATTAAGTAATATAAAAGTAAAACTATTAAATACAGAAACTAACAAAATTGTAGCAGAAACAACAACAAACGAAAATGGAATTTATGTATTAGATAAGATACAAAATGGTAAATATATTGCTATATTTGAATATGACAATACAAAATATACAGTAACAAAATACCAAGCAGAAGGAATTATAGATGCAGAAAACTCAAATGCTGTAAGTAGTGAATTATTAATTGAAAATGAAAAACAATCAGTAATAGCTACAGATATATTAACATTAGACAATACAAATTTATCTTACATTAATATTGGATTAATACCATTAGAAAATTTTGATTTACAATTAGAAAAACAAGTAAGTAAAGTAATAGTTCAAAACAAGAAAGGAACAACTATAAGAGAATATGACAATGAAACTATGGCAAAAGTTGAATTAGATGGAAAGACAATTAATGGTTCAACAGTTATTATTGAATATCAAATTAAAGTAACAAACAATGGAGAAGTAGAAGGATATGCTAAAAAAATAGCAGATTATGCAACAACTGATTTGAAATTTAGTTCAGAACTAAATAGAGATTGGTATCAAGTAGGAGATACTTTATATACAACAAGTTTAGCAAATGAAAAAATTAAACCAGGAGAAAGCAAAACAGTAACATTAACACTAACAAAGGCTATGACAGAAAACAGCACAGGTGTAATGCCTAATATAGCAGAAATAGCAGAAGACTATAATGAATTAGGAATTGCAGATAGTAACTCAACTCCAGGAAACAGAGCAAAAGGAGAAAACGATTTAGGAACAGCAGATGTATTATTAAGTATTAAAACTGGAGGAATTGTATATGCAGGAATAGGAATTGTTGTAATTGCTATACTTAGCGTAGCATCTATAATAATAATCAAAAAAAGAAAAGAACAAGAGAAAGAATAAGAAAGAGGAAAGGAGGTTAAAATAGAATGAATAAATTAAAGAAAATAACAATAGCAGTAATTATAGCAATTATAGCATTAGCAAGTTTTTGCACAACAGCAAATGCTTACTATGTAGGAGAAATAATAGGTTTTTCTTATAACGAATATTTAGAAAACCAAAATATGTTTTGTGTAGAAAGACATCAAAGAGTTGAATCTTATAACACTTACAAAATTATCTCACAAGTAAGAATAGAAGGAAAAAAATCTACAGACTATACAGGGAAAACCCAAACTAGTTGGCACAATGCTAAATTAGCATATATCTTAAATGGAAATAATTATAATGGTGGAGAAAAAGTTGGACCAGTAACTCATGCAATATGGAATCACATACACACATGGATAAACCAAGTAGGACAATATCATGAAGGAATATACACAGGTTTTTCTAATGGTGTAACAGGAGATAGTAGTTACTTAGACGCAGAATCTGACAATTATGCAAATAATCTTGAAAATGCAGAAGAAAACACAATTAAAGATAATACAGTAAAAGAAAATATAAAAGTAGTATCATATGAAAAAGATGGAGCAAGCTATATAAGAGTAGGACCATTTAACTGGACATTTGCAGGAAAAATGGCAAGTATAGCAATCAATGACCAAAACGGAAATAATATTGAAGGAATTTCATATAATATTTTTGATGGAAATGAAGCAAAAGAATGTAAAGTAGAAGATATTAAATCAGAAACAGACTTTTACATATCAGTGCCAATGAGCACAGACATTATTAGACTTACAAAAGTAACAGGTAAAACAACTACAACAGTAAAAGGTGCTAATATTTGGTTTTTACAATCAACACAAGGATATAAGCAAAATATGATTATAAGAGAACCATATGAAGCACCAGTTGAAACAGAAACACCATTTGATTATGACATTCCAATTCAAGGACATTTAAAAGTAATCAAAGTAAATCAAGATAATGAAGAAATTAAATTAAAAGGTGTAGGGTTTTATATAAAACACAAAAATACTGACAAATATGTACACCAAGATGGAGAAGGAAACATCTCTTATACAGAAAAAGAGCAAGCAACAGAGTTTGTAACAGATGAAAAAGGAGAATTTTTAATTCAAAACTTATTAGTAGGAACATATGTAGCATATGAAACTAAAAATCCAAACTATGGATATGAAATTATTACAGAAGGAAAAGAAAAAGATGTAACAGCTGATAAGACAAGTGAATTGAAAATTGGTAACAAGCAAATATATGTAAAATTATCAGGATATGTATGGTTAGACAAAGTAGGAGGAAAACAACCACGTAGAAATGATTTATATAAAGAAGATTCAAACGAGGATGAAAATGATGTATTGTTCAATGGTGTAACAGTAAGATTAAAAGACAGAACTACGAGTGAAACTATTATGGAGACAGTAACTTCACAACTAAATAGATACAAAGATTCTATTAATGATGGAAATGGAGAATATCTATTTGTTGATGTATTAGTTGATAAATTAAAAGATTATTATATTGAATTTGAATATGATGGATTAGTTTATGCTAATGTAGTGCCAAACATTGAAAAAGATAATGGTTCAAAAGCAGCAGAAGCAGATGAAGAAAGAGAAAAATTTAATAATAACTTTGCTGTTGTAGAAGGAGAAACTAGAAATACAGGATTTACAAGAGATACAAATGGCAATAGAAAATATGAATTATCTTATAATGTAAATGAAACAGCACATGAAGCAATATTAATCAAAAATGGACAATATACTATCACATCTAATACAGATGTACCAAATTATAGAATAAGAAATCATTTTACTTACGGACAAGAGGAAATACCATATATCAACTTAGGATTACATGAAAGAGAACAACCAGACCTTGCAGTTACAAAAGACTTAGAAAATGTAAGATTAACCATAAATGGTTATGAACACACATACAATTATTCACAAAGATTTAGTAATATTGGAGAGTATGGAGATGGATTTAATGTTGGTGTTAAATTCGGAAATAAATATAGCAATGTTTCTTATACAAGACCAATATATAAATCAGACTATGACTTTATCAATGAAAATGATAAATCAAGAGAACTAAAAACATATGTAACCTATCAAATTAGAATGAGTAACAAATCAGCATTAACATCACAAGTAAATAGTTTAGTAGATTACTATGATAGTAGATATGAAATTGTAAATGTAGGAACTAGTGTAGATGAAAAGGGAAATGTAGTAGGTAATATAGATTATACAACAACAAGTTATAACAATGATTATAAAAAAGCAATTATTAATAATAATACAAAACTAGAGGGAAATCATATAGACAGTATATACGTACAATTTGCATTAAACAGAGAAGCGGTATTAAATGTTTTAAACAATAAAGAAAATTTAGACAATGTAGTAGAAATCAACTCTTATACAACATTTAATGGAAATAAAATTTATGCAGGAGTAGACAGAAATTCAAATCCAGGAAACAGCATACCAGGAGATACAAGAACTTACGAAGATGATACTGATGCAAGTCCAGCATTAAAACTAGAAGTAGCAGACGCAAGAGAAATGACAGGAACTGTATTTGTAGATGAAACTAATCAAGAAATGAAAGTAGGAGAAATTCGTCAAGGAAATGGAGTTTATGACCCTAATGAAAAGGTAATAGAAGGAGTAGATGTTACTTTAGCTGAAAACACAGGAAGCGGAAAAGTATATACAACAAAAACAGATGAAAATGGAAACTTCTTTATCTCAGGATATATACCAGGAGACTATACAGTAACCTTTACTTGGGGAGACCAAACTTATACAGTACAAAACTATAAAGGAACTATTTATGATAAAAATAGAGACCAAAATAACAAAAAATGGTATAAAGACCAAGTAGAAAACAGACTAAATGATGCAATGGATAATTATGTAACAAGACAAGAAATTGACAAAGAATTAGCTAAAATAACTAATACTACACAAACTACAAAGACAAAAATGGATTCAAGTACCCCTACAATGGGAATAGGTGTAGAATATGAAACTACTTATACTAGTTCATTAGGAGACAAATACACATATAGAATTAGCAATATTGACTTTGGTATTGTAGAAAGAGCAAGACAAGACATAGGAATACAAAAACGTATTAAACGATTCAAAGTAACACTAACAAATGGACAAATTGTAGCTGATGCAACTATAGATGAAAACGGTGTTTTAACAGGAAAAATTGACAACATAACATATATGAAGCCAGACCCTAACACAAACCCAAGCAATGGATTCATAAGACTAGAACTAGATAGCGAAATGATGCAAGGGTCAACAGTAGAAGTAGAATATGGAATTAAAGTAACAAATAAAAGCGAATTAGACTACTTATCAGAAAATTACTACAAATATGGAATCATAGAAGGTCACGAAATAACAATCGAACCATCTGGAATTATTGATTACTTAGACAATAGTTGGTCAGTTGACACTGATAAAAACCCACTATGGCAAGTAAAAACAGAAGAAGAAGCAAAACAACTAGTATCAAGTATTGTTTTTGAACATCCAGAATCTACAGTAGAAAATAAAACAATTCTTTATACAGAAGGATTAAAAGGACAATACCTAAAACCAGCACAATCAGCAGAATTAGACTTAAATGTTAGCAAGATATTAACATCAACAGATGAAACATCTTATGATAATGAAGTAGAAATAGCAGAACTAAACAGAACAGGAGGATCAAAACTACCTTCTATACCAGGTAACTATGTACCAGGAACAGGAGCAAATGGTAATGTAGAATCAGATGATTCAATGGCAGAAACTGCTATTATAACATCAGCAACAGGTGAAAACCGTAATTATATATTACCAGTTATCTTAGGAATAACAGCATGTGCAATTTTAGGAGTAGGAGTAGTTTTAATTAAAAGAAAAATTTAATTGATTATAGGGACGTTTCATTTTTCACATTTTTGTGAAATTTGGGACACATCTATCACTAATAAAATAATAAAAGCCATTCGCTTGAATGGCTTTTACTAATGCCTTTTAATGGTTAAGTTGGGACAGGCACACTTTAGCCATTATTGTTTTAACCATCTACAACTCTTG
>CANPAC010000027.1 GCA_947571975.1 uncultured Clostridium sp. | reverse complement strand
TTGCTATTTTTTAATAATCAGCCTTACAAATCAAGAGTTGTAGATAGTTAAAACAATAATGGCTAAAGTGTACCTGTCCCAACTTAGCCATTAACATAAAATTAAGAGTTATATAGATAATATATTTTCAGTTAATAGTTACAATTTTCTTAGAAAACCACCTATTAAATATTGACTATTTGACATTTTTGCGATATGATATTATAGATTAAATTTAAACAGAAATGAGGAATTAAAAACGTATGATATGTTCAGAATGTAACCAAAACCCAGCCATACTTTTTTATAAAAAGATAGAAAATGGAAAAGAAACCATGGAAGGATACTGCTATGACTGCGCTAAGAAAAAGGGAATTAATCCAAACGAAGTATTAGCTAAACAAAACGACATATTATCACATGATAAAGTAAATTTAACTGACATGACCAAACAATTTGAATCTATCTTTAAAGATTTAGCAGAAAATATGAATTTAGAAGATATTGAAAATATTGAAGGAGCTATCACTTTTGAAAATATTGATCAAGAAGGAAACGAAGACACACCTAAAATATCAGGTGCAGCAATACCACTTGGTTCTATCTTTTCTAATATGTTCCCTGGAGGAACCCATAAAAATAAAGATGAACAAGAAGAACCTATGGGAAGCAGAAAAAAAGTAAAAGTAGAAAAAAAGAAAACAAACAAGCAAAGCAAAAAGAAAAAATTTCTTGATACTTATGGAACTAATTTAACTTTTAAAGCCAAAAACAATGAAATAGATATTGTAATTGGAAGAGATAAAGAAATTCAAAGAATTGTGCAAATTTTAAATAGACGTTCTAAAAATAACCCTTGCCTAATTGGAGAACCTGGTGTTGGTAAAACAGCTATTGCACAAGGTTTAGCTATTAAAATTGCTAATCAAAACGTACCAGCTAAGCTTTTAAATAAAGAAGTTTATTTATTAGACATGACTGCAGTTATTGCTGGTACACAATTTAGAGGTCAATTTGAATCAAGGATGAAAGGCATTATTGATGAATGTAAAGAATATGGTAACATTATTCTAGTAATTGATGAAATTCATAATATCATAGGTGCTGGCGATGGCGAGCATTCTATGAATGCTGCTAATATATTAAAACCTGCTTTATCTAATGGCGAAATTCAATTAATTGGAACTACTACCTTAAAAGAATATAGAAAATATATTGAAAAAGATTCTGCTTTAGAAAGAAGATTTCAACAAGTATTAGTAGAAGAACCTACAACAGATGATTCTATTGGTATTTTAGAGGGTATTAAAAAATATTATGAAGAATATCACAAAGTAAAAATATCTTCTGATGTAATTCGTCAAGTTGTTATTATGTCTGAAAAATACATACATGATAGATTTTTACCAGATAAAGCTATTGATATCTTAGATGAAGCATGCTCAAGAATTAATTTAGAAAATAAAGAATTGTATAAATTAGAAATGCTAAAACAAGAACTTACAAAAGTTCAAACAGAAAAAGAAGAAGTAATTGCTGCTGATTCAACAGAAGATTATCAAAAAGCAGCTGATTTAAAAACACGTGAATGTCAACTAATTGAACAGATTGATAAATTAAATAGCAAAATGAAATTAAAACAAATTACAATTCAAGATATTGCTAATGTAATTGAAAGTTGGACTAAAATACCTGTAAAGAAAATTACAGAGGCAGAAACCCAAAAATTATTAAACTTAGAAACTAATCTCCACAAAAGAATTATTGGGCAAGAAGAAGCTGTTAGTAGTGTAGCAAGAGCTATTCGTAGAAACCGTGCTGGATTGCAAAGTAGTAAAAGACCACCATCTTTCATTTTTGTTGGTCCAACTGGTGTAGGTAAAACAGAACTTGCTAAATCACTTGCATTTGAAATGTTTGGAAGTGAAGATTCAATAATTAGAGTAGATATGTCCGAATATATGGAAAGCCACTCTACTTCTAAATTAATAGGTGCACCTCCAGGATATGTAGGCTATGATGATGCTGGTCAATTAACTGATAAAGTAAAAAGAAAACCATATTCTATTATTTTATTAGATGAAATTGAAAAGGCACACCCAGATGTATTTAATATCTTACTTCAGATATTAGATGATGGAAAATTAACTGATAGCCAAGGAAATTCAGTTAGTTTTGCTAACACTATTATCATTATGACATCTAATGCTGGCTCTAACTTAAACAATAATTCTATTGGTTTTGGTGGCCAAACAGTTAATAAAAATAAAATAATTGATAGCCTAAAAGAAGTATTTCGTCCTGAATTTTTAAATAGAATTGACGAAATTATCGCATTTGATTCTTTAACAAAAGAACAATTAGTACAAATTGTTGATTTAATGTTAAAAGACACTGTATCAGCTTTAAAAGAAAAAGACATCAAAATTGAAATTAATGCAAAAGCTAAAGACTTCATTTTAGAAAAAGGAACTGATGTTAAATTCGGTGCAAGACCTTTAAGAAGGGCTATTCAAAGATACATCGATGATGAACTTGCTGAAATGATTTTACGTAGTGAACTTTTAGATGGAAGCACTGTTGCAGTTACTTTAAAAAATGATAAATTAAACTTTGAAATAAAATAGGAGAAAATTATGTTAAAACATGTACCAAATATCTTAACAGTTATTAGACTTTTATTAATACCACTTATTGTATTTTATATTTTTACTGGTCAATATATTTTAGCTTTTATATTTTTTACTATATCTGGTATCACTGATATTGCTGATGGTTTCATCGCTAGAAAATTCAATTTAATTTCTAACTTTGGAAAGTTGATGGATCCATTAGCTGACAAACTAACCCAAATATCCACTCTAGCTTCACTTGTATTTGCTAATATTATTCCTGTTTGGATTTTAGTTGTTGTATTTTTAAAAGAATTTATTATGATTTGTGGCGCTTCTTTCCTTTATGGAAAAGATGTTGTAGTTTATAGCAAATGGTATGGAAAACTTGCAACTGTTCTACTTTACATTGCTATTGTAGTTTCTCTTTTATTAAAACAATTTGAAATAACTGGTATTTGGGAACAAATTGATTTAGGTATTTTTGCATTAGCTCTACTTTCAACAGTTTTCTCTTTAATTATGTATGTAAAGGACTTATACCAAAAAGGATTTATTGATAAACAAGACTTAAAAAAAGAAGTCACATTTGATAAAAATGAAAAAAAATAATTTAGGAATATATTCCTAAATTATTTTTTTATTCATAATCTTCAATTAACTGATTTAAATCTTGCTTACCATTTACTTCAATACCGTTTTTCATATTAATCTTATCAGTCTCTGGTAAATATTCTGTAGTAATTCCTGTAACTTCTAATTCTTTTTCTGTTCCATCCTCTAATACTTGATAAATAGCAACTTGCCCTTCTTTATCTTTAACCATATAATGTTCACCGCAATTACCTTGTTTTTCTTGGTATAAAATCACTTCATTACTTGCAAAACTTTCCACTTCATAGTTTTGATATTTTTCTTGTATCTCATCTTTTGTTAAATTTACTAGCTCACGCGGTAAATTAGCATATTCACTTTTTGTATGTCCACAATCTAAAAAATATGTTTTTGTCGTTATTGAACAATTAGGTGATGTTTTTTCTTCTCCGTGTATTTGCTTTTACTGTATTTTCGTACTCCATTTCTTCATATTCATCTGTACAGTCATCTAAGATTTCTTCTTCTGCTATTTTAGTTTCTATATTTGATTTTTCTTCTACATGTTTTGGTGTAAAAACCATTACCGCTGTAAACATAGCCGCTATGACTACTATAATTGCTAATAGTGTTATAATTATTCTATTCATGAATTTAACGCTTCCTTTCCTACTTTTTAGTAGTATTTACGGATTTTGTTAAATTTATGCAATTTTTTAATTTGTTTTTAAATAACTACTTACAGCTTTTTTATTAGTTCGTTTCATCTCCCTTCACATTTTGCAACTATTATTAGTTGCAGTTATGTTCTATTTTTAATTTCCCTTTACTATTTACTGTGATATTTATTTCTCCCATTTCATCTGTTCTATATATTTTGCATCTAAATTCCTCTAATCTTTTTAATATTTCTTCACTCGGATGTCCGAATTTATTATTTTCGCCAACACCAATCAAACAAATTTTAGGTTTAACAAATTTTACAAAATCTTTTGTAGTAGATGTCTTTGAACCGATGATGAGCAATTTTTAAAATATCTGCTTTCAAACTATCTTTTTCTTTTACTAATACATCTTCAGTCTTTTGTTCAATATCACCTGTAAATAGCATTGAAAAATTTTTATAATGCAATTTAGCAACAATTGAATTATTATTTAAAACATTTTCACTTATTAACTTATCTTGTGGCCACAAAATATCAAAATAAATATCTTTTTCAATTGTTACTGTATCTTCCTTCTTTACTACTATTACATTAATATTTTTTTGTTTTACTAATTCTATTAATTTCCTAAATTGTTTTGAATTTTCTCCTTGTTTAGAAATAACAACATTTTTAACATCTAGCTTTTCTATTACTGTAAGTAGTCCGTCCGAATATGATCTTGATCTGCGTGAGAAACCACAAGATAATCAATGCTTGTATATCCTCTATCTAATAAATATGGTACTAAAATTTTTTCACCTACATCATTTTCTTCTGATAAGCTACCTCCGCCATCTACTAAAATACTTTTATTTTTAGGAGTCAAAATAAAAGTACAATCCCCTTGCCCTACATCTACAAAATGAATCTTCAAATCCTTAGGCTGAATACTAATAATTAATGCTATAATAAAAATTATACAAATAGCTATTATATTTCTTTTCTTTTTTAAATGAAATCTATATCGAAACAATGCAATCAGATTTTTTACTCTCTTATCTGTTGCTGTTAAATGATTTTTGTGGTAAATTAAATATATTTGTTTTGTTATTAATATTGATATCCAATATAAAATTATTACAATTATATTTGGAGTCGGAAAATAAATTTTTGAAAATGGTAGTTTACTAAATTTCGTAACAAAATTTAATGCTTCTAATCCTATATTAACTGGAATTACGAATAAATTTGAAATAATAGAAAGAAATCCTAATATAATTAAGGGTCCAATAATTATACTTACTAACAAATTAGTAAGTATAAAATATATACTAATATAATTAAAATAATGCAATGAAATTGGTAATATTGCTATTTGTACTGATAAACTAATAGTTACTATTTCTTTTATTTTATTAAATTTCTTATTTTTTACTTGATTGCCATTATCAATTTTGAAAAAACTTTTATGAAATAAAATAATTCCTATTGTTGCTATATATGATAGCTGTAGTCCTATATTTAATATTAAAAATGGATTATATAATAAAATTATTAATAAAGAAATAGCAATTGAATTTGCTGTGTCACTTTTTCGATAAATAATTTCTCCTCCTATTATAATAATTGCCATTATAACTGCTCGTGCAATTGAAGGTGAAAATCCTGTAATGAAAGTATAAAAAATTAAAATTAAAATTGTCATTATTTTTGATTTTCTTTTTCCTATTATTTTCTTAAATACAGTTATAATTCCAATCACAATATAGTTAATATGCATACCTGAAATAGCTAAAACATGCGAAATATTAGCAGTTTGAAATTGCTCTTTTGTTTCTTCTTGTATATTACTTGTGTCTCCTAACAACAATCCCTTTAATATTGCTGAGTGTTCTTTATTAAAGTTACTTTCAATTTTTTCTTGAATTTTTTCCTTAATTTCATTTGCTAGTTGTAATATATAATTCATTTGTTTTTTCTTAACTATATCAATTTTATTTACTTTTACCCTTCCAACTACTTTTAATGTTTTCAGATATTTAGAGTCATCATATCCACCATAATTTCTTTGTTCAGATGGCTTTTTAAACTGACCTTCTAATTTTACCCTATCACCATATTCTAATTTTTCATTTTTTTTATTTACTTGGATATACAGATTTAAATTTCTTGAATCTAATAATTTTACTTTATATAAATCATAATATTGTTTTTCAATCTTCTTACTTACCACAATTGCTTCAATTTGAATATTTTCCCCATTTAGAAAAGTATTTTCATATTGATTATTTTTGTATGATACAATTAAATTTGAAATGCTAGAAATAATAATAAAGATAAAAATTACTTTTTTACTTATAATTAACTTTAAATATCTAAAATATCTATTAAGTGATAATAATCTAAATTTATGTTTTTGATTTGATTTTAAAAATTGTTTTAATATATAGTAAATTGCAAATATTAGGATATAACAAAGGACTATACTAAATTCAAAGTATAGTCCCCTTAATATAAATATTTTTTATCCTATTACTGCAATTAATAATGGTCGTTCCTTCACATAGTCCTCCTATTTAATTGCTTTTTATAATACACGTCTTGCTGTTATATAATTGCTTGCTGCTTGGTTTAATGGTACGATACATACTGATTTTCCTGGTCGTGGTGCATGAATTACTTGCCCTCCACCAACATAAATTGCTACGTGTCCACTATAAATAACTAAATCTCCTGCTGCTAAATTGTTTCTATCTACTTTTGTTCCAGCTCCTGATTGCCCTCCTGAAGTACGTGGTAAACTAATTCCAAAATGTTTATATACATAAGATGTAAATCCTGAACAGTCAAATCCTGTAGAAGGTGATGAACCTCCATATGTGTATTTTGTACCAATGAATTGTTTTGCATAAGCTACTACTGATTCTCCATTTTTAGAAGGTGCTGGTGCTGTTTCTTGTTTTGATGTTTCTTGTTTAGTTTCTGTTCTTGGTGTTGACATGCTTCTTGATGTTTCTTGCTTTTTAGTAGATAATAAAGATGATGATATATATCCTTCTTTTCCACTTACTCTTACCTTACTCCAGCCATTTGCTTCTGATAAAACATCTACTGCTGTATTTGTTGGTAATTTAGTAATAATTTCAGCAGATGTACTTGCTTCTTTTCTTAAATTTACACTTGTTGCATCTACAAATAAAGTTTTTATTACTTTCTCTGGTTGTGGTTCTTCTTTTTTTGGTTCTTCTTTAGGCTCTTCTTTTTTCTCTTCTACTGGTTGTTCTACTTTAGGTTGTTCTTTAGTTAGTTTTTCTTTTCTAATCCAACCTTTTGTATTTTGAGCTTCTATACAAACCCAACCATTCATAATTTCTACTGCATTAATTTCTTCATCTTTTTTTACTTCAATTGTATTTGTTGCATTGATAACTGGTATAATTTTTAATTTTGTATTATCAGCTACCCATTGTTTCCCTAATTGTATTTCTTCTACTTCATTACTTGTTTCTACTGGATTTTCATTTTGTTCTGGTTCTGGTTGCTCTGCTACTGGTTCTGCAGTTTGTTCCTCTGGTTGTTTTTCTGGTTCTGTAACTTGGGTATTTTCTTTGTTTTCTTCTTTTTGCTCTTCTCCTTTAACTGTTAATAAATCTTGTCTTAAATATCCTGTAATGCCATCTTTTTTTACTTTATACCAGTCTCCTGTTTTTTCTATAATTTCTACTTCTTGATTTACAGAAAGTAATTCTAATATTTTTGAACTCCCATCTGCTGTTTCCCTAAGGTTCGCTGTTTCTACATTTACTTTTCCTGTATCAGCAGCAAAACTTGAATGAATAAAAAGCAAACTAATAATCCCTACGGCTGCTATCTTTCCAACGTTTTTCATATTGATTTTCTTTTTCATTTTCTTTAGCTCCTTACTTTAAAAAAAATAATTTTTTTATTTTATCTGAACTCTTATTAGTATACACGAAAAAGAAAAATTTGTCAAGTTTCTAAAATTTTTCCTGAATTGGTTGACAAATACAGTTTTTTATAATATAATACTCTCGCTTATATATAAAAAATATAAAACTTCTCCCCGGTAGTTTTATATTTAGAATTATATACAATAAAATTTAGAAAAAGAAATAGGAGGGTATTGTTACTATGAATAATACTACATATAGTGCAAAAAGTGGCGAAGTTGAAAGCAAATGGTATATTATTGATGCAAGTAATAAACCACTTGGTAGAGTTGCAACAGAAGCTGCTAAATTATTAAGAGGAAAACACAAACCAACATACACACCTAATATAGATACAGGTGACCATGTTATTATATTAAATTGTAAAGATGTAATCTTAACAGGAAATAAAATAAATCAAAAAGTTTATAGACATCATTCAGGTTATATTGGAGGAATGAAAGAAGTTCCTGCAAAAGTAATGCTTGAAAAAAATCCAGAAAAAGCAATGACTATGGCTATTAAAGGTATGTTACCTCATAACTCTTTAGGAAGAGCTCAAGCTAAAAAATTAAGAGTATATGCTGGAGCAGAACATGAAAATCAAGCACAAAAACCAGAAGTATGGGAGGTAAAGTAATATGGCTAAGAAAGAAAATATAGTTTTTTATGGTACTGGTAGAAGAAAAAGCTCTGTTTCAAGAGTTAGATTAATAGAAGGTACTGGAAAAATAACAATTAATGGAAAAGATATTGATGAATTTTTTGGATTAGAAACTTTAAAAGTAATTGCTAGACAACCTTTAACTGTTACTAATACAACAGCTAAATATGATGTTATCGCAACTGTTAAAGGTGGCGGTTTCACAGGTCAAGCAGGTGCAATTCGTCATGGTATTGCAAGAGCTTTAAATGAAGCTAATTCAGAATATAGACCAGCTTTAAAACAAAACGGTTTCTTAACAAGAGACCCTCGTATGAAGGAAAGAAAGAAATATGGTCTTAAAAAAGCTAGAAAAGCTCCACAATTTTCAAAAAGATAAAAACAAGCCCTTTTGGGCAGAAGGTCAAAAACCTATATACAAAGCGGTAATCTATTTCGATTACTGCTTTTCTTTTACTTATACAAAATCATTAAAAGCTGTCAAAAGTGACTAGCTAATATACATTCAATATACAAATTAAAAAGACATCATATTTTACTATAATATCTTTTCTACTTTATATTTACATTCTTCATAACTTCTCCTCACACATCTTTTTAAATATTATACCATAGCAATAATCTTTTATCTATACTAAAATGGCTAAAGTGGGACTGTCCCAATTTAGCCATTAACATAAAATTAAGATTTATATAATAGGAATTGAGAGACGTTCTTTAAAATCCCTTTGTTCCTATTCAATCACTTCTAGTGCATCACTATTACCATTCATTCCTTCTAAATTATAATACGTATTTGGAATATTTCCAACAATCACATTTTCCATTAGTAAAACCTGATTAGTAATTTCACGTGAAATATTATCAAAAGGAGTTAAAATATTTACATTGCATTTTACTTGTAAATACACTCGATGTAATGTTTGATTAATCCCCTGTGAAGAAAACTCGCTTCTTAAATCAGTTTCCACATCACCAATCGAAGATATTGTTATCTTAACCCCTGGTCCCCTTCCTGCTAACATTTTAAAACCAGTAAAACTTCCGAAGAGCAATTTGTACATTTTCCCTTCCTCTATTATCAATCTCTATTTGAATTTTATTTGCTACATCAGAAATAATTTCATTAATAGGAATGACATTTGATTTTATCATTGTAATATTTCCATTATTATCTTTTTCAATCGTAAAAAGTTCATCATAAGTATGTTGCTTCATAACATTTGTTGCTTGTTCATTAGAAACCATTGTAGCAATTGATTTTGCTCTGTTTTCACATAATGTATCAAAAATAGGTAATACTGCATCTAAAATAAGTTTTACAGTTGCAAACGCTATGATTAAAATGACTAACAATGTAGTCATTTTTTTTGCTTTCTCGCTATGCATTTTTCTTTTAGATTGTACAATTATTTGTGGAATTCTAATTCGTGGTCTAGAATAAATCTTATGCATACTTTATTCCTGGTCTAACATAGCGAGGTATAAATAATTTTTGTCCTGCCATAATTTGGTTTTCATCTTCAATTCCATTTGTTCTTACAATATCATCTACTGTACTTCCATAGCGTTTTGCTATTTTCCATAATGTATCACCTTTTTTAACAATATACAAAATTAAGCTATAATCTTCTGCTTCTCTTTCTCCATTTGTTTGAATCTCATTCATAATATTCATATTAGTACTACGATACATGTCATTATTCATTACTAAATCTACATTGCTTGTAACAATACCACCTTCTTGAACAATAAAATCTTGATTTGCAACCTCCATTTCTAGTGCGCTATTTACATTTTCAGCATCTTCTATTCCGTCTAATGTATATTCAAATGGTATTTTACTATTTCGTACTTCCATTTGCAAGTCTTGATTTGATAATACAAAATTAATTTCTAAATTTCCTGTATAAATGATTCTGCTACCACTATTTTCCTGTTTTTCAATTACTGGGCAAACATCTACATCAATGATATTTTTATTTTCCATTCCTTCTATTTCAACCTTTTCTCTTATTTGTTTCATTTCTTTTCTTGTTTGCTTATTTGTTATTGTTGTTATTTTCTTTTGCTTAAATTCTAAATTTTCGCAAGGGCTATATAAATCTTGTATCAAGTTAATTTGTTTTTCTTCATAACAAAAAGCTGCTACTCCTATTTCTAGCTCAATATAAATAGAATGCTCTTCTGTCGCATTTGGTTTAATAATCATATTTTTAATTTCATAATCTAAATCGCAAATATTTTCTTCTGTAACATTAGGAATGTCAATGAATCCTACAATTGGTATTTTAGTATCAATACTGCTTACTCTGTTATCTTCTGTTAAATACATAATTTTTATACGAGCCTCTGCTTTAGCTAAAATTTTATTATAACTTATTTTTACATCTTTATCAACAATAGCTATATCTGTCTTCAAAATTTCTGCTAAATTATCAATATTATCAATAGAAATATTATCTTTAGTATAAATTTTATTTTCACCTATTCCTACTAATGAATTTACTCGTAAGTCTTCTTTTAACATTTGTATTCCTTCTGCATTTTGGATGTTATTTACAATCTCTACTTCTTCTCTAGAATATAATTTGATGTCTATTTCTAAAGTTGCTTTCATCCCAATTTTTCTTCCATTAATCACCTTACATTCAATAGATTTTAGTTTAGTTTTAATAATAGCATTCATACCTTCTTTAGCATTTGGTACTGAAATTGCTTCTGAAAAATCTAAGCTAGTATTAATTCCTCTTACCTTATCTTGTGCATCATCTGATAAATACATAATACATGTATTTATATTACCATCTATTCTCACCTTTTCATCTAACACTTCTTTTTTATAAGTACATACTACACCACTTGTACAAATTGTATTTAAAATATCTGGTTTTGAATCTGGTACTATCATATCTCCTTCCACCATAATAATATCCTTTTTAGCAGCTATTAACTTATTTACACATAGATTTTCGTTTTCTGTCTCTACTACCATTCCTTTACCTCCTTTTTTATTCTTTATAACATGTATATTAAAACCAATACAAAATTATGACTAAATAGTTTTGGCTAGTTCTGGGACAAACACAAAGCTAACCACACACAGAATTAGCTAGGCACCAAAATATTTAGGCAGTTAGCTAAAGGGACATAAACTATAATATAACAAAAAACCAATGGATGTTAATTCCACTGGTTTTAATTTCTATTTGTTTATTTATAGTACTGTCTTTTTCTTTTTTGTTTCAAGTGCTGGTGGTATTAATGGTGAATATGAATCGCCATCGAAAACTTCTACCTCAACTGTTCTTGTTAACACATCTGTATAACTATAAGTAACATTTCTATCATTTTCCTCATATTTTACAACAAAAATATTAGGATATGCTTTTTCTATTGTGGCTTCTTTTTCAAAGGCTCTGCTTCTTCCTAAAGAACCTTTTACAATTATCTTTTGACCAACTTTTTCTATGATGTCTGTTTTTAAGTTTGCTATATCTGTACGACAAATCATGTAATCACCTTCCCCCTAAGATGGCTTGATTATAGCATTTTTTGCGTATATTGTCAAAAAATAATAAGGCTTGTCAAATGTCGCAACTCCTTTTATTTCAGCATGTTTACAGTTTGTTTTTTTATTTTTTACACTTGTGTTACATTTATGTTACAGAACTATTAAGTTGGGTTATTTTTACTTGTTTGTCATCTTGCCATTAGCTCCTATTCCCCCTACTCCTTTTTTTCCATCTCTTAATTCTTCTGCTATATCATCAATTGTAATATATTTATAATTTTCAGTAAAGGCTATTTTTTCTGCTATTACTAATGGGTCTAAAAAGTCAATCAAAATTCTTGCTGGTGAAGAAGCAAAATTTGCACCTGCTGAAATAATTGCTTCAAAGTAACTTTGACATGCTCCGAGCAAAAATGACTAAATGACGATTAGTTTCTTTATCATATCTTCTTGCTTCTTTTACCGTCTGGATAAAGTATTTAGAATTCCTGTAATTATATATATTATGATAGTCTGTTCCTCGTTTTATCATTCCGGTCATGTCCGTGTAATTACTAAAATATCTGGATTATATGTTTTCAATAATGGATAAACTACTCGTGGTTGTCTGTATTCTGGTATATTCCTTACTATAGCATTTAATCCTAATTTTTTATAATAGTAATATGATTTCTGACTGTATTTTTTATCACCATCTAAGTGTAGTATTTTTCCTGTTATGATTTTTTCTTTGTTTCTAGAATTAGGTGTTAGAATTCCTATTTTGTATTCTCCTAACCCTCTTGTTTCTTTTGTTCTTATTATTTTATTATTCATTTTGTGGTTTAACTTTTCTAGTTTTTCGTTTATTATTTGTTTGTTTACAGGTTCTAAGTCTTCAACCTTACTGTCTGCTTCAATTCTATCAATCATTCCTCTTAGAATGGCTATTTTTTCATTTTTTGTATTTATAATATTTTTTACTGTAAAGATTATATCTTTTCCATATGATTTTCTAGCAACTATATCTCCTTTTTTTATTTTATTCATTTTAATATCATTCCTTTATATTAATACAAATTTGGCTTAAAATTACTTTTGTCTAGTATATTCTATGTCAAATTTTGTCGTTTTGTGAATGATTTAAAAGGAAAAACACCACCTATAACTGGTAGTGTATTCCCATGACAATTATTTAGTTTAACTTCTACATTCTAACATGATGTAATCTGCAAGCATAGATATGAATTCACTATTTGTTGGTTTGCCTTTTTCACTTTCAATAGTGTATCCAAAAATCCTGTTCTGTAGATTACAGTTCCCACGTTGCCACCCTACTTCAATCGCGTATCTCATGTCCCGCTCTACACGGGACGGGTTTGTAACTTTATATTTTTTAGCTATTTCTGGATATAGCTCTTTGGTTATAGCATGTATACATTCTGTATCAAGTATAACCATTTCAATTGCGTCCCTTAAATAGGAATATCCATAAATTTTAGCTGGTATGTTCATGTCACGAAGATATTTTGTAATCACTATTCGAATATCTTTATACATTGGCGGCGTAACCTCCTTTTGCAGTTCATCATCCATTGGCTGCTCAACGTGCATTGGCGGTTCATCTAGCAATTCGTCAAGCTTACTTATTTCTTCTATAAGCTTTTCTAACTCTTTTTGCTTCCTTTCTTTTAACTTAGAGTTTTCTAATTACACTTATATTATACATCTAATTTTACATAATGTCAATTCTTGACAAAAATATAACTAGAAATTTAAAATTTCTAGTTTTACACTACATAAAAAACATATATTATTAATGTCTAAAATGTCTCATTTTAGTAAATACCATTGCAATTCCATATTCATTACATTTATCAATAGAAGCTTGATCCTTTATTGATCCACCTGGTTGAATAATTGCCTTTATTCCAGCTTTATGTGCTTCTTCTACACAATCTGAAAATGGAAAAAAAGCATCAGATGCTAATACAGCGCCATTTGTAATCCCTTTTTCTATTAATTCTTCTCCATGTTCAATAGCTTGTTTTGTTGCCCAAATTCTATTTACTTGACCTGGACCAATACCAATTGTTTGCTTTTTCTTTCCTATTGCAATTCCATTTGATTTTACATATTTTACAATTTTCCAAGTAAACAATAAATCTTCCATTTGTTCTGGCGTTGGCTTCTTTTCAGTTACAACTTCATATTCATCTAATAATTTTGAATCAATAGTTTGAACAATAGCTCCTCCATTAATTTTCTTAATATCATAAGCAGTTTCTTTTTGCTTTATACGAATTGTTGGAAGTTCTAAAACTCTTACATTTTTCTTTTGTTTTAAAATTTCTAATGCTTCTCTTTCAAAAGATGGAGCTACAATTACCTCTAAAAATATTTCTTTCATTTCTTGTGCCATTTTAACATTTACTTCTTCATTTACAACAACAATTCCACCAAAAATAGATGTTTTATCTGCATTAAATGCTTTTTGCCAAGCTTCATAAATATCAGTACTACTACCTACTCCACATGGATTTCCATGTTTACAAGCAACAACTGTTGGTTCTTCAAATTCTTTTAATAGTTCTAATGCGCCATTTGTGTCGTTAATATTATTAAATGATAGTTCTTTACCATTTAATTGTTTTGCTGTTGTCAAAGAACCTTCACATTTTCCAACTTCTTTATATAAAGCAGCTTTTTGATGTGGATTTTCTCCATAACGCATTTCTTGTACCTTTTCATAAGTTAATGTTAGCTTTTCTGGCAAGCTTTCGTCTTTTCTTTGTTCTTTTATATAATTTGCTATCATAGCATCATAATTTGCTGTATGTTCAAATACAGCTTGCATTAATCTGAATTTTGTATCTTTAGATACTTCACCATTTTCCTCTAATTCTTTTAAAACAATTTCATAATCTTCTGGATTTGTGATAACTGTTACATCTTGATAATTTTTTGCAGCACTACGAAGCATAGTAGGACCACCAATGTCTATGTTTTCTACACATTCTTCTAAAGATACTCCATCTTTTAAAATTGTTTGTTTAAATGGATATAAGTTAACAACTACAAAATCTATAGTATCTATATTTAATTCTTCTAGTTGTTTTCTATGTTCTACTTTTTCTCTTCTAGCTAAAATTCCTGCATGTACAATTGGATGTAATGTTTTTACTCTTCCGTCTAAGCATTCTGGAAATCCTGTTAATTCAGATATTTCCATCACTTTAACTCCCTCTTCTTTTAACTTTTTGTAAGTTCCTCCTGTTGATACAATTTCAATTCCTTGTTTTTCTAGTCTTTTTGCAAACTCTACAATTCCCGTTTTGTCTGATACACTGATTAATGCTTTCATTATAAAATCTCCTCTCTTAACTTCTATGTTGCTATTATACTACATTTTTTTGCAATTTTCAAGGACTTATGTTATTCAAGTTTGAAATTTAGATTAAAAAAATTTTTATTAGTTAATAAACTTTATGTACATATTTGAAAAATTTTTGTAAAGCTCTTGTTTTTATTTTTAAAAAGTGCTATACTTGCTATAGTCTTTTATAGACTATAAATGAATTTATTTTTTAGACTATTTCCCTTCTTTTGATAGATTGGTTAGTAAAAAGTTAATTCAAATCTGAAAAAGGAGGATTTTATAATGGAAAACAATATAGAAAACAATTACGAAGATATTACACTTATTTGCAAAGATTGTGGTTCTGAATTTGTATTTACTGCTGGTGAGCAAGCATTTTATGCTGAAAAAGGTTTTGAAAATCAACCTGTAAGATGTGCTGAATGTAGAAAAGCAAGAAAACAACAAAGAAATAATTACAATGCTTAATTCATAGTAAAAGGAACAACTTTAAGATTGTTCCTTTTTATTTTAATTTTTAGCTTAGTAGTTTAAAATAGACTATACTTTCTTTTTAATTTTTTCTTTTTGATGACTATATTTTAATTTAGTTGCCATACCTCCTCTTAAATGTCTTTCTGCCTTATTTTCATCTAGTATAAGTCTAACTTCTTTTGCTAATCTTGGATTTATTTTCTTTAGCCTTTCTGATACATCTTTATGTACTGATGTTACTTTTCAGAGCGGTAGAATTAATATCAGTAAAATTGGTAATAACAGTTGGTGTAGAGCCTATTTCGTTTAGTAATTTTAGTCTTACTTCTACATTCGAATCACTATCTACTTCAATTACATCAATAATTGTTTTTAGCATTGCATTTGTGATTGTTTTGTTATTCAAAATGTCATCAACTGTACTAATTGTTTTAGATAACTCTTTTTCTAATACATCTTTTTCTTTTATTTCTGATGTGATTAGTTTCAATTCTCGCTCTAATCTTGCAATATCTTCGTTTAGCGGATTTGTATATTTCTTCAATTCCTGTATATTGATTACTTCATTTTGAAACATTTCCATATACTTCTGCTTTTTAACTGTTACTTTTTCAATTTCTTGTAATAGACTTTCTTCACTTCTTTCATTACTTTCTCTTAATTTTGTAATCTTCTCAAACTCTTTTTCAACTGCTTTCATAAAATTCTTTTTGTTTGAAATAATGCTTTTTAGATATTCTTTTATTGCATTTAAAAGTTCTTCTTCATCAATAACTGTTGTATTGGGGCAATGATTTACTCCCATTGAGTTTCTTCCACTACATACCCATCTTATATATTCTTTGCCATCTTCTGTGTACTTCCTTTTTATTCTTCTAAAAGAATATCCACAGTGTTTGCAATAAATAAGAGTACTAAATACATATTCTGTCTTTTCTCTTTTGTTATTTAGTTTAAATTCATTTGACCTTTGGGCTAGAATATCTTGTGCTCTATTAAATAATTCATCTGATATAATCCTCATTTCTGGCTTTTCTACTACTATCCATTCTTCTTCTGGTAAGTCTTTTCTTGTTCCTGTTATAAAATCTGTTACTTCTGATTTTTTATTCGTTACTCTTCCTGTATAAATTGGGTTTTTTAACATTCTTACAATAGATGTTTGTACCCATTTAGATTTTGTTTTCTTTGTTCTTATTCCTCTATCATTTAAGTCCCAAGCAATTTTTGTTGTCCCAATTCCTTTATATACATAGCTTTCAAATATCTCTTTTACGATTTTTGCTTCTTCTTCATTTATTTTTAGTGTATATCTTTCATCTGGAATTTTGTCATAGCCAAATACAATGTTTGGAACTCGCCCTTTTTTTGCAGTAATGTCTTTTCCAAATTTAACCCTTTTAGACATATTAGCACTTTCTTGTTGTGCCATTGCTCCTAGAATAGTTAATATAAATTCAGATCCACCTTCCATTATTTCGCCATTGTTTAAGAAATCAACTTCAATTCCATAGGATTTCAGTTCTCTTATACTTTGCAATAAATCTACTGTATTTCTAGCAAAACGGCTTACATCTTTTACTACCACTTTGTCAAATTTCTTCTGCTTGGCATCTTGCATCATCTGTTGGAACTGTTTTCTGTGTTTTATTTGCTTTCCTGATATTCCTTCATCTGCATATAGCTTGTACAATTCATATCCATTCTTTTTAGTAAATTCATTAAAAAATTCTATTTGCTTTTCAAATGATTCTACTTGTGATTCTTTTTCAGTTGATACTCTTGCATATGCTGCAATTTTCATAACATCACTACTTTCCTTTTTTATTTTCTGTATCTTTGTTTTCGTTCTGTTACATTTTAGCATATCAGTTGTAAAAAAGCAAGAAAAACTACTCTCTTTTTGAGAATAGTTTTTTATGATTTGTTCATCTACGTATTTATTTGTCGCAAGTAGAGTTGCGAGTAACATCTGTTCACCTATGCACTTATATTCGCAAATAGGGTTGCGATTGACATTTGATTAGTTGTTTTCTGCTAAAAAATTTTCAAAATCTTCTATTGTTAATTCTTCTAGATTTTCATACTTTTCCTTTGTATAGTCTCCTTTTCCGTCACTATACATCTGTATAAATTTTATCATACCTTCAACACCTAATTTATCTTTTAAAGCTTTAAGACCTTCTCTTCTTATTTTTTCTAGTTCTCTTACTGTTACTGCCATTTAAATCACCTCCATAATAAATTCTATTGGATTTATAACTTTAATCTTCAAATTTGACCTTTTTGAAGCATTTATTAATAATCTATCAGTTGTAATAAAGTAATCTACATCTTTACTTTCTGCAAATGCTAGATGTAATGAATCCATATCTTTTATATTGTATTGCTTTAATTCTATTGCTCTTTGTTTTATTTCTTCTGAATAATCAATTACTGTTAATTCCATTGCATCATATAAATCTTCTACTTGCCTTCTCTTATTATCTGATTTAATTTTGGATATCTCAAAATCTATTGCCATACTTTTATAAATTGCTACTTCTTTATTTATCTGTTTTCTAAAAATATTTTCTATAGCATTTGCTTCTAAGCTTATCTTTTCTTGTTCTAAATCATCAAATGGTCTATTATAACAACAATTATCTAAATATAATTTTAGCATAAACTAACCTCTCTTTCTATTATACTACATTTTACCTATTTTATCTATATTTCACAAAAACTTTGTTTACTATTCTATACTTTTTTCTAATTTTTCTAATAAATCTAGCCAATTTTTCTTGTCACAGTCATCTCCATATCCGCCATCTCTCTTGATCTTTTATATCTTCAATCATTGACTTTTTTATCTTATCTGAAAGTATGTCCATATTTTCTATAATAAATTCTGGTATAACACTTGTTATATATGTTCTTCTTCCAAGTCCATATCTTAAGCTACTAGCAACTATTAATTCAAAATTATTTTTCGTATCTTTTATTTCCATAGTCATTGCACCTACCTTTTTATAAATCTTATCATATTTGTCATTTTTATTCAATTGATTTCTCTAATTTTTTACAATTCCAATTCATCTTCTATTTCTTTGTGAGAATTTTGATAAGTATAAGTATTTGATTTATTGTAGTCAAATTTTATGTTTTCATCATTCTCAGCTAAATTATAAGCAAGAACTCCAGACATAGCTTGTACTATCTGTTCTTCTGTATTAGGATTAATAAATGTAATATTCAAACTCTTTTTCAAAATTCTCACCTTCCTTCTTTTCAATACTATTATTAAAAGTTTAAAAATATTACTTTTAATTTTTTAAGTTACAAGTGGTAAGTTATATACCCATATGAGATTTGCCCTCATTCCACCTTTAGTGAATCGCCCCTTTACATCACGTTAGCCAGACGAAAGTTTCATTATCTGTGCTTGTAACTTGTTATTCAATTTTCAATGTACTATATTTCAAATAGAAAATAGATATTTTAAAATATTATTTTCTATCTTGATAAAATCATTATAAGATGCTAAAATAGTGTTGTAAATAGATTTTTACAAGTCTATAGATAAAGTAAAAATTGAAATAACTATATTCTATTTTTAGAAATGGAGGAAATCTTGATATGATTACTAATTTCACACTTAACAATAATAAAATTATAATAAAAAATACTCGGAGAATATTTCGGTGCTATCAGTGATTTTGAATATAATATTGGAGATAAACTATATGAATTTGCAGTAATGAGTTATGAAGATTTGGATAAATTGAAATCAATGTACACACAACTTATAGAACTTGTATGTTATGCTAAAGAAACTGATTCTGAAGATGAAAAAATTGATTCTTTCTTAAAAATGTTTCAAATTGTTAGAGCTTGTTTAAAATTTTCTCCATATACACATTTCTATACTCAAGTATTAATAGATATAATTGT
>CANPAC010000026.1 GCA_947571975.1 uncultured Clostridium sp. | reverse complement strand
TTATATCAAATTTGCACTACTTTTCATACATTTTTTCTTAAGTTGACAGCATTGCTAAGTTGGGACAGGTACACTTTAGCCATTTTCATACCACTCTAATTCCCAATCAGCTAAAATAACAGTATCACCTTCACATACTCCCATTTGTTTTAGCTTCTGCTCAATTCCCATATTTTTCAAACTCTTTTGCAAATAATACATTGATTCATTATCTTCAATATTCACTCTTCCCATCAATCTTTCAATTGCTTTTCCTGACACAATGAATACGCCATCTTCTTCTTTAATTGACCATTGATTTTGTTTTTCTTCTAAAGTATAAACTACTTTATCTTCTACTTCAATTAAATTTTCTTTTGGCAATGTTTTTAGAGTATTATATACATAATCAATTAAGCCCTTTACGCCTTCTCCTGTTGCTGCTGATATTTGATAAATTTCTAAATTTTCTTTTTTAGCTAGTTCTTTTACTTTATTCAAAACTTCTTCATCTTGTAAAATATCTACCTTATTTGCCACAATTATTTGTTTTCTTGTTGATAACTTTTCACTATATTTTTTTAGTTCTTTATTAATTGCATAAAAATCTTCTACTGGATTTCTTCCTTCTTGACTAGATACATCTAAAAAATGTAGTAATAATCTTGTTCTTTCTACATGTCTTAAAAATTGAATTCCTAATCCTATGCCTTCACTTGCGCCTTCTATAATTCCTGGTATGTCTGCTATTACAAAACCACTACCATCTTTTGTTTTTACTACACCTAAATTAGGCTCTAATGTTGTAAAATGATAATTTGCAATTTTAGGCTTTGCATCTGTTACTGCTTTTAAAAATGTTGATTTTCCAACATTAGGGAATCCTAGCAAACCTACATCTGCTAGTAATTTTAATTCTAATATAATTTCTTTTTCTTCACCTTTTTCACCATCTTCTGCAAAACGGGGTGCTTGCCTTGTAGATGTTTTAAAATGTGAATTACCTCTTCCTCCTCGTCCACCTTTTAAGACAAGTTCTGTTTGATTTATTTCAGATAAATCTGCTACAACTTTTCCTGTTTCTGCGTCTTTGATTACTGTTCCAATTGGTACTTTAATATATAAATCTTCTCCATATTTTCCATTACAATGGCTTCCGCTTCCATTTTCTCCATCCATTGCTTTAAATTTTTTGTTATAACGAAAATCAATCAATGTGTTTTTGTCTTTATCTACTTCAAAATAGATATTTCCACCATTTCCGCCATCTCCTCCATCTGGTCCTCCTGCTGCTACATATTTTTCTCTACGAAATGTTACAGCTCCATTTCCACCATTTCCTGATTTTATTATTATTTTCGTATAATCTGTAAACATTAATTTCTCCTTTTTACTTATCAAAATAATCTAATTTCATAGCTTGTTTTACTTTTTTCATAGTTTGTTTTGCTACTTCTTGTGCCCTTTTTGTTCCTTCTAATAAAATTTTATCAACTTCTTCTAGATGTTCTTCATAATATGCTCTTTTTTCTCTAATTGGTCGTAATTCTTCTATAATGTTTTGTGCTAATTGCTTTTTACATGCTACACATCCTCGTTTTCCTGCTTTACATTCTTCACACACAGTTTTTATTTCTTCTTTTTTACTAAATAAATTGTGATAATAAGCTACCATACATATATCAGGATTTCCTAAATCATCTTTTTTTATACGGTTTGGGTCTGTTACTGCACTCATTACTTTTTTAGTAATTTCTTCTTCGCTGTCTGATAAATAAATTGCATTTCCTAATGATTTTCCCATTTTTTCATTTCCGTCTAATCCTTTTATTCTTTTTCCACTAGAAAGTACTGCTTCTGGTTCAATTAATACTTCTCCATAAATACTATTGAATTTTCTTACGATTTCTCTACATTGTTCAATTAATGGTAATTGGTCTTCTCCTACTGGCACTATTTGCCCTTCAAAAGCTGTTATATCAGCTGCTTGACTTACTGGATATCCTAAAAATCCATATGTTACACTTTCTCCAAATATTTCTCTTTTTTGGGCTATTTCCGTTTTTACTGTTGGATTTCTTTCTAGTCTTGCTATTGTTACTAGGTTAGAATAAAATACTGTTAATTCTGCTACTTCTGGTATCATTGATTGTATATAAATAGTTGTCTTTTTAGGGTCAATTCCTACTGATAGATAATCTATCGCTACTTCTCTTACATTTTTTCTTACTTTTTCTGGATTATTAAAGTTGTCTGTTAATGCTTGAACATCTGCAATTAAGATGTATGGTTCATATTCTCCGCTTTCTTGTAATTCTACTCTCTTTTTTAATGAACCGAAGTAATGACCTATATGTAGTCTTCCTGTTGGTCTGTCTCCTGTTAATATTCTCTTTTTCTCCATGTTCTATCTCTCCTTTATCTTTGATGTTTTATATTTTACCATATTTTTTTTCTTTTGTATACTGTTACTTACATAAAAAAGTTGATATATCCTAAAATATATCAACTGATTTTTTCTATTTCTATATGTATTTATATTACTCAATATTTATTTTTTTATCAATAATATATTCTGGTCTACATCTTGTTTCATCGTAAATTCTTCCTATATATTCTGAAATAATCCATATTGATAAAAGTTGTGCTCCACTAAACAGTGTAATTGCTACCATAATAGAAGTCCAACCTGGTGTTAATTGATTCAAATTAAATATATAAGAGATTAAAGAATAAATCAAAATGCACATAGATAAAATAATTGCTAAAAATCCTAATCCTCCTACAATCTTTAAAGGTTTTGTTGAAAAACTAATAATACCATCTAATGCTAACTTCCACATTTTCCTAAATGGATATTTAGTTTTTCCAGCTTTTCTTGCCTTTCTTTCATAATAATATGCTTTTTGTTTAAAACCTACCCAACTAAATAGTCCTCTTAAAAATTTATTGTGTTCTGGTAAACTATTTATAACATCTATTACTTTTCTATCAACTAATCTAAAATCTCCTGTATCTTTTGGGATTTCAACATCTGAAAGCGCATTTAATGTACTATAAAACATTTTTGCTGTTAATAATTTAAATGCTGATTCTCCCTTTCTAGATTTTCTTTGTCCATAAATAACTTCATTACCTTGTTCCCATAAATTTATCATTTCTAGTAATAGTTCAGGTGGATCTTGTAAATCTGCATCTATAATAACAACTGCATCTCCTGTTATATATTTAATTCCTGCTGTAACAGCTGCTTGATGTCCAAAATTTCTAGAAAAAGATAAAATTTTTACTTGTTTATCCTTTTTAGCAATTTCTTCTAAAATTTCTAATGTTCTGTCTTTACTTCCATCATTAACAAATATAATTTCATACTCATAATTTTTTAATGTTTTCAATATGCCTACAACTCTATTATAACATTCTTGTGCTACCTCTTCTTCATAATACATTGGTATAACTACTGAAACTTTTTTCATTTTTGCACTCATTCTCCTTCTTTATATATGCTTCATATAATTTAAAAATATTTAAATAGAATAGTAGAAAAAGATTTTTTTATATTTCGTATAATTCGCCTAAAGGTCTTTCTTCATTTATACGTTTTATAGTTTCCGCAAATAATGGTGCTATTGACAATACAGTAATATTTTCAATTCTTTTTTCCTCTGGTACTGGTACTGTGTTAGTTACTACCATTTCTTTTATTCCAGAATTTTTAATTCTTTCAATTGCTGGCCCTGATAAAATACCATGAGTTCCACCAGCATATATATTCTTTGCTCCAAATTTTTGTAATACTCTTACTGTTTCCATCATAGATCCTGCTGTTGCAATTTCATCATCAAATATAATGGCATTTTTATCTTTTACATCACCAATAATTGTTCCTGCAATAGCTCTATCATCATTTGCATCTCTTCTTTTATCTACTAAGGCAATTGGGCAATTGAAAAATTCTGAATATTTATATGCTTTTTTAGAACTTCCTGCATCAGTTGCTACAATTACCATATTATCTAGGTTTTTCTTTTTAAAATAGTCTTCTAATATGTATTCTGCTGTTAATCTATCACAGTTAATGTTGAAATAAGCTTGTATTGCTGGATTGTGTAAGTCACATGTTATAACTCTTGTAGCTCCAGCTGCTTCTAACAATTGTGCCATTAGTTTTGCTGTAATTGGAATACGTGGTTGATCTTTTTTGTCAGACCTAGAGTATGGAAAATATGGAACTATTACATTGATGTTTTTAGCTGATGCTCTTTTGATTGCATCTATTGTTATAAATAATTCCATAAGTCTTTCATTTACTGGTGGTTGACATGTTTGTACAACATATACATCTTTTTGTCTTACAGTTTCTAATACTTGTACAAAGTTGTTGTCGTTTGAAAATTTTTGGTGATTGATTTTTCCCATTTCTAATCCTAAGCAATCACATATTTCTTTTGTAAATTTTTCTGCTGTTGGACATGCAAATATTTTAATATTGTTCATTATTCTGTTCCTTTCTACATAAATTCCACATTATAATATCATAAAATATAATTTTTTCCTACTATTTTTTAAAAATAATTAATTTGCTAAATAAATAATTTACTATGACTACCATCACTTGTGTTACAATTTTTGATAATACATCATTAATATGAAGTATATTTACCATTATTGCAAAAGTTCCTACATCACATAAAATTCCAGATCCAACTCTTGCTAAAAAAAACAAACTTATTTCTACAATAAAATTCCTATTTGCTTTATTTTCAAAAACAAATAATTTATTAGTAATATATGCAAATAATACAGAACCAAACCAGGCTAATAAACTACTAATAACCTCTGTTATCTCAAATACTCTAGTAAATATAAAATATAATAAAAAATTAATAACTGTTGTTAATATTCCAAATATAATATATCTTACTACTTCTTTATATTCTAAATATAGCTTTTTTATTTTATCATTATTTATATTTTTCATATTTATTTGATTTAATTCTATTTTCTGATGTTTTTTTTGCATGATTTCTTCCTTACTTAATTATAATTCTTCAGCAAATCTCTTTTGCATTTTATTAAATAACCAATATCCAAAAATGACAAGAATAACTCCCATAATAAAAGCTGTTAATAATCCTTTGAAGTTTGGTGAAGAAGCATTATAAAAAATAGCTCTATATCCATCAATTAAATATGACATTGGATTTAATTTTAATACCCATCTAAATGCTTCAGGTACAGCATCTATTCCATATACAATTGGAGTTGCATAAAACAATAATTGCATAAAAACTCCTAGTAAATGTAATAAATCTCTAAAATATACAGTTAAACTTGATACTATAAAAGCAATTCCAATAGAAACAATATATTGAATTCCTATAATTAGAAAATACCAAAGCCAATTAATATTAACTCCAATTCCTCCAAATATAACAAATCCTATAATAATTATAGTAGAAATTAGAAAATTAACCCCTTCACTTGTTACAATCGATATTGGTAATATCTGTCTTGGGAAATATACTTTTTTGATGATACTACCATTGTCAATTATTACTGCTGCTCCTCTTAGTACTACATTATAAAAGTATTGCCAAGGAATCAAACCACAACATAAAAATACAGTATAATTTTCTATATTACTCTTCATAATTACTTGAAACACTAATGCATATACCATAATTTGTAAAAGCGGATTAATAAAAGACCATAAAACTCCTAAAAAAGAATTTTTATATTTTCCTCCTACATCTTTTTTGATATTAGTTTTTAATAATTCTCTATAATTATATAAATCTTTTATTATTTTCATTTATACTGTCTCCTTTAAATATTCTTTTATTACTTCATCTGGTTCTGAGTCCATTTTTATTATTCCTTTGTTTAACCATATTGCCCTGCTACAAAACTCTTTTACTGTATTCATACTGTGAGTTACAAAAACCATTGTTTTCCCATCTTCTTTTAATTCTTTCATTTTCTTTATACATTTTTCTTGAAAGTGCTGATCTCCTACTGCTAATATTTCATCTACTAATAAAATATCAGCATCAACATTAATAGCAATTGCAAATGCTAGTCTCATATACATACCAGATGAATAGGTTCTTACTGGATTATCAATATATGAACCTAATTCAGAAAATTCTATAATATCACTTATTCTTGCATCAATTTGTTTTTTAGTTAGTCCAAATATAGAAGCATTAAAATAAATATTTTCTCTTCCTGAAAAGTCTGGATGAAATCCTGCTCCTAGTTCTAAAAGTGATGTTACTTTTCCAAAAGTTTCTATTTTTCCTGAATTAGGATAAATTATTTTTGTCATTAATTTTAACAAAGTAGATTTCCCACTACCATTTACTCCTATTAATGCAACTGCTTCCCCATTTTTTATAGTTAAATTAATGTCTTTTAACACTTCTCTTTTTTCTTTTCTATTTCTTTTCCAAAATAGCATTTTTTCTTTTAAACTATTAGCCTTATCCATATAAATATCAAAATATTTATATACATTTTCTACAACAATTCTATCTTTTTGCATAATGTTAACATACCTTTCCTTATTAATATTGATTCATTCTTTCTCTGACTTTTTCTAAATCTTTTGGAGTATCTACAGATAAAGTCTTACAATCTATATCTATAAACTTAACTTTAACATTATTTTCTAAATATCTCAATAAATCAATATCTTCTATTTCTTCAACTTGTCCTCTTGGCGTATTTTTATAAAAATCTAAAGCTTGTTTATTAAAAGCATATACTCCTACATGTTTTTTATATATACAATCCATACTGCCTTTTGGATATGGAATAGGACTTCTAGATATGTACATTCCTTCTCCTTTTTCATTTGTAACAACCTTTAAATTAGTAAAATCAATTACCTCTACTGGGTCTTTAATTGTTGTTATTATATTAGCTACAAATTCTCCATTTTCATGTTTTTCTTCTGGAATTACAGCTTCTATTGTTTTTGGATCAATCATTGGTTCATCTCCATTAATTGATACATATATATCGGCTTGTATTATATTAGATACTTCATGTACTCTATCAGTAGGTGTTTTATGCTGATTTGATGTCATTATTGTAGCAATGCCCATTTCTTTACACTTTTTTTCTATTCTTTCATCATCTGTAGCTACATATACTTCATCAAATCTTTTTACTTTTTTAGCTTGGTTATATACCCACCACACCATTGGTTTCCCATTTATTTCTTGTAATGGTTTTCCTTCAAACCTTGTGCTTTTATACCTTGCTGGTATTACACCTATAATTTTCATTTTCATTCTCCTTTCAACACTTTATCTAAATCTACTCTTTCAAATATCTCTAATTTTCCTCCTCTAGTTGCATTGTATATTTTAATATCATGATTTTCTGAATATTTTTTAGCTTCTTCATATGCTTTAAAAGTAAAATCTAATTCTGGTGGATATCCTAACTTATTTTCATCATACATTCCTTCTGGATAACTATTCTTTGAAATTTTCCCCTCATTCATATCATAGTTGCAGTCCATTCCTAATAAATAAATTTCCTTAAACCCCATATAAATAGCAAACTGTATCATTGTATAAGATACTGATGCTCCTTCATATACACAGTTTGTTATATCATTACTAAATTGTGGTAAATTGTTTTTTTGTTCAGAACTAATATAATAATATATTGTTTTTCTGTCTGGATATCGCTTTTCTCCAAGGTTTCTCATAAATTTAATTCCTTTTACATTATGCCTTATTTCATCACTATTATTTATTATTGTTTTTGTATCTTGAGAAAAGTAATAAGTTGGTCTCCATTTTGTTTTTTGATATAATGTAAATATTCTATTAGTCGCAAATGTTTTTTCTTTTTTCAATTTTTCTAAATCTTCTATTATAAGGCTTGGTCCATTTCCTATTAAAAATACTCTTTTTCCTTTATATTTATTTTTATATTTTGCTAAATGTTTCATATTTTGTTTACTATAACAATATTCCTTTACTTTTTCTTGTTGTATATTATTAATATCAATTAATTTCATTTTTTTACTCCATATTAAATTTTATTTTTGTCATAATTTTTCCAGGTATATATAAAATTATAATCATTAATTTATCGAAAACTTTCTTAATCGGTTTTAGGATTTTCTTTTGATGTGTTAATACAGAAAATAATATATAGTGTTTATAAATATAGTATCTCTTTGCTAATATAATTCCTTTCATATTTTGCTCGAATATTTCCTGAAAATAGTAATAATATCCATATGGATTTTCTTTAAATATTTTATTTATATTTTTAGTATAACCATCTGATTTATATTCACATATCATAATTTTTTTGTTAAAGCATCTAACTTTATATTTTAAATCCATTTTATGGTGCATTCGTGCTTCGGTTACAAATTTTTCATTATTTTCTAACTCATATTGATATTTTTTTCTAATTTCTGCATTATATACTAATGCCTTTTCTCCTGTTATTCCCTCTTTAAAATATAAATCAAACATAGAGCTTTCATAGTTATCTTCTTTAAAGTTATTTCCCATATTTTCATTATTTTGATTATATTTTAAAAATACTAATGCATATACATCTTTTGTATTTTGACATTTATCTACTGTTTGTTCTATTGTTCTGATTGCTCCATCAGCTAGATAATCATCTGAATCACATTCAAGTATAAAATCACCAGTTGCTTCTTTGATTAGTTTATTGATTGCTACCATTTTACCACTGTTTTTTTGATAAAAATACTTTATTTCTAGTTTATTTTCTTCGATATATTGATTTATTAACATTCTAGTATTATCTGTAGATTCATCATCCATAATAAGCCATTCCACTTGCCAATTACAGCTTTTACAATTTTCTATAATACTTTTGTATAGTTTATTTAATAAATCAGCTCTATTATAAGTTCCAGTTAATATAGATATTTTCACTTTTCTCCTCCCTTATTTAGAAGCTTCTATTATATCTATTATTTTATCAATAATCTTTTCATTTTTATAGTTATATTTGCTATTTTTTTCTAAACTTAATGAGTATTTTTTTACAATGTGTCTAATTGCTTTTTCTATTCCTTCTTCATCATTATTAACTATTATACTATTTTCTTTATAGTCTTGTAAAACTTCTCTTGCTGCTGTATCAGTAATTGCTATATACTTATTTAACACCTTAGCTTCTTCTACAGCCATTGGATATCCTTCATAATTTGAAAATAAACAAAATGCAGTAGCATGTTTTATATATGGATATGGATTTGTTTTTGCTCCTAATAATTTAAAAGTTTTTTCTATATGCTGTTTTTTTATTTGTTCTTCTAATTTAGATTTTAATGGTCCATCTCCAATTATATAAATATTATGTTTTATATTTTCATCTATTAATTTCTTGTGTATTTTTATTAATCTACTAATTGCTTTTTGTTCTACTAGTCTTGATACTTGTACTAAATTTATTTCTTTTTCATTAAAATGATAATCTAAATCTTCTTCTGCTGATTTTATGACATTTTCTGCTTCAATATAATTATATATTACTTCTTTTTTAGGCTTTTGCTTTATTTTGTATAATAAATTGAATTTATTTAAGTTATCTTCACTAACAAATACTAATGTATCATATTTTTTGTATATTTTTTTGTCTATTATTTGTTTTATCTTAGATTTCAAATTATTTCCAAATACTTTAGATATATCGTTATGTATCCACGCTATTTTTTTTTCTTTTCTTGTGCTTCTTGTGCTAAATATTCTTGTTATAGCGCCTTCTAGAAAGGCTATTTGAGCTTCATAATTATTATTTCCTATATATTTATTAAAAATTATCTTTTTACAAATTAGAATATATAAAGGAATAACAATTTTTTCTATTTTAGTTAATTCTGTATATTTTTTATTGTACATACTTTTTAGGGAAATGTTTTTGTTTAATTCTTTTTCTATTTCACCATTTGAATATATCGTAAAAACTGTTATGTCATATTTGTCTGATAATTTATTTACTATATCAACTAATACTCTTTCAGCTCCTCCAATTGTTAAGCTAGTTATTCCAAATATTATTTTCTTCAATTGTTTTTTCACCTTTCTAACAATTTTAAAATTTTACTTTAACCAATCCGGATTGTCTAAATACCAATCAATTGTTTTTACAATACCATCTTCAAATTTAGTTTTTGGATACCATCCTAGTTCATTTTTAATTTTGGTTGGATCAATTGCATATCTGTAATCATGTCCCTTCCTATCTGTTACATATTCTATCAAATCTTCAGATTTTCCTAATCTTTGTAAAATCAATTTTACAATTTCAATGTTTCTCTTTTCATTGTGTCCTCCTATATTATATCTTTCTCCTGAGATACCTTTATGGAATACTAAATCTATTGCCTCACAATGGTCTTCTACATATAGCCAATCTCTAATATTTAATCCTTCCCCATAAACTGGCAATTTTTGGTCTTTTAAAGCTAATTTTATCATATGCGGAATTAATTTTTCATTATGTTGATATGGTCCATAATTATTTGAACAATTTGTTACATTGACATTCATTTTATATGTTTCTTTATATGCCAAGGCTATTAAATCTGAACTAGCTTTTGAAGACGAATATGGGCTACTTGGTTTAATTGGTGAGATTTCAGTAAAATATCCTTCTTCTTTTAAAGATCCATATACCTCATCTGTTGAAATATGTACAAATTTGTTTTGACTTCCCTCTCCCCATTTTTGTTTTGCTGTTTCTAGTAAAGTATGAGTTCCAATTACATTAGTTTGAGTAAAAATAAATGGATTTTTAATACTATTATCAACATGTGACTCTGCTGCAAAATGAATAACACCATTTATATCGTATTTGTTAAAAACCTCCTGCATTTTTTCAAAATCACATATATCTGCTTGTACAAATATAATTTTATTTTTAACCTTTTCTAAATTATCCATATTTCCTGCATAAGTTAATTTATCTACTACAACTACATTATAGTTTGGATGCTTATCTACAAAATACTCCACAAAATTTGCTCCTATAAAACCTGCTGCTCCTGTTACTAAAACATTATTTTTCATCTTTCTATTTCCTTCCTTCTATTTAGAGATTATTTTTATTCTATAAAACACGAATTTTAAAGAATTCCCTAAATTCCTTTGAACAAGTCTGTTTTCCTTAATTCTTTTAAAGATGGCCATTTTGAATCTTTTTCTGATGTTAATAAATCTGATACTTTAATGTCTCCTAGTGGCCAATTAATGTTAACATCTCGATCATTCCATGCTAATCCACCTTCTGCTTCATGATTATAGATATCATCGCATTTATAAGTAAATTCTGCTTCATTTGATAACACTAAAAATCCATGCGCAAATCCTCTTGGTATCATAAACATTTTTTTATTTTCTTCAGAAAGTATAACCCCTTCCCATTTTCCATAAGTTTTACTTCCTGGTCTTAAATCAACAGCTACATCAAATACTTCTCCCTTGATAACTCTTACTAATTTTGCTTGTGTATTTTCTTTTTGAAAATGTAACCCTCGTAATACTCCTTTTTTAGATTTAGATTGATTGTCTTGTACAAAATTATATTGTAGTCCTATTTCTTCAAAATCTGGTTTACTATATGTTTCCATGAAATATCCTCTATTATCTCCATATATAGTTGGTTCAATAACATAGACACCATCTATACTTGTTTCTATTTTTTTAAATTTTGCCATTTCTCTTTTTCCTCCTATATTTCTTCTATCAGTCCTTTTAAATATTTTCCATAATCTGTTTTCATATATTTATCTGCTAATACTGATAAATTTTCTGCTGTTATCCATCCTTTTTGATAAGCAATTTCTTCAGGGCAACATACTTGCATTCCTTGTCTTTTTTCAATAGTTTGCACAAAGCTTGCTGTTTCTAATAAAGCATCATGTGTTCCTGTATCAAACCAAGTCATTCCTTTTCTAAAAGTCTCAACATACAATTTATTTATTTTCATATATTCTTCATTTATAGAAGTAATTTCTAGTTCTCCTCTTTTTGATGGTTTAATATTCTTTGCTATTTCTATGACATCATTAGTATAAAAATATAATCCTGGTACAGCATAGTTTGATTTTGGATTTACTGGTTTTTCTTCAATAGATATTGCTTGTCCTTTTTCATCAATTTCTACTACTCCATAAGCTCTAGGGTCTTTTACTTGATAACCAAATATTGTAGATTCATTTTCTCTTTCATTTGCTTTTTTTAACATTTCTGATAAATGTGAACCATAAAACATATTGTCTCCTAATATCATTGCAACATTGTTTTCTCCTATAAAGTCTTCTCCTATAATAAAAGCTTCTGCTAATCCATTTGGCTTTTCTTGCATTTTATATTCAAAATGCATTCCCCATTTACTACCATCGCCTAATAATTCTTGAAATAGTTTTAAATCTCTTGGCGTAGAAATAATTAATACCTCTCTTATATTTGCTTCCATTAAAACAGATAATGGATAATAAATCATTGGCTTATCATATACTGGCATAATTTGTTTTGAAATAGCATGTGTTAATGGATATAACCTTGTTCCACTTCCTCCTGCTAAAATAATTCCTTTTCTTTTTTTCATATTTTATTACTTCCTTTCTTTTAGCATTGCTATTCAAAATTTTACATCTTTCCTTCTAATTTCAAATATTTTTTTAATGCTTCTTCCCAAGTAGGTACTGTAATTCCTTGTTTTAATAATTTTTCTTTTGATAATTGTGAATTTTTAGGTCTTTTAGCTTGTGTAATTTTCATCATTTCAATATATTCTTCTGTTGTCACTGGATTTACTTTACAATTAACACCAGCATATTCAAAAATCACTTTTGTAAAATCGTACCATGTTGTATATCCTTGATTCGTTGCATGATAAACTCCATATGGTATTTGTTTTTCAATCGCTTCTCCTATAATATTTGCTAAATCTTCTGCATAAGTAGGTGAACCATGTTGATCTGCTACTACACTAATTTGCTCTTTACTTTCTCCTAGATTCAACATTGTTCTTACAAAATTGTTACCATCTCCATATAACCATGCTGTTCTAAAAATATAATATTTATTTGTATTATCTTTTACTTGTTCTTCTCCCTGTAATTTAGTTACTCCATAAGCTGTTACTGGTGCCTTTGAATCTTCTTCTTTATAGTCTTTTTCTATATCTAATTCTCCTCCAAATACATAATCAGTACTAATATGTACTAATACACTATTATTCTTATTTGCAGCTTTGGCTAAATTTCTTGGACCATCTGCATTTATTTTTTTTACTATTTCTCCTGCTGTTTCTGCTTTATCTACTGCTGTAAATGCTGCACAATTTATAATATAGTCTGGCTTGCTTTGTGTAACAAATTTTAGAACATTTTCTTCATTTGTAATATCTAAATCTGCTACATCTGTACAAATTAATTCATTTCCTTTTTCTAATCTTTTTCTTACTGATTTAGCAAGCATTCCATTTGCTCCAGTTATTAATATTTTCATAATTACCTCCATAAATTTTTTAAAAGAATATCTATACATATATATATCATGTAAAATAAAAAAAAACAAGACATTTGTCTTGTTTTTTTATGAGTTTCAGGTATAAATATTATTGTATAACATTTATACAATAAATTTTAAAATTATAATATTTGAAATAATTTACAATATATTTTATACGTAAATTTATTTACTGTTTTCATATACATGTTCTTGCAATTTTTTACTGATTTAATTATTTTGTTTTCTTTCCAATTTGGAAACTTTATATTTAAATTTTCCCAAGTTTTATTTAATAATATTTCTCTTTTTTCTTTATCTTGAATCTTACACATTCTTTTTAAAGAACTACACAATAAATATCTTGCATAATTATATTCTAATGCACAATCGTAGGATTGATAAATATTATTTTTTTTATAGTAGTCTAATACTTTTTCTAATATAATAAATATTTCTCCTGTCCTTTCATTTTGAACATTAGCAATAGAATTTTCTCTTTGTGTGTAATGTATAAAATATTTTTCAACATAAGATATTTTTTGTATATGTGGAATTAATTGATATGTAAATGCTACGTCTTCATATCTTAATCCCTTAGGAAAACGAATGTTATTTTCATCTATTATACTTTTACGTATTAATTTATTCCAAGCAACTACTCTAACAAAAGCAATCATTTCTTCTTTTGTTTTATAATTAATTCTCTTATCTCTTCTAGTTTTATTATTATATTCCCATATAAAATCGCATTCTACATAATCACTATTTTCTTCTATTGCCTTTTTATACATTTCTTCATATGTATTTCTTTCTATATAATCATCTGAATCTAAAAATGCAATATATTCCCCTTCTGCATATGGTATACCATAATTTCTAGCGTCTGATAATCCACCATTTTCTTTTTCTAAATATACAACTTTATTTTTATACTTACTAGCATATTTTTTAGCAATTTCTCCCGAAGTATCTAAAGAACCATCATTTACCAATATGATTTGTATATCCTCTAAAGTTTGACTAATTAAAGATTCTAAGCATCTTTCTAAATATTTTTCAACATTATAAATTGGAACAATTATACTTACTTTCGGCATATTTTAACCTCTCACCTTAATTTTAAATACCATTCTATATTAATATTTAATAATAAGCGTTTAATCAATTGCTTTATATTTGTTACTTTTATATTTTTTATCATTTTCCTTTTTCTGATTTCTTTTTTGTAAACTTTTCTATCTTCCTTTTGTCTTATATTATTTATTTCTAATAAAATACAATTAGTGTAATAAGTTTTTATATTATTCTTCGTAGATTGTTTTATATTATATACATCTATTTTATTTATCATATTATCATAATAATAAATCAAATCCATAGACATTTTCTTTTTTTTAGTTATATTAACATTTCTTGTTATACTTTGTTCTGATTGCACATAATAATATCCCATTATATTTGTTGAAGCTACTTTATTAGCTCTTAACATTACTAAAGGAATTAGTCCGAAATCTTCATGATATCTATCTTTCATAAATTCAAATTTATTGTTCTTCCAAAAAGAACTTTTATATAAATATCCCCATGCAACTTCTGTCATAACGTCTACTCGATACAATATATTAAAAGCTTCTTCACCAGTTTTTTCATTGAATACAGGACTAACATTTTCTTCTATAACCTGTCCTTTTGAATTAACTTTTACTATTTTAAATTTTACCATATCATAATTTTGATTCATATATTTTTCTAATCTTGCATATAAATCTACATCTATATAGTCATCTGCATCTACAAAAGATATATAGTCACCTGTTACATATTGTAATCCATAATTTCTAGCATCTGATAATCCACCATTTTCTTTTTCTAAATATATAATTTTATTTATATGTTTTTTGGCATATTGTTTAGCTATTTTTCCAGAATTATCTTTTGAACCGTCATTTACTAATATTATTTGAATATCTTGTAATGATTGATTAACAAGTGAATCTAAACATTTTGATAAATATTTTTCTACATTATAAATAGGAACAATTATGCTTATTTTAGACATTTTTAACCTTCCTCTTTACTAATATTATCACTATCACAATTCCTATTATAACAGCTCCAAGTGCTATAACAATATAGCACATTGGATTATTTTTAGAAGATTCTTCATCTGCTGTTGCAATTTCATTATCATCTTCTTCTAAATCTTGACTTGTTGCTTGTGTAATATTTGAATTATTTGAATTGTTCAAATTATCTTCTTGTGTACTTTTTTGCATACTTTCTTCTGAACTTTCTCCTTGTACATTAGGTATAATATTTTCCTCTGCAATTGGTATATCAGCTCTTCTTACATATAATAAGTAAGTTTCACTATTTCCATCCTCTGCTACTACTTTAATAGTTATTTTGTTAGTTCCAACATCTAAGTCTTCATTTCCCTTAATTTCTACTTGGGCTTTATCATTATTAGGCTGAGCTTTTACTATAATAGATGTTACACTATTATCTACTTTTGTTCTATAAATTTTATTGTTTTCTCTATCTTGTACTATTTCTATTCCTTGTGGTTCAATTTCAATCTTTTTTAATCCTGTATCACTTGAAGCTGCATTTACTAAGTTTGTTATATTAAAGAACAACATTATAATAGAAAATACACTAATTATAAAAATACTCTTCTTTTTCACTTTACCCCTCACTAAATCATTCTAATTTTATTTCAATGGCTTCTATTCTTTTAGCTTCGCCTATTGTACCTGCTATTTCTCCATCTTGTACCCAATTTGTCCAACCATAATCTTGTACATGTACACGGTATTTAACCTTTTTTCCAATTTGACTATTTAGTTTTATTTGTATAGCCTCTATTCTTTTAGCTTTTCCTTTAGTACCTGCCACATCTCCATCTGATACCCAATCCATCCAGCCAATATCTTCTACATGAACCTTGTATTGAATAGCATTGTTAATAGCTGATGTTAATCCATCTAACTTAATTTTAATAGCCTCTATCCTTTTAGATTCTCCTACTGTTCCTGCTGTTTCACCGTTTTTCATCCAACTCATCCAGTTATAATCTTGTACATGTGCACTATAAGAAATACTTATATTTTCTTTTTTAGACAACTGTATTTGAATTGCTTCAATTCTTTTCAATTTACCTGTTGTTCCAGTTATTTCTTCATTTTGCACCCAATCCATCCATCCAATATCTTGTACATGTACTCGATACCTTATATTATATTCTTTTCCATTTTCTAGCTTTATCTGGATTGCCTCAATTCTTTTATTTCCATCTGGACTTCCCACTATTTCTCCATCAGATGCCCAATTAGTCCATCCATCATCTTGCAAATGTACTCTATATTTTATCTTTTCATTTTTTACTGAAGTGCCTAAAGAAATTTTAAATGCTTCAAGTTTTCTTCTTTGTCCTGAAGCTCCTGCTTCTTGTCCATTAGTTCTCCATCCTGTCCATCCTGCATTTTGTAAATAAGCATTATAGTTTATATTAGAATTAACATCTTTATTTTGTGTTCCCTTGTATTGTGTTCCTCTATTATCCCAAGGCTCCGCTTCTTCTATTTTTACCTCAATTGCTGTTATTGGTTTACCTTTACCAGCTGTTCCTGCTGATAATCCATTACTTACCCAATCAGACCATTCTCTTCCTTCTATGCATACTCTATATTTAATGTCATAATTTCCTAAATCTCTTAGCTTAATTTGAATAGATTCAATTTGTTTTGATTGTCCAACTGTTCCTGCCATTTCTCCATCAGATACCCAATTCATCCATCCTATATCTTGCACATAAACTTTATATTGTAATTTTTCATTTTGTATTGCATCTAATAATGTTATTTTAATAGTTTCTAATCTTTTATTTTGATTTATAACTCCTAATGTTTCTCCATTTTTAGCCCAATTAGTCCATCCTATATCTTGCAATTGTGCATTATAAGATACCATTGCACTATCGCTTTTAGCACTTCCTAAATATTTTTCTGGTTTCACTAATTCTACTTGAATAGCTTCTATTCTTTTTAATTCTCCTGTTGTTCCAGCTGTTTCTCCTTTTGTTTTCCAATCCATCCATCCTATATCTTGTACATGAACTCGATATCTAACTTCATACTGAGTTCCATTTTCTAATTTTATTTGAATAGCTTCTATTCTTTTTGCTTCTCCTATTGTACCTGCTATTTCTCCATCTTTAGCCCATTTGGTCCATCCCACATTTTGTACATGTGCTCTATAACTAATGCTTTCATTTTTTATAGAATCATTTAACTTTATTTGAAAAGCCTCTAATTTTCTTCTTTGTGCTAATGATCCAGCTTCTTGACCATTAGTTCTCCATCCTGTCCATCCCACATTCTGTAAATGAACATTATAATTTAATAATGATGTACTATCTATTTTTTCTGTTCCTTTATATTGAATTCCTCTATCATCCCAAGGTTCAGCTTCTTCTAATTTTATCTCAATTGCTGTGATTTTTTCTGCTTTTCCTGTTGTCCCAGCTGTTTCTCCATTTGTAACCCATTCTGTCCAATCTCCACCTTCTATACAAACTCTATATTTAATATTATAGCTTCCTAAGTCTTTTAATTTAATTTGAATAGCCTCTACTCTTTTAGCTTCTCCTACTGTACCAGCTATTTCTCCATCAGATACCCAATTCATCCATCCATAATCTTGTACATGTACTCTATATTGTAACTTTTCATTCTTTATTTCATCTTTCAAAGATATCTTAATTGTTTCTAAGCGTCTGCGTGCTCCTGTAATTCCTAATGTTTCTCCATCTTTTGCCCAATCTGTCCATCCAACATTTTGTAATTGTGCACTATATGATATCATTGCATCTGAATTTTTAGGTGATCCTAAATGTTTTTCTCCTTGAGTTGGTATATAATAATCATCCTGTATTTTATTTACTTTTGTTAGGTATTGCATTGACATATATCCAACTGTTCCATTACATGATATTTTTCCATATCCATTAACATTTTCTTGTAACATAGTAACTATTGTATCTTTACCTAAACTGCCTATAATTCCACCATTACTAGATGGTGATTGTCTCCAATATACAGAATTATAATTAGAACTTACATAATACAAATTATTATTTGGATTTTCTGCATGTGGTTTTTTTACATATGTTGGCATGTTTTTATAAATTGGTATAATAAAAGTAAGACTATTTTCTAACAAGTTACTTTTATCATATGCTTTATATAATGTACTTGCTTGTGAATTAGGATCTTGCACATTTGTCATGTATTGATGTCTGTATAATTGACTTTTTTCTTCTCCTACAACATCAAATTTATACAAATATTTATTTACTTGTCCTGCTTTTGTATAAGTACCAGCAATTAATTTAGCACCTTCTATTAATGCTTTTTTAGGAGTTGTCCATCCTGCTTTTTTAGCATAAGCTAGCCCTCTTTGTAAATTTCCTGCTCCATCAGTTGCTCCATAATTAAAAAAGTTATATACACCTGGATAAGTAGAATCTTTGCCAGAAATCATGTATGGTAATTCTGTTCCACTTCCTAATTCCTGAAATATTCTAACAATAATACTAAATGCACTTTCACCTGATTGTTCAGCTGCCTGATGTATCATTTCTGCATAAGATTCTCCATTAACACTTCCTGCTAAATATGTACCTCTAACAGCATCTTGAATTTGTGATACGCTCACAGTAGAACTATTAGATAAATCTAAAAATTGAAATATTGTAGTTTCTGTTAAAAAATTTCTTGGATCCATATAATAGCTTGTAATTTCTTTAGATGCACAAAAATATCGATAATCTCCTTCTTGATTACAAGAATCATACCATGTATTTGGATAAGTTGCTGGAATACTTTTATACAATGTATTATGCAGACAATCTGTTTCATTTTCTACTAATTCATTCCAATCAATATCTGTGTATAAAGCTCTAAAATTCCAATTTGTGTGTCCTGTATTTTCTACTAATTTGTTTAATAAAATTTGATAGCTCTCTGGAAATAACTCAATTCCATTTCTATTTTCTTTATATGCGTCTGTTGTAACTTGATTATATGTAGCAGCATTAGCATAAAACTTCACACTACTAATATATAAAATCATAATAGTAATTATCAAAATTACAAATAAAAATTTAATATATTTTTTCATATTACCTTCTCCTTATATTTTTTATCATTTTCATTATATCATTGCTACTTATAAATCACAATAGAAATTGCTGGAAAGTATTATTATAATTTGCTATATATCCAAACGACTATTTTTCCTAGTCTTAATTTATGAAAAATCATAAATCCTAAATATAAAAATTGTATTCCTACTATTTCACCTTTTGGTTTCCCTATTCCAATCAACTTATTTTTTTTATAATTAGGGAATCTTTTTTGTAGCCAGTTAAATAATTTATTATATTCT
>CANPAC010000025.1 GCA_947571975.1 uncultured Clostridium sp. | reverse complement strand
TTATTCCTGCTAATATTAATAAAACTATTATTGTTATAACTAATGCTATTAGTGTAATTCCTTTTTCTTCTTTAGGAAGTTTTTTCATTTCTTTTCCTGCCTCTCATTTTTCTTTTGTTTATCGTTTCCTTTTTTGTTTCTTATATTCCTTTTGTTTTTTTCCATAAAAAATAGACACAATTCACATTTATATTTTATCATAATGGTGAATTATGTCAAGATAGTGTACATATTTATTTCATTTTACAAATTAGTCATCAAATAGTAATTTTATTCCCCATATTCCAGAAATACCAACTAATCCATATATAATCCTTGAAATAATTGTCATTTCTCCGAAAATAGTTGCTACTAAATTAAAATTAAATAGTCCTATTAGTCCCCAATTGATAGCACCAATGATAATTAATACTAAGGCTATTTTATCAATAATTTTCATGGCTTGTTCCTCCTTGATTTTTATCAACTTAAAAAAGTCTTTGTATTATTATCTTCTTTTTTCTAAAAATTATGTATTTTTTCAAATTTTCATTATTTTTGTACATTCATATTTAATTTCTTCCTTTCTCGTACAACTTATTTGTAATTAACATATCTCTCATAACATCTAAAAAACTTCTAATTAACATGCATAAAAAATAGACACACTTCATATTATAGTTTATCATAAATATGAATTATATTTATATATTGTACACTTTTACTTTATTACTATTTACTGTTAAGTATAAATACTAATCCAACATATTCTTTTTCTTTAGCCAATAGGTTACTAATAAAGTCAATATAACAGAAATTAATACCATAGCAACAAATCCATAAGGACTATTTTGAAGTGGTAATCCAACATTCATTCCCCAAAAGCTAGATATCATCGTAGGTACAGCTAGTACAATTGTAATAGAAGTCAAAAACTTCATTACTCCATTTAAGTTATTTGAAATAATTGAAGCATATGCATCCATTGTACCATTTAAAATATCTCGGTAAATTTGAGCCATTTCAATAGCCTGTCTATTTTCAGTAATAGCATCTTCTAGGATTTCCTCATCATCTTCATATAATTTTATAATTTTTCCTCTTAGCGTTTTTTCCATAACAAGTTCATTTGACTTTAAAGAAGTTGTAAAATATACTAATCCTTTTTCTATACTTAGTAATTTTAATAATTCCTTATTTTTCATAGAATTTTTTAAAATATATTCCGCAATTTCTGTTTCTTTATTTATTTGCTTTAGATAACTCAAATAATAAGATGAATTTACATATAATATTTGAAAAATAAATCTTGTTTTTTTGTAAGTTAAAAAATTTTTTATTTTTTTTCTTTCAAACTCTTCAATTACTTTATTTCTTTTTAAAGATACTGTTACAAAAAAATCATCTCTTACTACTATCATTCCTAATGGCATAGTTGTGTATATATCATTATCTTCGCCCTTTTCTATGATTGGTACATCAACAACAAATAATGTGGTATTATCATCTTCTTCTTGGTCTATTCTAGCTTTTTCTTCATAGTCTAAAGCATAACGAATAAAGTCTTCCTCTATGTTTATATTTTCACATACTCTTCTTATTTCACTTTCCGATGGATTTACTAAATTAATCCATACTCCCTTTCTAAAATCTTTGATTTCTTCAAGTTGATTTGTTTGTGTATCTGTATTATATATTTTTAGCATATCCATCACCCCTTTAAATTTTGCTTCTAAACATTTCTATTTTAGCCCTTTTGTAACACTTTGTCAATGTTAATTTTAGGGATTTATGAACTATTACGCTATAGTTCTAGTGAACTGTATCTCATAACTTACAATTAATTTTAAAAAACCTCTTGACAATTGAGTATATGTTCAACTATAATATAATCACAGTTGAGTATCAATTCAATTGTTTTGTTAATATAATAAATTGAAAGGAGTTTAAACTATGTCAAAAAATGAATTTATCTGTGATTGTAACATTATTCACGATGACATTGTAAAACATACCTTAAATAATATGGCCAGTGAAGATGTTTTTAACAAACTAGCCGAATTTTTTAAAATTTTAGGAGATACTACTAGAACAAAAATACTTTTTGCTTTAGACAAAAATGAAATGTGTGTATGTGATATCGCAAATGTTTTAGGCATGAGTAAATCTTCTATTTCCCATCAATTAGGAACACTTCGCAGAAGTGGTATTGTAAAGTGCAGAAGACAAGGAAAAGAAGTATATTACACATTAGACGATAATCATATAAAAGAATTGTTTGAAGTTGGTCTTGAGCATATTGAACACAAAGTTATGTAAGAAAGAGGAAAAAGAAATGGAAAAATTTAAAATTATACTTGCTTTTATTTTATTTATAATTGCTTTATTGGTTCCTTTAGAAAACATATGGATTACAAATAGCATTTATATTGTAAGTTATCTTATTGTAGGATTAGAAATAGTTTTAAAAGCAATCAAACATATTATACGAGGAAAAATCTTTGATGAGCATTTTCTTATGACTGTTGCAACTCTAGGTGCTTTTGCAATTGGTGAATTCCCAGAAGCAGTTGCTGTTATGTTATTTTATCAAATTGGAGAATTTTTCCAAGACTACGCAGTTGATAAATCAAAAAAATCTATTACCAATTTAATGAACCTTAGACCTGATTTTGCTTATGTAAAACGTGATGGCATTATTAATAAAATTTCCCCAGAAGAGGTAAAAATTGGGGATACCTTAGTTGTAAAACCTGGTGAAAAAATACCTTTAGACGGAAAAATTATAGAAGGAACATCTCTATTAGATACTTCTAGTTTAACAGGAGAATCCTTACCAAGAAAAGTAAATCAAAACGATATTGTTTTAAGCGGATGCATAAATCAAACAGGTTTACTTACTATTAAAGTTACAAAAGAATTCGCCGAATCTACTGTTAGCAAAATTTTAAATTTAGTAGAAAATGCTTCTAGCAAAAAATCAAAGTCAGAAAATTTTATTACTAAATTTGCTAAATATTATACCCCAATTGTAGTAATAATTGCCGTTATTTTAGCAATTACACCTCCTTTGTTTTTAGGATTTGAAACTTTTTCAAATTGGATATATCGTGCATTATCTTTTTTAGTTGTTTCATGTCCTTGTGCTTTAGTTATTTCTATTCCACTCAGCTTCTTTGGTGGAATTGGTGGCGCCTCTAAAGTAGGAATTTTAGTAAAGGGAAGTAACTATTTAGAAGCTCTAGCTCACCTTGAAACTGTGGTTTTTGACAAAACTGGAACATTAACAGAAGGAACCTTTGAAGTTCAAAAAGTAGTAAATGTGAAAAATGGTCTGACACAAATTCACAAAAATGTGCAAAAAGAAACGTCCCTAATTAACATCGCTGCACATGCTGAGATGTTTTCTAACCACCCTATTTCTTTGTCTTTGAGGAAGGCTTATAGTAGTGAATATGGTAAGGATTTAGATTCTAGTTTAGTTAGTAAGACCGAAGAAATTCCTGGGTTAGGGATATTTTCTGAAGTTAATGGGCAAAATGTTTTTGTTGGTAATGAGAAGTTAATGGAAAAAAATAATATTGCTTTTTCTAAGTGTGATGAAGTTGGTACTGTTTTACATGTTGCTATTGATGGAGTTTATGCTGGATATATTGTAATTGGTGATAAAATAAAATCTGATGCTAAACAAACTATTACTGATTTAAAGTCATATGGTGTTAAACAAACTGTTATGCTTACTGGTGATAGAAAAGTGGTTGGAGAAAGTGTAGCTAATAATCTTGGTATTGATATTGTTTATACAGATTTATTGCCACAGGATAAGGCTAAAAAGTTAGAGGAAATTATGAAAGCTAAATCTTCTAATAGTACAGTTGCATTTGTTGGTGATGGCATGAATGATGCTCCTGTTTTAGCAATTTCTGATGTTGGTATTGCTATGGGAGGATTAGGTGCTGATAGTGCTATTGAAGCGGCTGATGTTGTTATTATGAATGATGAACCATCTAAAATTATTACTAGTGTTAAGATTGCAAGAAAAACTTTAAGAATTGTAAAACAAAATATTGTTTTTGCTATTTTTGTTAAGGTTTTAGTACTTATTTTTAGTGCCTTTGGTTTATCTACAATGTGGGAAGCTGTTTTTGCTGATGTTGGCGTTTCTGTACTTGCTGTTTTAAATGCACTTCGTGCTCTAAAAAGCAAAATTTAAAAAATGCAAATACATTTACAAACAACATTTTTAAGTTTATAATATTAATAGTAATTAAAAGAAAGGATGATTTAAATGAAAGAATTTATAATAAAAGTTGATGGAATGGTATGTGGAGGATGTGAAAACAGAATTCAAACAGCTATAAAATCTATGAAAGGTGTAAAAAAAGTAGTTGCTGATTATAAAAAAGGAATTGTTACTATTTTAGCTAAAGATGATATTAATGAAAAAGAAATAAAAGAAAAAATTAAAGATATTGGGTTTGAAGTACTTTAAAAATATTAGGTTTAAAGTAATTTGAAAAATTGTAGGAAGGAAATTTAATTCAAAATGAAAAAAATTATCTTAGCAATTGATGGTATGACTTGTAGTGCTTGTTCTAATGGGCTTGAGAAATATTTGAATAAGCAAACTGGTATTTCAGAAGCTTTTGTTAATTTAGTTATGGCAAATGCTTCTATCGAATATGATGAAAATATTTTAAATCAAAAAAAGATAGAACAATTTGTAAAAGAAGCTGGTTTTAAAAGTTTAGGATTATTTAGTGAAACTAACTTAGAAGGTCAAACAAAAAGCGAAAAAGTAAAGTTTTTTGTGTTTTTGATTCTTTCTATTATCTTAATGTATGTATCAATGGGACATATGTTAGGTTTACCTAGTTTTGATTTTTTAAATATGCATACAAACCCTATTTCTTATACAATTATATTATTTTTGCTTACTATTCCTTTTTTGTTTTATGGTTTTGATATTTTGAAAAATGGTTATAAAAATTTAATACATAAAACACCTAATATGGATACATTAGTAGGTATTGGTGTTATAAGTAGTTTGCTATATAGTTTTTATAGTATGTATTTTATTTTTCAAGGAAATCATCATCATGTAGAAAATTTATATTTTGAATCTGCTGCTATTGTTATATTTTTTATTAAATTAGGAAGATATTTAGACCGAATTAGTAAGGATAAAACAAAAGATGCAATTCAAAAATTAGTAAAGATAACACCTCAATTTGCTGTTATTAAAGTAGATGGTATAGAAAAGCAGGTAACTATTGATGAAGTAAAAAAAGGTGATACTGTTATTAGTAAGCCTGGTGAAAAAATTGCTGTTGATGGAGAAATTATTTTAGGGAAGGCCCATTTAGATGAAGCTTTTATTACTGGTGAAAGTAAAAAGCCTTCTAAAACTGTTGGCGAAAAAGTTATTGCTGGAAGTATTAATTATGATGGGTATTTAGAATACAGAGCCGAAAAAATCGGAAAAGATTCTACTATATCTGAAATTGTCAGATTAGTAATTGAAGCAACAAATACAAAGGCTCCTATTGCTAAAGTTGCTGATACTGTAAGTGGATATTTTGTTCCTGCCGTAATGTTAATTGCCTTATTTACTTTTTTAGCATATTTAATTTTAGGATATGGCTTTAATTCAGCTATTGTAACTTTTGTAACAATCTTAGTAGTTGCATGTCCTTGTAGCCTTGGTCTAGCAACACCTCTTGCTATTGTTGTAAGTGAAGGTTTATGTGCAAGTAATGGCATTTTAATAAAGAAAAGTGAGATTTTAGAAAATGCTCTAAAAACTAATACTGTTGTTTTTGATAAAACTGGAACTTTGACTTATGGAACTTTAAAAATTGCTGAAGTTATAAACTATAGTGACATTCCAAAAGATGATTTATTACAATTAGTAGGAAGTATTGAAAGCAAATCTACTCATCCAATCGGGAAAGCTTTTGTTGATTATTTAACAGAAAATAATTTAGAACTTTTATCTGTTGATAATTTTGAAAACATTGCTGGTCTTGGTGTTATAGGAAAAATAAATTCACAAGATTTTATTTTAGGAAATCATAAAATTCTTTCTGCTAATAATATTGAAAACACTCATTTAGACGAAGAAAAAGTTTTAGCAAGCAAAGGTAATAGTATTGTTTATGTTGTAAAAGACTCGCAAATTATTGCTTTAATTGGTGTAAATGATTTGATTAGGGAAAATTGTAAAGAAGTAATTTCTCTTCTTTCAAAAAATAATATAGAAACAATTATGCTAACTGGCGACAAGAAAGAAACAGCTGAAAAAATAGCTAGCGACATTGGTATAACAAATGTTATGGCAGATGTATTACCTGCTAAAAAAGCTGCTGTTATAAAACAATTAAAATCTGATGGTAAATTTGTTATGATGTGTGGCGATGGAATCAATGATAGTCCTGCTTTAGCAAGTTCAGACATTGGTGTTAGTTTTAATAGCGGAACTGATATAGCTTCTGATGCTTCTGATGTTATTTTAACTACTAACAATTTACATCGTATTATTGATTTAATGTCAATTAGTAAAAAAACTATTCGTATTATTAAACAAAATCTTTTTTGGGCGTTTTTTTATAATTGTTTGATGATTCCGATTAGTATGGGCATCCTTTCGCCTTTGGGAATTACAATTACACCTATGCTTGCTAGTTTTGCTATGGTTATAAGTAGTTTTACTGTTATTTTAAATACATTAAGGCTAAGGGCAAGTTCGGACTATTAAATTATAAGTATATATAATCGCATTTAGAAATCATTGCTATATTACAATGGTTTCTTTTTATTGACTTTTTTTAAATAATGTTAAAGCAATTTTAAATAGAATGAACAAAGAAGGCATTATAGAAACTGCATACAAAGGTATTTATTATATTCCTGTAGAAAATATATTTGGAAAAATGTTATTAGGTAATAGACAAATTATACAATATAAATATATAATGAATAAAAACAGGAACATAAAGGGATATATTACTAGAGCAAAACTATTTAACAATATACATTTAACAACACAAGTTCCAAATATTATTGATATAGCAACAAACGAATGTAAAAATTTCAATAAATATGAAAATAAAAATCTGAATGTAATAAGAAAGCCTAAAATAGAAGTAAATAATAATAACTATAAATATTTACAACTATTTGATTTGATTGAAAACAAAGATAATATTGACATTGAAGTTGAAAATCCAGATGAAATAATCTATAATTTTATTACTAAAAACGAATTGGACTTTGAAAAAATAATTAAATATGCTATGGATACAAAAAGTAGAACTGTTATAAATAAAATACTTGTCCTAGCAAGATAAGGGAGATAAATGAATTTACATTTAAAAAGAGAACTATTCAAACAATTTATAGATAACTTAACAACGCAAACAGGCATAGACTCTGATATCTGTCATACAAGTAATAGCAAAGTGTAATTTATTTTGAATATTTTTGTAAAATTCTTGTGTAGTTTCACTATTTTTATCATAGTCAAAACTATATTCTTTGTATATATCAGTTATTTTTTGATAAAATCTTCTTTCACTTGCTCTTATTTCTTTTATCTTAACTAATAATTCATCAAAATAATCTTTTCCAAATTTGGGTCCATTTTTTAGCATTTCGCTATTAACAACAAATCCTTTTTTTATATATTCTTTTAAAGTTTTTGTTGTCCAAATTCTAAAATCCGTTACTTCTTTCGAATTTACTCTATAGCCAACTGCTATAATGGCATCTAAACTGTAAAAAGTTACTTCTCTTGAAACTTTTCGAGTTCCCTCATTTTGAACTACTCTAATTTTTTGAGTAGTTCGATTTTTTTCTAATTCTCCTGTTTTAAATATATTTTGTATAAGTAAAAAAAGAGATTTTAAATACTCAAACTGGAAAAACCAGTTTTATATCTAAAATCTCTGAAATGGTGACTCATCTCGGGTTCGAACCGAGGACCTCCAGATTAAGAGTCTGTTGCTCTACCAACTGAGCTAATGAGCCATTTACAAAGTTTCAAGCAAAATACTTGAAACTTTTTTTATTATATTACCTTTTGTCTTAGTTGTCAAGAGTTTAGTTATTTGTTGTTTCTCCTGGAGTTGTTCCAGCACCTGTACTTGGGTCTGTTGGTTTTTCTTCTGTCGAACCTCCACCTGAAGGCTCTGTAGGTGTTGTTGGAGTCGTTGGTGTTTCTGGCGTTGTTGTTGGTGTCTCTGGAGTTTGTGGTTCTTGTGTTGTTTGATTATTTTGTGTTTCTGCCGCATTTGTTCCTTTTATAATGATTTTTGCCATAGCGTCATATGTATCTCTTGAAAGTAATACAGTTGATACTGGTTTTCCATTTAATAATTTTGTCATATATGTTTCTGTTTTTACTCCACTATGTCCTTTTTGTTTAACTTGTTCTGTTCCTACTGGTAATGCTGCACTTTCTTCATATTTTGTTGTTTGTGGAATAGAAGCTATTGTTTTTGTACTAAAAGTAAAAGTATATTCATTCTCTTCTTTTATTCCATACATAGATACTGTAGCAATTCCATTTTTTGCGCTAGCTACAATTCTAACAGGATATTTTCTTGTATTCTTAAATCTGAAGTCTGTCATTCCATATACAACAGTTGCATCTCTTCCTGCTGGTAGGTATGATGTAACAAATTGATGGTTTCTTCTTTCTACTATTTCTAAGTTAGATAGTAAAACTGTATTGTATAGAGTTGAAGATATTTGACATATTCCTCCTCCAATTCCGTCTACTACTTCTCCTCCTGCATAAATTTTTCCGTTTCTATAACCTGCTGCCGCTGTTCTAGGACCTAATGCTTTGTTATAAGAGAATGTATCTCCTGCTAATACTATTTTTCCATTAATTTTTTGGCATGCTATTACTAAGTTTGTTGTTCTGTTTACATCACTTGCGTCGTATCTCGTTGTAAATGTTGCTAATTGGTCTGGAAATGCTTCTGAACCAATTTTGTCAATTGTTACTTTTGGTTTTGTTATTTTTAATTTGATTACATATTCTTCTTTTTCTTCTTTTAGCAATTCTTTTGCCGCTTCTACATCAAAATCAATTCCTTCAACTTCTGGATAAATAGTGAATGGCTCTTTTGTGTAGTATGCGTCTTTTGCTTCTGTATAGACTTCTTCATGTATTTTGTCTATGTCTATTGTTTGTGGTTCTTTGTTTTCTGTTGGTATTTCTATATAATTATCATTTTTATTAATATCTTTTAATTCTTCTTTCACTGTTTCTAATAGGTGGTCTGTATTTATTGCAATTCCTGCTTTTCCTTTAGTAATTATTAATTCGTCTTCTTCAATTGCATAACTTGATTCAATAAGAACTCCTGGTAAATTAACTCCAATATCTTCTATAGTTTGCTTTGCTACATCTTCGTTTAATGTCATTTCAACAGCAATATCTTTTTTTCCTATTTGTGTAAATAAAATATTGTAATTGTTTATAAATATATTGTCTCCTTTTCCTATTTCATAAGCTGCATTTACTGCTTTTTCCACATCATAATTAACTTCCATTAGAGTAGGATTTAATGTTGTTTCATAGTCTTCATATTTTACTTCTATTTCTTTTTCTTTCTTTTCATTGTAAATAGTAGTTAACTTTTCGTTTGCTTCTTCCTTTGATAATCCTGAAACATCGATTCCAGAAATAGAAACTCCATTTATTATGTTTTCATTATTGATGTTGATTAATGCAAATATTGTTGAACAAAAAGCAATTAAAACAATTGCTACTACCGCAATTATAGTTGGCATAACCCATTTTTTCTTGTTTTTTGGACTCATATTTTCTACTGTTTTTTCAACTTTTCTAGGATTTTCTTTTACTGGTTCGAACTTTTTTTCCTCTTCTTTGTTGTTTTCTTTTGGTTTATTTTCTTTTTGCTTTTTTTCGTTGTTGCTTTTATTTTCTACATCCTTATTTTTCTTAGTTTTTGCTTCTGGTTTTTTGTTAGGTTTTTCTTGTAGTTCTTTATCTTTTACTTCTTCTTGTTTCTTCATTTCTTTCTCCTCCGAATTTTCTTTTACTAATGCTTTCATAACAACCTTTCCCCTTTTTCTTATTCTTACTCAATCTTATCACAAATTAAACATTTTTACAACTATCTACAGTAATTTTATTCATTTATTATTAATATATACTGTATATTACAAATAGAAATATAAATATTTTGACAAAATATTTGATTTTTTTTACTTTTTTTAAAAAAATACTTGAACATTGTAAAAATTAATATTATAATGTTGACAGCAAAAGATGAATAAGGAGAGAATAAACATGGAGTTAACAAAAAACATTTTTTTCAATACAGATAAATTAGTAGAAAATAACAAAGTAAAAATATCATATACAGGAAAACTTTTTCAAGATGCCTCTTGCGAAGAAGTTTCTATTCATTATGGTTTCGGCTTAAATTGGGACAATGTTAATGATGTAAAAATGGAAAAAACAGATTTAGGTTTCCAAGCTGAAATTGAATTAGGCGAAGGCGATACTTTTAATTTCTGTTTTAATGATGGAAATGGTAATTGGGATAATAATAATGGTCAAAATTACATTTTTCCTTTAGAAAAAGTACATAGTGAATTATTAGTTTTAGAAGATGAGCCTGTTTCTCTAGGGTCTGCTAAAAAATTAAGAAGGTCTTATTTATGGAGTAAAAAGGTTCGTTTAGCTGTTTATAAATTGATTACTTATCTTCCAAAAATAATTTCTGGAAATTATAAAAGAAAATTAAAAAATAACGAAATTAATTAAAAAACAAATATAAGCATTTCATATCTATCTTGTACAAAAAAAAGCGACTTTCTAAAGTCGTTTTTTGTTTTAAATATTTATCTACTTTTAAATTTATCTAATAACCCAACCACCATTTATAGATATAATTTGTCCTGTTGTAAAATCATCTTCTATTAGCCATTTTACACATTTAGCAATATCTTCTACTTTTCCTATTTTGCCTAATGGTGTTTCATTCTTTAATTGATTTATTTCCTCTTCATTTAAATTAGCATTCATTTCAGTATTAATTGCCCCAGGAGCAATTGAATTAACTCTTATATTAGATGGTCCTAGTTCTTTTGCAAGACTTTTTGTTAAACCATCCATTCCTGCTTTTGAGATAGAATATAATACTTCTAATGACGCTCCTACTAATCCCCAAATTGATGAAATATTTATTATACATCCTTGTTTGTTATGTATCATATTAGGTGTTACTTCTTGTGACATTACAAATGCTGAATATAGGTTAGTATTTATAATTCGATTCCAATCCTCATCTGTTTCATCTGTAAATATTTTGTATTCACTAATTCCTGCATTATTTATTAGAATATCTATCTTTTTATATTTTTCTAAAGCATATTGTACTAGTTTTTTAGCTTCTTCTCTTTTGCTTACATCTGCTTTTACTATGTCTATTTCTATGTTTTCTATTTTTAGTTCTTCTTTTAATTCTTTTGCCTCTTTTTCTGATTTATTATAATTAGCTATTATTTTTATCCCGCTTCTAGCTAGTTGTTTTGCTATTTCTCTTCCTATTCCTCTTGATGCTCCTGTTATTATTGCAATTTTTTCCATTTTATTTCCCTCTTTCATTTTTATAAATGAGAGTGCCTATTAGGGCACTCTTGATTAATTCAATGTTTACTTCAATTATTAACTGGCATTGATATATCAACATAAATCACTATGCATTCGTACTGATTTTTCTTTCCTATGTAATTTGCATGAAATACAGGATATGTAATTGTATCCGTATATGGATATTCATGCGTATTGAAAATCTTTACAAATTTTTGCAATATTTCTTCTAACTTCCCATCACTACAGTTAAAAGTCGGATAATATACATATTCGTAATCTTTTCTGTTTAGAGGATAATTATACCATAGAATTATTTTACTCTCATTGGCATGTAAATTAATTTCCATATTAGCATAACGTCCTAATCCCCAAAAGATAGATTCTATAGTGCTCATTACCCAATAGTATATTGTCTTTGCTGCCCGTTCTTCTAGGTTACTAGTTTTAAAGTAATCCTCATACCTTTTTGTCATTTCTTTTGACATTGAATTTTTCATTTTTTTACCTCCATAATTAATTTATTTTCGGGATACTTTATACATTCTTGCTTTAGCAAGCTAATTTAAGTTGTGATGTTATTATACCATATCAATAAATATAATTCAAATGGAGTTCCAGGAAAAATTGAAATTTTAGATTATTTATATACTCAAAATATATGGGAATTTCTTATAATATCTATAAAATCTTCTATAAAAACAGAAGAAGTTAATGGAAAAGAGTGTTATAGAATAAATGTAAGTTGTTTTGACATATTCTGTTTTGATAATCATAGACTAGATACATATTATTTTGAAAAAGAAACTGGATTACTTATCAGAAAAGAAAATGGTACATCTGGATATGATGGTGATAAAATTAATTTAGTATCAGATTATTATTATGAATTTGATATAGTAAAAGATGATGATTTAAAAGAGCCCGATATATCTGAATATACAATTCAAGAAAATTAAATAATTAAAGTAAAAGCAAGTATTTTATTGTACTTGCTTTTATTATATACTGTCAAAAATAGTATTTAGCTTTTAAAATTAGAATTTATAAAGAAATAGTATTATAAATGCTACCAATATTACCAACTTGTTCCCCAGTTGCTAAAATAATTGGATAATAATTATTCTTTGCCATCCATTCATAAATCTCATAAGAATGATTACAGCTCATAGTATAAGCATCTTTTAAAAATTGTCTCAATTTTGAATTAGTAGTTTCCATAGAAGCAATAGTATATTCCTTTCCAGCTCTTTTTAAAGTTAAGAAATAAGATAAAGCGATTTCTCTATCTGTTAAAGTTTTGACATCTGTATTAACAGTAACAGGATTAGCATTTTTAGTCTCACAAACCTTTTCTGAAAAGATAGAAGTATTTAATTCTGGAACATTTAATTTACCTGTTGCAGTTTCTACATCTTTTACAAATTCTACTTTCCTGTTATAATCTTCGACATGTATAGGAAAATGATTATTTAATAATGCCTTTAATTCTTCATTAGTAACTTGATTTTTAAATAATGACATACAAGTAATTGTATTAACACAACTTGTTATTAATTCGTTTAAGTAACTTAACTCACATATTGTTAATTTCATAGTAATCTACCTCCGTTTTTTATATTATGCCGTTTTATAGTTTAATTTATTCAATAAATTTATATAAAAATCAATCAATTTACTATTATACGCAAAAATAAAAGCCAGCAATCAAGACTATTTCAAGACTACTGACAATATTGGAGCGGACGTCATAGTTATCTACAACTTTTCTCTCTTGACTACTGATACAAATATCAATCAATTTACTAAAAAATATCATATTTTTAGTAAATTACAATAAACTTTGTTCATTGTGAAAATAATTATCAGAAATTCATTATTAATATAGTTTAAACTGAAAAAGCTCCTTTTGTGGAGCCTTTTCAGTTTAAGGAGTATCACAATCATCAATATAATCAGCTGTGATTCCGTCAAAAATAGGGTCATGAACATATTCACGGGTACCGATTTTATCACATTTATAATCTGATACAACGGCATACACAGCTACTCCTATTCCAACTAAAACAGGAACTGAAAAAATAACAAATAAAAAAATCATAACGCAACCTCCTTGTCAGTTGGTATAATCTGCAACACAGATTACAGTATCAATAATATTATTATCATAATAATACAATATTTTTACTATTATGTCAAATAATATTTAGAAAAAGTTATTAAAGTAGTTCTATATGCTTCATCAATTTATTCATAAGAATAGGACTTTGGCTATGCCATAAGTTCTAACCCAGTAAGAATAAGTTAAGTACACTTTATAAAAATTTGTATTTATGGACAGCTTTAACAGATATAAGATTATAGTTTTAAAAGTAGTGAAATTGAATTTTAGGAGGATTTTAATATGGTAGAGATAACTTATCACAAAGAGGGAGATTTTTTCGTTCCTGACTTATATTTGGAGAAAGACAATTATGAGAATGATTATATTATTGGAAAGTATGGACATTTAAGATTAGAGTATTTGAAAAATCACAAAAAGGCTGAATATATAATAATGTTCATGAACAAAACTTTAAGAAAACATATTGTAGAAACTGATAAACAAGCTAAGCAAAGATTTGAGATGCTTATGAAACAAATGCTAGAAAAAAAGCCTATTGATGAAAATTTGAAAAATACTGACCCTTTAAAATGGGCTGGACTTATGAATAATTATAAGCATTCGGTTGAAGAAATCATTTTTAAGGAATTGATTTATTGCTAAAATTAAAATGAGAAATCCCTTTTTGAATTGGATTTCTCATTTTTACAGATTACCCTCATTATTAATATTTTTGTATTGTAATTTAAATATTGTTTCCTTTTATATCTTATTATCTTTATTTAGTTAAAGATGAGTTTTCTTGAATTGGAATCAATCTTGTCCTTGTAGTATTTATAAAAGCACATTTATGCTTTATTTCAAAACTTTCAGAATCTGTATCAAGTCTATATGATATAGACAAATCTGGAATAAACTCATATTTATCACTTTCAAAATTTCCATATTGAGTATTACTTTCTGTATAACTACCTTTTAGCATATTGTATAGAAGTTTCCATCTATCACATGAACCAACATCTATTTCTTTGGTATTATTAGCATTATTAAATATAGGCTGTTGATTCATATCTATTTTTACTGATTTAATTTTCATTTTATCATAAAAATCTGATAATATTCCATCATTAAAATATTGATTTAATGCTATATTAATACATTTATCAATATCTGTATTTTTGTTTATAACCATTAGTCTAACTGGTTTTTCATTTTTGTAAAAAACAATAGCACTATGTTTATTACTTATATTAATGTTAGGATTATCAACTAATATCATGCAATTACAATTTCTTATTATTTTATATTCATCAAATGCTATTTTATTATTTTCAAAACCATCTACAAATGCTCCATTAAAACATTCATATTGGTTTTCATGTTGTTCTGTCCATAAATCTATACTATTAATAAATTCCATTTATACCACCTTTTTATATAACTATTTGCTATTATTTCAAATTTTGTATATCTTTTACTAATTCATCAACATCTCCTTTTTTTGTAGCCCAACTTGTACAAAATCTAACTGCACTATTATTTTCATCTATTTTTTCCCATAAACAAAATGAGTATTTCTTTGATAAATGAGATAATATATCGTTTGGCATTATAGGAAATTGTTGATTTGTATTTGAATTATATAGTAATCGGTAACCTTTATCACAAAAAGCCTTTTTTATTTTTATTGCCATATCAATTGCATGTTTTGAAATACTAAAATATAAATTATCTTCAAATAAAGTATCAAATTGTATTCCTAGTAATCTTCCTTTTGCTAACATTCCACCTCTTTGTTTCATAGAATATCTAAAATTTTTCTTAATACTTTCATTTGTTATCACAACTGCCTCTCCAAATAATGCTCCTACTTTAGTTCCACCTATATAGAAAACATCACAATTCTTTGCTATATCTGAAATATTCATGTTTTCATCTGACATTAATCCATATCCTAATCTTGCTCCATCTATGTATAGTGGTAGATTACATTCTTTACAAGTTTTATATAATTCTTCTAATTCCTTTTTAGTATAAATTAATCCATTTTCTGTTGGATAAGATATATACACCATTCCTGGTTGTACCATGTGTTCATGGTTTTCATCATTATAATGAGCTTGATATATTTCTTTTATATTCTCATCAGTTAATTTACCCTCATTAGTATTAATAACTAAAACTTTATGACCTGTTGATTCTATTGCTCCTGTTTCGTGAACATTTATATGTCCTGTTTGAGCTGATATTACTCCTTGATATGGTTTTAAAATTGAACTTATTACTATCATATTAGTTTGAGTTCCTCCAACTAAAAATTGAACTTCTGCATTTGGACATTTACATATTTTCTTAATCTTTTCTCTTGCTGAATTACAATAAATATCTTCTCCATATCCTTGAGTTTGTTCCATATTTGTTTTTTCTAATTTTTTTATTATTTCTGGACAGCACCCTTCTGCATAATCACATTCAAATCTTATCATATAATCATCCTCCTAATATTTAATTTATATCACAAATTAGTAAATTTTCATAGTCCTTTACAAATATTTTATAATATAAATAACTGTTATTTATACTATATTTAACATCAAAAACAGAGATTATTGCCTTTTTGCAACAACCCCTGTCTTTTAATGTGTTTACTTCCCGTTATTCAATTATGTAGTGTACTACTTTTGAACCCTCTGGAGGACACTTGTAGACTATTTCTTGTGTCTTAGTTTCTGTTACAAAGTAAGTTTTACATCTGTCGTCTGTACTCGTTACCATCCATTCATCGTCATGAGATTCAGTGGGATCAGCAGGAAGCCAAACAACACCAATACTTTGTGTACCCCCCCATGGTAAAAAGTAAGTTATCTCTTTTTTTGATGGAAAAGCACACATTTTCCGAAAGGCTTCAAAAGTTAAAGTAAATATTACCTCTTCGTTTTCTGCCTTTTCTTTGTAAAGTTCACCCATTAAATCTACTGGGCAAGCTTCTTCAGAAAGTGGTTTCCGTTCTTCTCGTACAATATCATATTTTTGCATAAAAGCACCTCCTAAATTAATTTATACAATGATTACCTTAATAGTATAGCATATATTTTACATAAAATCAAATTATTACCTGATGAAAAATCTATAATTTCATTGACATTTACATAAAAAAGTGATATATAATATATGTATTTTATAGTACACTGAAAAATTAATAGACACGAAACACTGGTTAATAAAGGATACAATAAGTTATTCTCCCACTTCCGAGACATAGAGAATTAAGGTTTGTAGGAAACTTATTAACCCAATGCGGTGAAATATATTTTGGCTGGTTTAGAATGAATAGTATGTAAAATGTCCAGCAGTGGTTAAGACCGATTAGCATGTTTCAAGTAAAACTCACTACTTTGCAAAAAATGCAATATGAGTAGTTTTATTTGTTGTGCCTAATGGGTCTTTTTGTTATGCTTCAAAAGGCTATATAGGTATTGCTCTATATTTTTACAACGCATAGCAGAAAGATACTGAAAAAATTTTATGCTAGGTAGCTTGATAAAATTTTTCAGTAGTCAAAATAATATTTGAACAGAAGTGATAAAATATTATTTTGCTTTGGCGAAGCCAAACATAAATTATCTATCGTAAGATTAGATAATTTATGAGCCCTCCGCAAGGAGCCCACTGGCATCTTTACAAAACGAAGTTTTGAAAGTGTCATAGTGGGTTACATACTTTCGTTAGAAAGTTATGTAACAGCTCCCTTTGGTCGCCTCTTGCTACCTGCAAGAAAGGATATTTTAAATGGACAAGACAAACTATTCAGTAGCTAGAGTAGAAACTTATACTAAAACAAGTATAACAAAAGCTGAACGACACAACGAAAGAAAAAACAAGTCATATTCTAATATGAATGTGGATTTGACTCAAACACCAAACAATATACATTACAAAAGATGTGAAACTACCTACAATGAAAAATTAAAAGAACTGATTGATAGTAAACAAGTATCATTAAGAGGTTTAAGAGATAATGCTAAACTTTTTGATGAACTTATATTTGATATTAACTCTGACTATTTTGAAAAACATGGTGGTTATGAATTTGCAAAAGAATTTTACGAAAGAGCTTTTCATTTTGCTGAAGAAGAAATGGGAACTGATAATATTATATCAGCAGTTATGCATGCTGATGAATTGAATACTGCTTTAACAGAAGAATATGGAAAACCTATCTATCATTATCATTTGCATGTTGTGGCACTCCCTGTTGTAAGAAAAGAAGTGAAATGGACTAAAAAATGTAAAGATAAATCTTTAATTGGAACTACAAAAGAAGTAATTAATCAAGTAAGTCATAGTAATAAATGGAAATCAGACAAAGCAACTGACTCTCAAGGAAATCCTTTATATAATAAAAAAGGAAAAGCAGTTTTAATAAAATCGTATAGTCTATTACAAGATAGATTTTTTAAGTATATGTCTGATAGTGGATATAAAGACTTTATTCGTGGTGTAAAAGGCAGTAATCAAGAACATTTAAGTGATTTGCAGTATAAAATTAAGAAAGATACTGAAAGATTAGAAAACATTACAAAACAAGCTAAAGAAAAAGAATCTTCTTACAACGAATATATGAAGTATGATAAACAAATCGAAGACATTTCAAACTTAGGCAAGCAAAAGAAGTTTTCTAAAAAGATTGAACTAGAACAAGAAGATTATGAGAATTTAACTGAATATGCTAAAAAAGGAATTGTTGCAGATAAGGAAATATATGAGCTTAATAATAGAATTGATAATTTAAGAAATGCAGTAGATAAGTGGAAATCTCTATATGATGATATAGTAGAAAAAACAAAAGACTACTTTCATGCTATAAAACTTGCACCACAAAAAGTTTCAAATTTCTTTAAAAGTTTATTTGATAAAGAAAAACAAGATGAGTTAGAACATCAACGAATAGAGCAAGAAAAAATACAAGCTGAAAGAAAAGCTCGTGAACAAGCTAGACTTGAAAAACAGAAATTAAAAAACTCTCCTGAATACAAGAAAAGGAGGGCTGACAGAGATGCAAGATAATGAAAAAATATATAGAATTGAACTAACTAATGAAGAATATGAATTTTTAGAGAATTTAAAGAAAGAATTTTGTAATAAACTTTCTAAAATGAACAATGAAGAAATCACAGAATATTTAAAAAGCTTTTATCCAGAGCAAAATTTGAACTTTGAAAAAGAAATAAAAGGTACTGTTTATAAGGTAAATACCTATTTTAACAAAGATTCGGAACACACAATACTAACTAGATTTTTTGAAATCTTCCAAAAGTAAAGTTTTTGTATTGAATTTTTAGTTTGAAATATGGTATATTATAAACACTACTTGAAATGTAGAAACTATAATTTTATATCGTGTTTCAAGCTGTCAAAAGAAAGGAGTAAATAATGAAACAGCTAGAAAGCGATAAAATCACTGCTTTATACTGTCGTTTATCAAGAGATGATGAACTATCAGGAGAAAGCAATAGTATTAAAAATCAAAAATTAATTTTAAGTAAATATGCAGAAGATAACAAATTTCAAAATATTAAGTTCTTTGTTGATGATGGGTATTCGGGAACAACTTTTACAAGACCTGCTTTTATGGAAATGATGGAACTCGCTGAACAACGGACAAATTGGAACAATTATAGTAAAAGACCATTCAAGACTTGGAAGAAATAGACTTGTTGTTGGACAACTTCTCGAAGAAGATTTTGTAAGATTAAATATTAGATATATTGCTATAATGGATAATATAGATAGTAGTAAAGGTTTAAATGACTTCTTGCCTATTCAAGACTGGTTTAATGAAATGCATGCAAAAAATACAAGTCAAAAAGTTAGAGCAGTTCTAAAAAGTAAGGGCGAATCTGGAATTTCACTTGCTAATAATGTTCCTTATGGTTATAAAAAAGATGAAGATGATAAAACAAAATGGATTGTAGATGAGCCATCAGCAGAAGTTGTAAAAGAAATTTATAACCTATTTATTCAAGGACATGGAACTTTTGAAATAGCTAGAATACTTACCAAGCGAAATATAATGACACCAGCAGAGTATTTTGTAAGTATAGGAAGAACATTCCCTACTAGACTACAAACATTTAAGCACCAGTGGAATGCTACAACAGTAGCAAGTATTTTAGATAGACAAGAATATATTGGAGATACTGTTAATTTTAAATATACTATTCGTTCCTACAAAGATAAAACTAAAGTTGCTATTCCAAAAGAAAATTGGCAAATATTTAAAAATACTCATGAACCAATTATTGATGAATATACTTGGAATATTGCACAGCAATTAAGAAATAACAGAAAAAAGCCTACAAGGTCAGGCAAGAAAAGTATATTTTCTGGATTACTATTCTGCAATGATTGTGGTAAAAAAATGTATTTTCAATCTCCTGTTACTGACCTAAACACAAAAGACCATTACAGATGTTCCAGTTATAAGAAAAATATTTCTTTGTGTACTTCACATTGGATTACAGATGAAGTATTACAAAGTCTTGTTTTAGAAAATATACAAAAAGTAGTTTCTTATATGCAAAACTATGAAGATTTATTTATAAAAGAGCAATTAGCCAAATGTTCTCAAAATGAAGAAAAACAAATCTCTAAAAGCAAGAAAGAACTTGAACAAGCAAAGAAAAGAATAATTGAAATTGACAATTTATTTATGCACATTTATGAAGATAATATATCTGGAAAGATAACAGATGAAAGATTTAGAAACTTATCATTTAATTATGATAAGGAACAAAAAGAATTAAAAACAAAGATTGAACAATTATCAAAGGAAATCAATAATACTGAAAAGAAAACAACTGATTTAACACAGTTTATATCTAATGTTAAGAAATATACTGA
>CANPAC010000024.1 GCA_947571975.1 uncultured Clostridium sp. | reverse complement strand
AATCCATAATTTTAAGTAGTCAAAGTATAGAATATTTTCATCATAATTTTTACGAGAATCCATTGCATGCAATTTTTCTCTAAACAGCATATACTTTTTAGCTTGTTCATCATTTTTTTGTTTAATTCGTTCTTGTAAATTAAAAGATTTTTCAAAATGTTCTCTATATTCTTCTGCTTTTTGCAAAGCCAACCTTTTCTTACCACGAGCGACTTTAATTCCAGTTGAAACCCATTTTTGTTTTCTTTTATTGTTATCATCTTTATAATTAATTACTGCTTGATATATATTATTTTTTTCGTGTAAACTAACAGTTATATTTGTTTTACGTAGGTTTTCTGTTATATTTTGCATAAATAACTCCTTTCGTTCATAACAGAATTGAATTTACCTACTATTTATAATATTGAAATTATAATAGCACAGATTTAATCAAAAATCTAGTTATGAGCAATTTTTTTCAGTGAGATATAAAAATTATATCTGCTTTTGCAATTTTGTATTGTGGACCAATTTTAATGGATTTAATAATATTATTTTGCAGTAAATAATAAGCTAACTTTTTACTAATGCCACCTAACATTGATTGTAATTCTTTAACATTTACAACGTCAGGATAATTTTTAAACATAGATTTATAGTATTTTTGAGAATTATTACTACACATTTCTATACCTCCAGTAAGTAAAATATATTTATAAAAAAGTATAGCAAGTTGATTTTTAAAAGTATACTGCAGGATTTTGCAAAATTTTATGTTAAACAGAAACAAAATTAGAAAAATATTTTTACTACTAAATTTTATTGCCCTTAAATTTCAAAAAAATTTAAGGGCAGGATAAGGAAAGCAGAGCATTTCCTAAAAACATATAGAAAGACAAGCTTTCTAATCATCTGTTAGTATAAAAATATTGCAGAGAATATACAGAGTGCGTACATTTCAGTGTATTTTTTATAAAAATGTGTTGAAAAATGAGTAATAGATGTATTGTTTAAAATAATGAATTATGATAAGATTATAAATAATAAAATGTATAAAGTTTAGGAGAAATAAATGAAAGAATATTTTTACAAAAAAGAGTATAAATACATATATTTGGAATGGTTTTCATATAGCTTTGCCTATACATTGATAGAAACGTATGGAACAGTTATGTTATATAAGAACGGAATGCCTATATGGTTTATTTTATTAATATATGGATTACGTTTTGGGATAACAGGATTTATAACACCTTTATTTATAACATTATCTAGTAAATTAGGAATAGCTAAATGTAATTTAATATCAAATATTTTTGGGATTATAAGTTCATGTATTATAATGAAGAATAATGATATAAGTCAAACGTTGATTTTGTTTATAATTGTTATGGGATTTAATGGTCTATCAAATCCATCTACCAATGCATTATCTAGTCAGTATGTAGATAAAGAACATAAAGGCAGATTTAATAGTTTCTTTAAAATTTCTAAAATATTAGGACAAGCTTTGGGAAGTGGATTAGTTACTTGGGGAGTAATAACAAATAACAATATTATTTTATTTACAATAATTGTTATATTCTTTTTATTGCAATATGTTTTTATAAAAAAAATAGATTATAAACCACAAAATAAGGCAAATGCTTTTAAATCATCAATGAAATATATTTTAAAAAGTAATAGTAGATATAAATTTATATATGCATTAAGGACTAGTCATATAATAGAAAGACAATTTTTACCTTTATATGTATATATAGCATTAAAAGATTTTACTTTATTTTCTTCAATAATTATAATTTCATTAGTATTGCAAGCAATTACCATAACTTTAATAGGAAAATATTCAGATAAAAATATATCAAAATCTAACAATTTAGTAACAATTATTAAGTTAGTCATAACAACAATATTTTTATTTGCCAAAAATAAAGTTACAATATCACTTAATAAAACAGCAAGTGATAATTTAGAAAAAGTATATGAGACACCAATAGATACTTCAATACAGAACATTATAAAAGAATCAAAAGAAGATAATGAATTATTATCAACAGTAGGACAAATGAGTCTATGCTTTACAGAATTAATTGTTTTTAGCATATTAGCATTTTTGAGTAAATTTATTGAAGAAAAAATATTTGTTGTTATTTTTATATTATCAATAATTTCTACAATTTTTATAAATAGTAATATAAAGAAAACAGATAAACAGTGTTAATAATAAAGTTTAATATATAATTATTATAAACAGTAGATATTCTGTTATGTGTAAAAACATCTAACTAAAATCTAACCAAAGTAAGAATAATTTACAAAATAGCCTTAAAATTTGTAAATATTGCTATCACAAAATCTTATAAAGTAAATAGCAAAAACCATTAGAAACTCAGGTTCTTTAAGTTACTCAACATACTCTAAAAAATCTTAAAAGATTTTTAAATGAAAACATGTGGAATGTTGATCAGTGCTATATCTAAAGAATTAGATACAATAGTTGAATTTACTGCTTTTGAAGATTTTGTTAGCTTTGAGAAAAAAGGCAAAAATAAGATAAAGAGAGTGGAAAACAATAAAACTAAAGTAGCGATAGAAGTTGATATGATATGCGGAGCAGTTAAAAGGAGTAAAAAGTGAATATAGGAATTGATATAGATAATACAATAATAGAAGTTCAAGAAGAATTAAATAATGCAGCGTATGAATATGCAATAAAACTAGGCAAGAATATTAAGAATGCTGAAAATCCTTTTGAAGATATAAAAAATAATGGAGATACATATAAAAAGAAATTTCAATTTTCTTATGAAGAATTAAAATATTTTCTAAAGAATATTCAAGAAGAAATTACTAATAAAGCATAGCCTAGATTCAATGCAGTAGAAACAATTAATAGATTAAGAAAAGAAGGTCATAAAATAATAATAATAACAGCAAGAGATAGTGAGTTTCATGATAATCCATATCTTTTAAGTAAAAATTGGTTAGATAAAAATAATATATAATATGATAAATTAATAGTAAATGCTAGAGAAAAAGAAACAGTATGTAAAAATGAAAATATTGATTTATTTATATATGTTTGGATTATCTACAATATTTATGATTTTTCAAATAGGACTAGCATATTATTTAATTCATTTAAGAAGGGTGGAAAAATCACAAAATGAGTAAGAGAATAAATTTAATAAGTTTTATAGAAAAAAATGAAATCAACAAAGTAGAACGAAAAAGAAAAGTTGTTACACTATGTGGTTCAGTAAAATTTTATAATAAAATGCAAGAAATAAATGAAAAATTAGCATTAGAAAATGAATATGTAGTAATTGGACTAACACCTTGTGTTACAAATAGAATTTTTACAGAACATGACAAAAAATTATTAGGTGAATTACATAGAGCAAAAATAGATTTATCAGATGCAATATTTGTAGTAAATGTAGATGGGTACATTGGAGAAAGTACAAAAGGAGAAATAGAATATGCTAAACAAAATGGAAAAGAAATAATGTATTTAGAAAGTATTTAGGAGAAAATATATGATAGATATTGAAAAAGCAAAAATATCACAAAATCCATATATATTTACAGATACAGTAAGAAATATATCTAAAAGATGGACAAATAGATATGATAGTAAATAAGCAATTAATTTAAAAATAGGAGATGATAGAAAAATGAAAGAAGAAGTATATAAACTGTTAGATAAATTACATATTAAATATGAAAAAATAGAGCACCCACCATTATTTACTTGTGAAGATAATGTCAAATACAATATAAAATTTGATGCAGTAGTTTGTAAAAATCTGTTTATAAGAAATAACAACAAAAGTCAGTATTACTTAGTTGCTTTACCACTAGAAAAAAGAATGAATTTAAAGTCTTTACAAAATATATTAGAAGAAACAAGATTAAGTTTTAGTGATGAAAATATGTTAGAAGAAAAACTTAAAATAAAATCAGGGGCTGTTTCTATATTTAACATTATAAATATAAAAGATAATGATATTATTTTTATAGTAGATGAAGAAATTTTAAACTGTGAAAAAGTAGGATTTCATCCAAATGAGAATACGGAAACAGTAATATTTAATCCAAAAGAATTAAATAAAATATTTGAATGTTATAATATAAAATATAAATTTATTAAGATTTAAAAAATTGATGTATAAAAAGAGGGAAAATAGTAAAAATGAAAAAAACAATAGGAATTATTTTAAGAGAAAATGTATCAAATTATAAAGACATACCATTATATGCATGTAGAAGAGAAATAGTACAATTTTTAAAGAAATATGACATAAATATAATAGCGATACCAATTATATTTAATGATGACAATGAATTTGACAGAATAAAAGAAATAATAGATTTTTGTGATGGAATTATATCGCCAGGTGGTTCAATTATATATGATATAGATTACAAGATAATAGAATATTTATATAATATAGATAAGCCTACACTAGGTATTTGCTTAGGAATGCAGATAATAGGTAAAGTTTTTAATGGAAAAGTACGAACAAAAATAGAAGATGAAAGTCATTATAGTCAAGAAGAATATGCGCATGATATTATAATAAAAAAAGATAGTTTATTATATAAAATTATAGGTAAGGAAAAGATAAAAGTAAATAGTAGACATATGAGACAAATACCATATACAAACTTAGATTGTGTAGCTTATAGCGAAAACAATATATTAGAAGCAATAGAAGATAAAAATAAGAAATTCTTTATAGGAGTTCAATGGCATCCAGAATCTTTAATAGAAGATGTGTATAGTAATAGGTTATTTGATTATTTTATAGAGCAACTATAAAATAAAAATACTTACAGCCTCAAGGAAAATGCAAGAAAATATTAAAAATAATGAAAAAAATCAAAAAAATACTTGACAATAATATAAAAAATTAGTATAATAAATCTCGTCGAAAGACGAAACGGTCGCTTAGCTCAGCTGGGAGAGCATCTGCCTTACAAGCAGGGGGTCATAGGTTCGAGCCCTATAGCGACCACCATCTTTTTATGGCCCGGTAGTTCAGTTGGTTAGAACGCTAGCCTGTCACGCTAGAGGTCGACGGTTCGAGCCCGTTCCGGGTCGCCATTTTTATTTATACTGTTAAGCTTTAGCTGTTACAGTATAAATATACAAATGAATGAAATTCATTTGTATACATTTTTTTTATATGGCTTTATAGCTCAGTTGGTAGAGCAAGGGACTGAAAATCCCTGTGTCCCTGGTTCGATTCCAGGTGAAGCCACCATAAAAAATCAACTTGCAAATTTTATAATTTTGCAAGTTGGTTTTTTATTTATCATCATTTTCATTTACTTTCATATTATTACCATAGCGTTTGATTTTTTGAGTCGTAGTTTTTTCAAATTCCTCATTACGAATGCCAAAACTTTTAATATGTTTATAATTAGGAAGCTTCTTATTAACATTAGAAACACTATCAGCAATAATCTTCCATAGTTCTTCTTTTGTAGGAACAGAACCTTTTAAATATTCTGTAATTGCTTCAAAATTAGGATAAATTTGGGCATTAATATAAGTTTCATCATCATCATCCTTATGAATTCCTAGAACTAAAGATTCGGAAATCAAAGGATTATCATTCAAATAATATTCAACTTCTTCAGGATAAATATTCTTACCATTTTTTGTAACAATAACACTCTTACACCTACCAGTAATATATAAATATCCATTTTCATCAATTTTTCCTAAATCACCTGTATGAAACCAGCCGTTTACAATTGTTTGTCTTGTTTTTTCATCATCTTCATAATAGCCAAGCATAACATTAGGACCTTTAACAATAATTTCTCCAACACCTTCACTATTAGGATTATCAATTTTATACTCTACATTAGGAATAGGAAGACCAGCACTATCATCTTTTTGGAAGAAATCAGTATTACCAGCAACTAAAGGAGCACATTCTGTTAAACCATAACCTTGTAGAGTCATAAGATTTAAATCTTTAAAATCAGCCACAATTTCAGGATTAGCAGCAGCAGCACCAACAATAAATACACGAAGCCTTCCACCAAGAGTATTTTTAACTTTAGTTTTTACAATTTTCTTTAGGTAGAAAGGTAAATCGTAAAAAGGATTACCTTCATCTTTTTTATATTTTTCTGGTAAAGATTTATTCATGTTTTTTACAATATTTTTGTGCACATTTTCTAATAATAAAGGAACACATAGAATAACAGAAGGATGAAACTCATTCAAATTTTTTGTAATATAACGTAGACCCTCACAATGAGCTATACTAGCACCACTATAAATAGGTAATAAAAATCCTAAAGTGCATTCATAGGTATGATGTAAAGGCAAAATAGAAAAGAATAAATCACTTCTTTTTACTTTTACAATACCATAAGTTGATAAAATATTAGAGCAAATATTTCTTTGTGACAAACAGACACCTTTAGCATTTCCAGTTGTTCCAGAGGTAAAAAGCAAAATGCGTAATTCATCTGGATTAATTTCAATAGCATCAAAATCCGTTTTTCCATTTTCATAAGAAGTTTTACCAGATGAAATTAAATTATTAAAAGAATTTTTATCTTCTTTTTTATCAAAGGGTACAAACACAGTGTCTGGATTTTCAATTTTTTCAATATTGTTTAAAACATTATCTAAATTTTTACTATCACCTAAAATACAAACAGTTTGAGAAACATTCATAAAATTAATTACATCATCTGTGTGTAATTCTTTATCAATAGGAACAACAACACCTACAATACTAGCTGCTAAATAAGAAACACACCAAGAGTAGCTGTTTTTTCCAATTACAGCAATGCGTTTATTTAAAAAGCCTTTTTCAATTAAGCTTGTCCCTAAAGAAACAATATCACTTTTAAATTGTGCATATGAAACAGTAAAAATATTTCCGTTTTCATCTTTTAACTTAAAAGCAGTTCTAGAACGATAAATATCGCAACTTCTATATAACATTTCTTTAAAATTAGTAACTTCATCAGTTTTGTGATATTTCTTTTTTAATTGTTCAGATATTGGCAAATTTTGTTTCATAAAAACCTCCTATTATTTATAACGATAAAATGTGAAATTTGTATTTTGTGTTACACTAATATTTCCATCAAAAATTGATTTACCTTGAGTTTCTAAAGGAATATCAATAAAAACAGTAGTTTTGAATTCTTCATCTAAATTATTAGTAATATAAATATCAAAAGAAAGTTTACAACTAACAGAAGCTAAATCTACATTACATTTTTTTAAAAGTGAACCATCATAAGTAATAGGGGTAGAAGTATCTGTTATGGTATAGTCAGATTTTATATTTTGATTTATATAACTAAGTGTAATTGGATTAGCTAAATTATTATACAATGTGGGTGTATCTAAATTAGCTTCATTTTCAGAAGTAATTATAAAATCTAAATTGTCACCAACTTCTGTTGTAGGAATAAAATCACTTTTAGCAAATTGATTTAATCCTTTGAAATACAAATTGAATTCTCCAACTTGGGGTGGAGTAGAATATTGAACATTTGTAATATTTACTTTTTTAAAAGTGTTTTCTAATGTTTTTTCTTCAGTAGAAGAATTGTTAATAAAAAGAGCTATATCTGTAAATTGATACAAATTTTCTATTGTAAAGTTAGAGGTAGAACTAGTCTTATTTTTTGCATCACAATTGCTGAACAATACAATTTTATTAACTTCAAAAACAGTTTTATTATTTTTGTTAGCAAAAGGTAAAATTTCTCTTTCAAAGTTGCTTTTAATAACATATTTTTGAAACAATAAATAGGCTAATATAAATACTATTATAAATAGTACGAAAACAACGATTGTTAAAATCTTTTTTTTCTTATCCATATTTAATTCCTTTCATACATCTTTAAGTAGTTATATCATAGTACAAAATAAAAATAAAATCAATAGTTTATTTTAGTTTCAACTTTTTATAAGTAAATATTATAATATATAATTTTTTCACACTTTGTGTGTCGCAATCTACGAAATTAAAATTTTATTTGTAGATTGCTCCAATCGCACTCACTTCGCTCGTTTAATCACTTACGCAGCGTTTCAAAAATTATATATTATAATATGTACTTAATAAAAAGCGAAACCCCTAATTTTATGATTGACAAAAAAAAATATAAAGGTTAAAATAATTATAGGTGATAATATGAAAGCAAAAGATAAAAAAGTGCACATAAAAATTACACTAAAAAATGTAATTACTTTTTTAGCATTTACTATTAGTTTATTATATATAGTTATTTTTTATAACTATTATTTTGCACGAGGTAATGTATATGCATCAGAAACATCATCAAAAGCAATACGAGAAGAAATAAGAATAAGCAAAGCCTCAGAAATTGAAATTGAACAAATTATTTTAGCAAATGCAAAAGAAGGTCAAAAAGAAGAATATAGTGTAGAAGAAACTGTTTTAGAATATATAACAAAATATAGAAATAATAATAATTTGCCAAAAGGACAAATGCAAGTTATACAAGAAGGAAGAGAAGGAAAACAAGAAATTACAACTAAAAAAACTTATCAAGGAGAAGAATTAATAGAAGAACAACAAATATCTTCTAAAGTAACTAAAGCATCAGTAAATAAAATTGTTGAAATAGGAACGGCAAATTATACAAGTAATTATAAAGTAAAAGTAGGAGATAAAATATATGCTACATCAGATAGATTAGCAGTTCTAGTAGAGCCAAATGAACAATCACAAAAAATAGCAACTCTAACAAAAGGAAATGAATTAAAAGTATTAGAAATACAAAATGAATGGTACAGAATCTCATCAAATAATACTACTGGTTACGTAAAATCAGAAAGTACTACTTATTTAGATGACAATAAAACAGAAGAATTAAAAAATGCTAATACATCAGCTAAAAATAAGAATAAGCTAACTTCTGGATTAAACTTCAATATGGCTTTAAATAAACCAAGTGGACTAACATTAGAACAATTTAAAAAAGTTCTATCAGATGATAAAGACAAAAATAAAATATTTGAAAATAATGCTCAATATTTTTATTACATAGAAAAGCAATATAATATTAATGGCATTTTTGTTGCTGCTGTTGGTATACATGAAAGTGCTTGGGGGACTTCTAAAATTGCAAGAGATAAAAATAATTTATTTGGTTATGGCGCATATGACTCAAATCCTTACAATGGAGCTTATAGTTTCTCTGATTATCCAGAAAGTATAGATTTAATTGCTAGGGTATTTGTAAAATATTATATTAATCCAAAAGGGACAAGCATATATGGTGGAGAAAAAGCAATAGGAACATATTATAATGGACCAACATTAACAGGTATCAATACAAAATATGCAACAGATAAAAATTGGGCTAATGGTGTATATAATCATATGAAATATTTATATAATAAATTGTAAAAAATTCTTGCTATTTTTTACAATTTATTGTATGATAGAATGGCAAGAATAATTATAAGGGAAAAAATGCCAAAATGATACTGAAAGAAGAAAGGGGCTAAAATATGAAAAAAGGAATTATAGTAGTTACAATTATTATGTTAGTAATGGGAATGTTTCTAATAGTAAATAATAGCTATGCAGAAGAAAAAGCCATTGATGAAAAGACAGAAAGTAAAATTGTAGAAATAAAAGATAATGTAGCAAAATCACTAGAAGACTACAAAGTAAAGTATGGGTCTGACGCATATGGAACAGTAGCCTATATTTTAAATCTTGTTAGAATTTATAGTATACCAATATGTTTTCTAGGAATTGCAGTAGGAGCAATCCACCAATATGTAATTGGTATTAGAAAATTGGACACATTAGAAAGAGGAATGGCATTTATTGTAACTTGTGTCACACTTTTAATAATATGCCAAATTTTACCATTAGCATTTGCTGTGTTTGTAAAATTTGGAAGGGGGTAACAAATGAAAGTTTTATTTGCTGTAAGTAATGAAGAGATATCAGAATCGATTGTAAAGAAATACCAAAAAGAATACAAACAGATTATATCTTATAAAAATGTATATTACTTTAACGCAATATTAAAGGAATTACAAAAAGACAAAACTTATGACAGAGTAGTTATAAGTGAAGATTTAGAAGCTTTTACACATACACAATATGACCAAATTGATAAATTTATATTTGATAAATTAGACAGCATTAGTGATGAAGCTTCAAATGTAAAAGGAAATGATACACCTATTATTGTAATTTGCTCAGACAGAAGAGCAAAATCAGAACCAATGCTAGTAAAATTATTTGGTATTGGCATTTATAATGCTATTATTGGAAATGATAGAAGCATAGATGAAGTTTGTAAATTAATAAATAGACCACGTACAAAAAAAGAAGCAAAATCTTATTATAATATTGATACAGAAGATGTAGGATATCAAGCAGAAAATGAAAATGATGTTAGCGAAATGGAAATTCAAAATATTGTTGCACACTACAAAAGATTAGGAAAAAATGAAGAAAGATATGTAGATAGCTTTAATAATATTGCAGCTCAATATAATGATACGCAATTAAGGATTATTACTAAATTTTTACCATTAAATGTACGAGCTGTATTAGAAGAACAATCACCAAAATATCAACAAATAATGTCATTTAACAATAGTGTTTCTGATAATTTACGAAAAAATCAACATGAAGAAGAACAAGAAGAAGGACCAAGTCAGATTTTATTAAAATCTACTAATAGGGATACTGTACTTTCTAAACCAGTAGTTATTCCATCAGCTGTTAATATGAGCGGAACAAAAAAATTAGCAAGACGTAAACTAGCAGAACCAGTAGAAGAAACAAAACCAACATATAAGCAACCAGAAGAACAACAAGAGGCTGATTTATTTGAAGGATTTAAACAAATAGAAGAAATGACACGACCAGAGGAGCCAAAGCAAGACATAGAAAGAGTAGTAGAAACACCAGTTTCAAAAATAGAAGAACCAATAATAGAAGGGAAACAAGAAGAACTAGAAATGCCAGAGAGTACTGTTGTACAGCCAGTACAACCAATAAAAAGAGGAAGAGGAAGACCAAGAAAAAATCCAATTCCAACAGAAGTACCAGATAAACCCAAAAGAGGAAGAGGAAGACCAAGAAAAAATCCACTTCCAGAGCAAGAAAAAATTACTTTGCCAGTAGTAGAAGAAGAAAAACAACAAGAAGCAAACTTTTTACCAGGTTTTGAAGAAGAAAAACAACCAGAAACAAACTTCTTACCAGGATTCGAGGAAGAAAAACAAGAAGAAGCAAGCTTTTTGCCAGGACTTGAAGAAGAAATACAAGAAGAAACTAAAACAATGCCAGTGCAAGAAGCAAGAAAACAAGAACCAGTTAATCAAGATAGCTTTTTACCAGGTTTTGAAGACTTTGAACAAGAACCACAAGAAAAAGCAACAACATTACCAGGATTTGAAGATTTTGAGCCAGTTATGCCAGAAATAGAAAAAACATCACCAACATTACAAGAAGTATCAGAACAAGAAATAAGAAATCAAGAGCCAGTAGTAGAACAAACCAATAATTATGAAAGTAGTTCTTACAATAATCCTTACAGAAGAAATCAAAATATGCAAGAAGAATATGAACAAATTGATTTATCTAGATTATTAACTCCAGATAAGAAAATTGTAACATTTGTAGGAACAAGTAAAAATGGAACTTCTTTTGTAGTAAATAATGTAGCAGAACTGTTATCATCAATGGGAATAAATGTAGCAATTTTAGACACAACACAAAATAGAAACTCTTACTATATTTATACTAAAAATGAAGAACCATTACGAGAAATAGCAACATATAGCATAGAAAAACTTTCAAAAGGAATTGCAAGTGGAATTAGTGTAAATAAAAATCTTACAGTCTATACATCTTTACCAGATAATGAAGGGGCAATCTATCATGTAGATAAAATATTAGAAACGTTGTTACAAAAACATTCTCTAATATTAATAGATACAGACTTTGAAACACCACTAGGATATTTCAAACAATCACAAGAAACATATTTAGTACAAAGTATGGATATATTAACAATTCAACCACTAACAGCATTTTTAAAAGAACTAAAATCAAAAAATATTTTAGAAGAAAGAAAGCTAAGAATTGTACTAAATAAATTTGTAAAAATAAGGGGAATAAAACCAGCAACTATTATTGGTGGAATGGCGTTCTATAATGACCCAGCAATGTCTTTTATGACAGAACTATTTGATAGGGATAGAATTAAATATGTATCTTTACCATTTGAAGAAGAAACATATATTAAATATTTAGAAGGTATTATAGAATGTGAAATATCATTAAAAGGTTATTCAAAAGTATTTTTACAAACATTAAAACTATTAGGAAACATGGTATATCCTATTGTATCATCAGCACCTAGCAATCACAAAAACTACCAACCGCCATCAGCAGGAGCTAAAAATAAAGAAGGAAATTTTTCTTCTAGTATGAATGACACATTAAATAGAATGCGAGGATTCTAATTAAAATACATAAGGAGGGGAACAAATTTTGATTATAGCAGTTGTAATAATTTTAGTCTTAATTGTATTAGGATTAGTTATGTATAATGTAACAATCCATAAAAAAATACAAAAATTTAAAAACATGAACCAAAAGATAACAAATTTATATGTTGTACAAGATTTTATGAATGCCATAGGAGAAACATCAACAGTAGAAGAAAAAATCAAAAAAATTAATGATATACTAGTTGAAAGATATGAAATTAAATATTCAACAATTGTAGTATTTGACGGAGCAGAATACCAAGTAAAAGCTTCAAACGTAGACAAAAAACATTGGAATTCATTAAGAGCTCTACAAAATGTTGAAATGTTTAAAGATAGTATACAATCAGCAACTCCTAAATATGTAACTGTAAACAATGATAATGAAAGACTTCCTTACCAAGAAATGGAATTTGGAAGAGCAAAATCAGCAATATTTTTCCCCCTTTATATCGATAATGTATACATTGGTTATTGGATTATAGAAAGTGGAACGCCACATGATTTTGATAATGTTGATACAACCGTATTAGAAGTTATTAAAGAAAACATCGTATCAGTATTAAAAACAGTAGTACATCAAAAAACATTAGAATCTATAGTAAGAAAAGATTTATTTACAGGATTATATTCAGAAGAATATTTATATGGAGAAGGAAAGAAAATCATTGACCAATACACAATATCAACAATATGTATGTTTAAAATAATAAACATACAAGAAATTAATAAAAATTGTTGTAGAGAATTAGGAAATAAAGTCATTACTAAAATTAGTGAATACATTTCTGATAATATAGCTAAAGAATATGTATTTGTAAGATATATGGGACCTAAATTTGTTATAGCCTTTTCAGGAGTAGAAGCAAATGGGGTAGCAGATTTCTTAAATGAAATAAAAGAAAAAATAGAAACAACTACAATTGAGCTAACAGATGAGGAAATAAAAGAACTAAACTTAGAAGCTACATTACTAGGAAAAAGCAAAAAAGAAAATGAATGTAAGAATTCTGCAAAACCAAAATTAAATTTTGTTATATCATCATATTATAAGGGAACAGGATTAGAAGAAGTTTTGAAAAAACAAGAAGAATATTTAGACAATGCAGAAAGTACAGAAAGTGACATAACCAATTTATAAAAGGAGGAACTGTAAATGGAATTTGACAAAACTATGCACTTTGAGGTTGAAAGAGAAGAAAACTTAAAATGTAGAGAAATACTAAAGGAGGTATATGAAGCTTTAGTAGAAAAAGGCTATAATCCAATTAATCAAATTGTTGGATATATTCTATCAGGTGATCCAACATATATTACAAGTCATAAAGATGCTAGAAATAAAATAAGAACTGTCGAAAGAGATGAATTACTAGAGAAAATGGTAAAAGACTATATAGGATTAGAAGAAAATTAAAATGAGAATATTAGGAATAGATTATGGAGAAGCAAGAGTAGGTGTAGCTATATCAGATAGCCTAAATATTACAGCACAAGGACTAGAAACAATACAAAGAAATCAGTCAGATAAAGTGGTTTTAAGAAGATTAGACGAAATTTTAGAACAATATGAAATAGACACAATTGTAGTAGGAATGCCACTTAATATGAATGGAACAATATCTGAAAGAGCTAAAATAACTGAAGAGTTTATCCATAAATTAAAGTGCAAATACAATAAAATAAAAATAGAAAAAATAGATGAAAGATTAACAACAGTAGAGGCTCATAAAACAATGAATTTTTTAGATGTTAATAAGCATAAAAAGAGAAATATAGTAGATACTATATCTGCAACTTATATTTTAGAGACATATTTAAATAAGACAAAAAATGTTTTATAAATTTTATAACTATTTTAAGAAAATTCATTGTAAAAAAGTTTAAAATAGGTTATTATATTAAATATAAAATATAATTAACAAAAATTGAAAGGAGAAAAATAATGGAAGAAAACTTTGAAGGAGAAGAATTGGATAATATTGTTATATTAAATGACGAAGAAGGAAATGAAGTAAAATTTGAATTTTTAGATTTAGTAGAATTAGACGATGAAGAATATGTAGTATTATTACCAGTAACAGAAGAAGGAGAAGAGGAAGAAGGAGAAGTAGTAATATTAAAGGTAGAAGACACAGATGAAGAAGCAGACGAAGAATCTTATGTAAGTATTGAAGACGAAGATATATTAAACAGAGTATTTGAAATATTTAAAGAAAAATTCAAAGATGACTTTGACTTTGTAGACTAAAAACTAGAAGAACAATAGGGGCTTGATTAAAGTTTGATATATTATAAATAATCGCTTTCAAGCCCTGTTAAAAGGCGGAATTTTCCGCCTTTTTTAAAAAAGGAAGAAACAAAGGAGGAATAACAAATGAAAAACTTTTCTACATGGATGTTAGTAATATTTATGATGATGTTTTGGCTATTTAGATTAGTAGTAGCTTTTACATCACAATTAGGAATGGACTTTGGTGGAATAGCACCAATTAATCAAACAATGGAAATTGCTTTATTATTTATTGTATTAGTATGTATGATATTAATTGTAAAAAGAAAAATAATAGGAGCACTTATATATTTACTAGCATATGGTATGTATTTTGGAACCGATTTAATAAATGGAATGATGGCATTATCTGACCAAGCTAGTATAGGCTCTTATGCAAACATGCTTATTGCACTAATTGGTATAATAATACCAGTTGCAATATTATTTGACTTATTATTAGATAAGAATAGAAAAACAAATGCAAAAGATGGTAAAACAGATTGGTTTTATCAAAATGAAAAATTTGATAGAAAAATGGACGAAAGAGCAGACAAAAATAATTATAGAACATTGTAATTATAAATATAGCTAGAAAGGTGTCATTGTATGAAATTATTACATTTAGCAGACTTGCATATTGGTAAAATAATATATGAACAATCATTATTAGAAGACCAAAAATATATGCTAAAAGAAATAATAAAAATAATAGAAAGAGAAAAAATAGAAGTATTGTTATTATCAGGGGACATTTATGACAGAAGTGTACCCCCTGCTGAAGCAGTAGACGTATTAAGTGAATTTTTAAACACATTAATTAAAATATTAAAAATAAAAGTATTTATAATTTCTGGAAATAATGATTCAAAAGAGTGACTTAATTTTGGAAGCAAGATTTTTGAAAATGATGGACTATACATTCAAACAAATTATGAAGGGAAGATAAAACAAATAGAACTAAATAGTCAAATTAATATCTATATGCTTCCTTTTGTTAAGCCAGTTGAAGTAAAACAATATTTCCAAAACGAAAAAATTGATACATATAATGATGCTATTGAACTAATAATTAAAAATGAAAAAATAGACAAAAATAAAATAAATATTTTAATGGTACATCAATTTGTAACAGCTAATAATAAAAATCCTGAAACATGTGAATCAGAAATAATAAATGTAGGAGGAATAGAAAACGTAGACGCAGCTAATTTTAATCAATTTGACTATGTTGCACTAGGCCATATTCATGGCCCACAAAAAATAAGCAAAGATACTATTAGATATGCAGGGACAATGCTAAAATATTCCTTTTCAGAAGTGAATCATAATAAATCAGCAGTATTGATTGATGTAAAAAGCAAAAATAATATCACATATAAATTACTTCCACTTAAGCCAATAAGAGATATGAGAGTTATAAAAGGTCCAATAGAAGAATTGTTAAAGGAAGAAAACTATAAAGAAACTAATACACAAGATTATATTAAAGCTATTATCACAAATGAAGAAGCTATTTATGATGCTATAGGACAAATTAGAAAAGTATATCCTAATACATTAAGTTTAGAAATAGCTAACATAAAAACAGCAGCACAAAATATGAATTTAGAGAAAATAGAAGATTTAAAACAAAAAGATGAATTTGAACTATTTGATGATTTTTATGAATTTCAAAACAATATAAAACTTGATGAAGAGCAAAAAGAAATAGTAAAACAGGTAATTAAACAAGCTAAAAACTGATACAATATAGCTATTTAAAGAAGGGAATGATTTTTTAGAAAAAATGAAGCCGATAAAATTAACAATGTGTGCATTTGGACCATATAAAGAAGAAACAATTATCGAGTTTGAAAAATTTGGAGAAAATGGGTTGTTTTTAGTAACAGGTGATACAGGAGCTGGAAAAACAACTATTTTTGATGCTATTTCATTTGCTCTTTTTAATGATGTAAGCGGTTCTAACAGACCAATTTCATCACTTAGAAGTGATTTTGCAGATTCAGAAGATACTTTTGTAGAATTAGAATTTGAACACAAAAATACAAGATATACAGTTAGAAGAAATCCACCATATGAAAGAAAAAAGAAAAGTGGAGAAGGAACAACAAAAAATGTTGCAGATGCTTTGCTTATGTATGATGATAAAATAATAACAAAAATATCAAATGTGAATGAGAAAATAATTGAAATAATAGGGATAAATGCTAAGCAATTTAAGCAAATTGCTATGTTAGCACAAGGAGAATTTTTAAATATATTATTTGCTAAAAGTGAAGACAGAACAGAGATTTTTAGAAAAATATTTGAAACAGATATATATAATATAATAACCAAAAATCTTAATGAATTAGCAAAAAAAGACAGAATAATATTAGAACAATTAAAAACAACATTTGAAACTAATTCAAAAAATATAATCTGGAAGCAAATGCCAGTAACTGTAGAATTATTAGACTATAGAAAAATTGTTGAATCAGAAATAGACAATCTTTTAGCAAACATCGAAAAAGAAGTTGAGACACAAAAACAAGAATATGATGAGTTCGAAAAAGAAGTAGAAAAGAATTTGAAAGACACAAAAAAACTAGAAGATAAGATTACTAAAACAAAAGACCAAAACAAGAAAATAGAAGAATATCAAAAATTAAAGGCAATCCAAGCTACTTTAAAAGAACAAGAAAAAGATATAAAAGAAGATGAGAAAAAATTAGAAAAAAGCGAAAGAATTTTAGCAACAGTATTACCAAAAGAAAAAATATTAGAAAAATTAAGTGATGAAATAAGCAAAAATAAGAAGCAAATAGAAAAATTAGCTAACATACTAGAAATTGAAAAAGAAACAGAAAAAAAGAATAATGAAGATATTAAAAAAATTGAACAACTAAAAAAAATCTTAAAAGAATATACTATAATTCAAGACGAAAATAAAAAAATACAAGAGCTAAACAGAAAAATTAATGACATAACAAAATTAAATGACGAAAAAGAAAAAGAAATAAAAAAATATGAAAAGAATAATAAAACCTACCAAGAAAAGTCAGAAGAATATCTAAAACAAGAAGATGCTTTCTTCAAAGAACAAGCAGGGATTCTTGCAGAAAAGCTTGAAAAGGGTAAGCCATGCCCTGTTTGCGGAAGCAAAGAACATCCTAATAAAGCAAACAAAAGTGAAAATGTACTTACAAAAGAAGAATTACAAGATTTAAAAGAAGAAAAAGAAGAATTAGAAAACCAAAATGCTAAGTATAAAGAAAAAATAACAGTGATTAAGACTAAAGTAGATTCTATTATTGCAGAAATTCCAGAAAGTAAAGAAAAAGAATTTAATTTAGAAAAATACATAAAAGAGATAAAAATGCAAAACAAAAAAGTAGAAGAAAAAATATCAAAGCAAAAAGAGATATTTGATAGTATTTATTATAAAATTGCTAATAAGTATAGTAATATCGAAGAATTTGATTTTGAAGGATTTAAAGAGGAATTTGACAAGAAAATAAAAGAAGATGCTAATAAAATGCTAGAGAATAAAACATTGCTTTTAAAAACTAAAGAAATTGAAGAAGGAAATAATAAAGAATATAAAGAAAAACATGATGAATATCTAGAAACAATAAAAAAAATAGGATTTAAAAATGAAGAAGACTATAAAAAGAATTCATTAGGTGAAAAAGAAATTTCTAAAATAAGAAAAGCGATAGAAGAATATAAAGAAAAAACAATTTCAAACAAGGCAAAGTTAGAAGGATTAGAAAAAGAAGTAAGAAAAAAACAAATTGTAGATGTATCAGAAGATGAAGAAAAATTGCAAGAACTTTTGAAAATACAAAAAGAGCAAAAAAAGACACATCTAAAATTGAAAAGTAGTTTAGATTCTAACGAAAAATTTAATAGATTGTTGCAAAAAACAGCAATTGAGTTAAAAGAGCAAATGAAAAAAGTAGCTAAAATAGAAGAATTATCTAGAATTGCAAGCGGAACAGCTTATGGTAAACAAAAAATTACATTTGAACAATATGTACAAGCTACATATTTTGATATGATAATTTGTGAGGCAAATAAACGATTAATAAATATGACAGATAATAGATATACTCTACTACGAAAAAAGTCAGCTAATAGGCTTTCAGAAAAAATGGCACTAGATTTAGACGTTTTAGATAATTATAATGGAAAAATAAGAGATGTAAAATCACTATCTGGTGGAGAGTCATTTAAAGCAGCACTTGCACTTGCCTTAGGCTTAGCAGATATTATACAAAGCTACTCAGGAGGAGTGGTTATTAATACTTTGTTTATTGATGAAGGTTTTGGAACATTAGATGTAGAATCAAGAGAACAGGCGATTAATACATTAATTCAATTAGCAGGTGATAACAAATTAATTGGTATTATAAGCCATGTTACTGAATTGAAAGAAAGATTAGACAAGAAAATAGTTGTAACTAAAACACAAAACGGAAGTAATATTAAGGTGGAATATTGATAGAAAAAATATAAGAAGGTGGAAAAGATGAATAATAAAAATGATAATCAAGAGGAATTTTCTAAAATGAATATCAACTGGTATCCTGGACACATGGCAAAAACAAGAAGACAAATAGAAGAAGACCTAAAATTAATAGACATAGTAATAGAATTATTAGATGCAAGAATACCAATATCAAGTCAAAATCCAGACATAGCTACAATTACAAAGAAAAAGAAAAAAATTATAGTATTAAACAAAAGTGATTTAGCAGATGAAAACAAAAACAAGCAATGGCTACAATACTTTGAAAGAAAAGGAATACCAGCAGTAGTAGTAGACTCAAATACAGGAAAAGGAATAGACCAATGTATTAGAAAAATAGAAGAAATTATGAATTTGGAATTACAACAACAAGCAGATAAAGGGAGAATTGGAAGAAAAATAAGAGCAATGATATTAGGAATTCCGAATGTAGGTAAATCTTCTTTTATTAATCGAATTTCAAAAAGAACAACAGCAGGAGTAGGCAACAAACCAGGAGTTACAAAACAAAAACAATGGATACGAATAAACGAAAAAATAGAATTATTAGATACACCAGGTGTATTATGGCCAAAATTCGAAAGTGAGGAAGTTGCATTAAATTTAGCATTTACAGGAACAATCAAAGAGGATATATTAGAAAGGATAGAAATAGCATATCATTTAACAAAATTTCTATTAGAAAATGAAAGAGAAAAGCTAAGTGAAAGATATAAAATATCAAAACAGTTTATAGAAGAAAAACTAGCTCAAGAACAAGCAGAAAATGAAAATATTTATGAAATTATGATAGAAATAGGAAAGAAAAGAGGTTGTATTATTTCTGGTGGTAATATTGATGAGGAAAAGACAGCAAGAATATTATTAGATGAATTCAAAAATGGAATAATTGGAAAAATAACAATAGAAAATCCTTAAATTGTAAGAGAGGAAGTAAAAATATATGGAAGAATGGATAAATTTAGATAGACCAGAAGAAGAAATTAATTTATTATCACCTCTAACATGGGCCTATGTAGGAGATTGTGTATATGAATTATATGTAAGAACAAAATTGGTAAATCAAACAAATTCAAAACCACATAAATTACATATAGAAACTATTAAATATGTAAAAGCAAAAAGCCAAGCAAAAATTTTAGAGAAAATATATGATAAATTAACAGAAGAAGAAAAAGACATAGTAAGACGCGGTAGAAATGCGGAAAATCACCACTTACCTAAAAATGCAAATGTACAAGAATATCGATATGCTACAGCATTTGAAGGCTTGATTGGCTATTTATATTTAACAAAAAAAATTACAAGATTGAAGGAAATAGTTGACGAAACCATGAAAAAATGATATAAGTAATAAGTATCAATAAGGCCCCTTGGTCAAGCGGTTAAGACGCCACCCTCTCAAGGTGGAATCATGGGTTCGATT
>CANPAC010000023.1 GCA_947571975.1 uncultured Clostridium sp. | reverse complement strand
TTCCAAAACTAAATTCCTGTTAATCTATCACTGGAATTTACTTTTAAATTTAAGGGGGGTGGAATAAAAAAATCAAAACTATTGAAAATCCGAAAAAAATGTGATATAAGAATATACAAGTTGTATAATTCAAATAATGAAAAATTTATTTTCAAAATATAAAAAGTTTTAACTCAAAAAATTATTTTGTAAAATGTTCTAATCTATAATCAAATCAATTCACACAAATATTGAAAAACATCTAGTGTTATGGTATAAATATATAGGTGAAATATATGAAGAAAAATGCAAACAAATTAGAAAAAATTATAACTATATTGCTATTTATTAGTATAACAGTTGTAGGGATTTATTTTAATTATGAAAAAGAAAATGAAACAGAAAACATTATAAATAATAAAATTTCTTATGAGATATCAAATATCCCAGAATATAAGGGAGAAGAATATATTGAAATAAATAATAACATTCCTAAATTTACTACTGAAGATATGAATTTAGAAGAAGACTATTATTCTAATTTAGAAAATAAAAAAGTGCGGGATGGCTATGATAAAAACTAATTGGAAGAAAGCAAACGAGGATGAAGAAAAAGATGATTATTCTTCAATTACACCATCAGGCTTTAAACAACAAAAGTATGATACAAGAATTGTTCCTGGGGGGTATCTATATCACAGATGTCATCTAATTGCTTGGAAACTAGGAGGAATAGACGTTGATGAAAGAAATTTAATGACAGGAACTCAAAGCTTTAACGTAAAAGGAATGAAGTTATTTGAAGATAAAGTTTATAATTATTTAAAAGAAAATCAAACAAACAATGTATTATATAAAGTTATGCCATACTTTGAAGGTAATAATGAACTTGCAAATGGGGTAAATATAGAAGCATATTCTATTGAAGATAACGGAAAACTACATTTTAATGTATATGTGTATAATGTTCAAGATGGAATAGTTATTGATTATGCAACAGGAAAAAGCAAATTGACGGAATAAGGAGGAAAAATATTGGATTTAAATTTATTTGATAATAAAAAAAATGAAAACAGTTTTATAGATAAATTTATAGAAGAATTAAAAAATGCATTAAATAATGCAATAAATGAAAATGGAAAGGAAACAAATAATGAACTAGATCAATACAATATATATGAAAAAAAGAAAATTTTTTTAGACAATAAAACTAGAAACAGTAATGATTTAGCTTGGGTTATGGATGATAATTCTGTTTGCATATCAGAACATGGAGATGGAGGACCTTTTTTTATTAGTGAAATTGATTTGCCACAAAATGCAAAAGTCGGGGATGTATATGAAAAAATTGATAACAAATATGTTTATAATCCAGATATAACTATGGAATTAAATAAAATAATGTAATATAAAAGTGGGAAAAACATTTTAGAAATAGTAAATAAAAATAATTAAAAAATAATTATAAAATTTAAAATAAGCAGACTTAATGAGCCTGCTTTACCTTAGTACATATTGAGAAAAATGTCGCTTTGTGATAGGATATTCATGTATAGATATAATAATTGATAATCAGGAGAAGTAGTTTAAAAGAAATCAAAATCTTTTATTACTATGTGTGCCTTAAGAAACAAAGCGAGAAAGGGATGAAATTTAAAATGAAGAATTTTAATAGTATCTCAGAATTATTAGAATACACAGAAAAAATAAAAGGAAAAAAATTCAGAGAATTTGATAAAGATAAAAAATTAGATGTGACAAGTTTAAATGATAAAGGGCTACTTGGAAAATTAATAGAAACAGAATTTTATAAATATCCTAATAATTCAAATGCGAAAGCAGACTTTGACAATTTAGGAGTAGAATTAAAGGTTACAGGATTTAAAAAGAATAAAAGGCGGAAAAGGTGAAAAATTATATTCTGCAAAAGAAAGATTAAGCCTAAGTAAAATTGATTATATGAACATAATCAATGAAGAATATGAATTTAGTAGATTACTATTTAAAAACAAGAAGATTTTAATAATTTGGTATAGATATGAAGAAAATACTAATTATAGTGACATGGAAATTTCAGATTATCAATTGTATGATTTATCTCAAGATGAAGAGATAATAAAAAATGATTTTTATATAATAAAAGATATGGTTGCAAAAGGTGAAGCTCATAAAATATCAGAAGGGCAAACATCTTACTTAGGAGCATGTCCAAAAGGTGAGGGGCATGACCAAACAACGCCACAACCAAATAATAAAGAAGAAGCAAAACCTAGAGCGTTTTGTTTAAAAAATTCATATATGACAGGTATTTTAAGAAATTTGATTTCAGGAAATCAATTTAATACAGAAGTAAAAGAATTTAAAACAATTGAAGAATATATAAATAATCAAATAAAATATTATATAGGAAAAACTCAACTTGAACTATATAAGATGGTAGTGGGAGAAGAGTACAAAAAGAAGATACCTAAAAATTTTAGCAAAATGATTTCAGATAGATTAATAGGTAAAGATAGCGAATTAGAAAATAAAAATGAGCTATTTAAGAAAACAACATATGTAATAAAAAATTTGCCAGTATATCCTAATGATGAAGCAGTAGAAAGAATGTCATTTAGAAATTTAAGAATTTCTGAATTTGAAAAAGATTGGGAAGAATCAGATTGGAAACAATATTTTGAAGAAGTAACATTAATAGTCATTTGTTATGAGGTAAAAGACAATAAGGTTAAAAATGGATATAGAAAATTAAAAAAAGCAAAAACAATTTCATTTACAGATGAAGATTTAGAACAATTAAAAAAAGGATATGAAATGATACAAAATACAATAAGAAGAAGAGATATATCATTATTACCTTATCCAGATTCACATGAAAACCAGATAATAGAAATTGCTCCAAAAGGCAAAAAAAATGATGATGCTTACAATAAATTTTTCGGAAAAAATACAACAAGAACATCTTTTATGCTAAGTAAAAGCTTCTTAAATAAAAAGTTAAAAAATAATTAGAAATAGGCGTTTTGATCTTTACAAAAATGCGAAAATATTATAAAATAGTCATGATAAAACAAAAAGGAGTAATACGAAAAATGGAAAAAACAATTTGCGAATTATTTGCAGGAGTTGGAGGATTTAGAGTAGGGTTAGAAAGAGCAGACTCTAATTGGAATACAGTATGGGCTAATCAATGGGAGCCAGGAAAAAAAGTTCAATATGCTTTTGATTGTTATATAAAACACTATGGAAACAGAGAGATATATGTAAATCAAGATATAGCTTTAATAGACAAAAATACTATTCCAGACCACAATCTACTAGTTGGAGGATTTCCATGTCAAGACTATTCAGTAGCAAGAACGGGAGCAAAAGGAATAGAAGGAAAAAAGGGAGTTTTATGGTGGCAAATTAGAGATACATTAGAAGCTAAAAAGCCTAAATTTGTACTATTAGAAAATGTTGATAGATTATTAAAATCACCTTCAAACCAGAGAGGAAGAGACTTTAGTGTTATACTAGCATGTTTTAATGATTTAGGATATAGTGTTGAGTGGAGAGTTATAAATGCAGCAGACTATGGGTTTGCACAAAGAAGAAGAAGGACATTTATATTTGCTTGCAAAAATGATACTAATTATTATAAATCAATTAAAAAGGAAAATTTAAAAGATGTGATACATAAAAAAGGCTTTTTTATTAACAAGTTTAATATTTTAAATAAAAATGAAGGAAATGAGTATGACTTTAAATATAAAGATATTTTAGATGTTTCCGATAATTATAAAATAGACTTTAAAAATGCAGGAATAATGAAGAATGGAAAAATATATACAGAAGAAGTTATTCGGAGTCGAAACAAAGCCTATTACATTAAATCAGATTATTCAAAAGGGTGAGATTGACGAAAGATATTTTTTATTAGATAAGGAAAAGTTAGAAAAATGGACTAAATTAAAAGGAGCTAAAGATATCATAAGAAAAAAAGGAACTCCACATGAATATCATTTTAGAGAAGGAGCCATCGCATTTCCAGACCCATTAGATAAACCAGCAAGAACAATGCTAACTAGTGAAGGAAGCTTAAACAGAAGTACACATGTAATTGAAGACCCTAAAAGGAAGTGCTATAGAACATTAACACCATTAGAAACAGAAAGAATAAATGGTTTTCCAGATAATTGGACTGATACAGGTATGCCACACAATTTTAGATATTTTTGTATGGGAAACGCATTAGTAGTGGGATTAATAGAAAAAATGGGAGAAATTTTAAACGACATATTTGAAAAAGAAGGTTAAAAGATATGAAAAATATAAAGAAATTTTCAATCAATACAATAGAAAAGTTAGACTATTATGTATATGTATACTCTGACCCAGATACAGGAAAAGCATTTTATATTGGTAAAGGACACGGAAATAGGGCTTTTACACATTTGAAAGAAGAAAGCGAAACTAAAAAAGTTGATAAAATACATGAAATAAGAAGAAAAGGAAAAGAGCCTAAAATAGAAATTTTAGTACATGGAGTAGATGAAGAAACAGCTAAAAAAGTAGAAGCAGCGTGTATTGATTTGATAGGAATAGAAAATCTAACTAATAAAGTAAGAGGTTATGAATCAATCAAATATGGAAAAAATGAAGTAAATATTATTGAGTCAAAGTATAGTGCAAAAGACGAACTAAAAATGGATGATATTACAGACCCAGTGATTATGTTTAAAATTACAAATACTTATAAAAATGGAATGAAACCACATGAAGTTTATGATATAACAAGAGGTGTTTGGAAAATCGATTTAAATAAAGCGAAAAAATATAAATATGCTCTTGCTATTTATGATAGTGTAGTAATAGAAGTATATGAAATGATAGAATGGTTTGAAAAGGGTTCTACCTTTAATTGTAAGGCTGAAGAATTGAAAAAGTATGAGGGAAAGAGGTATGAGTTTGTTGGGAAAATCGCAGATGATAAAATTAGAAATAAGTATATTAATAAATCTATTAAAGCGTTGAATAATAATGTACAAACGGCATTCTTATATTTTCCAAAATAAAATATATTATAGTCCTATTCTCGACAACTCTTGATTTGTAAATTGGGGACGTTTCCTTTTTCACATTTTTGTGAAATTTGGGACACATCTTACCTGTTAGAAAAATGATTTTCCTTTTTAGCAATATATAATTTAATAAATAGCAAAGAATTTATATAAAATATTTATGAAAATTCGAATGCAACTTAAAATATTTAAAAATTCTTATCCTATAGAATGAGGGATGTTCAAGTCAAATACTAATTATTATATTTTTTATAAATAATTCGGCTTCATTCATAAAGTAAGAAATTCTAAACCTCTTTTATGGCACCATTTCACGCTTAAAGCGCGAACATTTTCCATAAAAGAGGTTCAAGAATTTCTAATTTTATTCATATTGCATTCATTATTTATTGCAAAATATAATAATTAGTATTTGGGCTTGAAAGAGGCGCATTCTATAGGATTAGAATTTATTAATGTTTGTAAGGCAGCCGAGAATTTGAAGAAATATTTTATATAAATTCTTCGCTATATGTTATAGTATATCTTCTTTAAGATAGGAATTTATAGCTAATTCAATACTAAACTATAAGATGTGTCCCAAATTTCACAAAAATGTGAAAAAGGAAACGTCCCCAATTTACAAATCAAGAGTTGTATGTGGTAAACATAAAAATGGCTAAAGCGTGCCTGTCCCAACTTAGCCATTAACATAAAACCAAGAGTTATAGGAGTAGATTATAATAGATTTTCAATGAACTGAAACTAATTAATTACAAAAATTTACAAAAAAAGTATTGACAAAAAGTGGAAATGAGTTTATAATAAAAAATAATTAAAATTCAAACTAATTAATTCAAAATTTTTAAATCAAGAATTAAAATCTAAAAAATCTTATATAGTTTAAATATCTGAGGTCATATTATCACTGTAATCCAAAGTATAATTTTTTTTCTTGTAAAAGAATTACCAATCCCCAAAAAAATATAAAAAATATTACTATATCCATAATAACTCCAAATTTTATCTATTATTGGCCTCAGATATTTAAGCTATATAAGTAGAAAGGAAACTATGTTAGCAATTACAAGAAGTATGGCACTACAAGGATTAGAAGGATATTTAGTGTCTATCCAAGTAGATATTTCAAATGGAATACCTAGTTTTGAAATAGTAGGTTTGCCAGATGTTAGCGTAAAAGAAGCAAAAGAGAGAGTAAAAACAGCAATTAGAAATTCTAATATCGAGTTTTTAAGTAGGAGAATTGTTGTTAATTTATCACCAGCTAATACTAGAAAAGAAGGGTCAATGTTTGACTTGCCAATAGCAGTAGGAATTTTAATAGCTAATCGAAATATTAGGAATCCAAAACTTCGGAAAAATTTTACTAGAAACAATATTTATAGGAGAATTATCGCTAAATGGTAATATTGAAAAGGTAAATGGAATTTTACCAATTTGTATAGAGGCAAAAAAGGTTGGAATAAAAAGAATCATTGTACCAAGGCAAAATGCAGAAGAGGCTAATATTTTAGAAGGAATAGAAATTTTACCAGTTAACAATTTAAAAGAAGTAATAGATTACTTAAATGGTAAAAAGCAACTAGAACAGGAGAAAAGAAAAGAAATAGAGTTATATCAAGATGTTGAATATGAATTTGATTTTTCAGAAGTAAAACGGACAAGAAAGTGTAAAAAGAGCTTTAGAAATAGCGGCAAGTGGAGGACATAATTGTATTTTAGTGCGGGTCTCCTCGGCTCTGGAAAAACACTTTTAGCTAAAAGATTACCATCTATTTTACCAGATATGAAATTAGAAGAAGCATTAGAGGTTACTAAAATTTATAGCATAGTGGGATTAACATCAATTGAAAACCCGCTTATGGTAAAAAGACCTTTTAGAAGTCCACATCATACTATAACGCCAGTATCTTTAGTAGGCGGAGGAAGAAATCCAAAACCAGGAGAAATTAGTTTGTCACACTTAGGTGTATTGTTTTTAGATGAATTGCCAGAGTTTAATCGAAATGCTTTAGAGTCTTTACGAATTCCATTAGAAGATAGAAAAGTAACTATTAGTAGGTTAAATACTACTATAACATATCCTTGTGAGTTCATGTTAATTGCAAGCATGAATCCATGTCCATGTGGCTATTATGGAAGCAAGGAAAAGGTTTGTACTTGCAAACCAGAACAAGTAAAAAGATATATTAGCCGAGTAAGTCGGACCACTTTTAGATCGAATTGATATTCATATCGAAGTAAATCCAATTCAGTATAATCAATTAGAAAAAAAACAAAAAGTAGAAACTTCACAAGAAATTAGAGAACGAGTTAATCGCGCAAGAAAGATACAATTAGAAAGGTATCAACAGTATCATATTTTTTCAAATTCTGAATTAACCCCTAAATTAATTGAAAAGTTTTGCGAACTAGATAAAAATTCAAAGAAAATATTAGAAGTAGCATTTGATAGGTTAGGATTAAGTGCTAGAGCATATAATAAAATTTTAAAAGTAGCAAGAACTATTGCTGATTTAGAATCATGTGAGAAAATTAAGGAAAGACATTTAGCTGAAGCAATCCAATATAGAAGTTTAGATAGGAAGTATTGGAGCAATTAAAATAATAAAAGAGGCGATTTTATTGGAAATTATAACAATTGAGGATAATAGATATCCAAACCAATTAAAAACTATTAAAAATCCACCAAAACAGTTATACGCAGAAGGAAATATAGAGTTATTAAAAACCAATATTATTTCTATTATAGGCTCAAGGTCGTGTTCAGAAAATGGAAAACAATTAGCTGCTAAATTTACTAAAGAGTTAGTCTATCAAGGTATAACTATTGCAAGTGGTATGGCAATTGGAATTGATACAATAGCTCATCAAACAGCTATTAGAGAGAAACGGGAAAACTATAGCTGTATTAGGAAATGGATTAGAAAATATATTTCCTAAAGAAAATACAGAACTTTATAAACAAATTATTAAAAAAAGTGGATTAATCATAACAGAATATCCTCCTAAAGAAAAAGCAAAGTCACAAAATTTTTTAGCAAGAAATCGAATTGTAAGTGGACTATCTTTAGGCATTTTAGTTGTAGAAGCTGCATACAGAAGCGGTACAAGTGTAACTGCTAAATTAGCTAAACAACAGGGAAGAGCGATATTTGCTCTACCACATGAAGTAGAAGATATTCATGGAATTGGAACTAATAGACTAATTAGAGATGGTGCTAAAATGGTAACGAAAATAGAAGATATTATGGATGAATTTCCATTTTTGCCATATAAAAAACCTATAAAAGAAAAAGAAGTAAAGCTAATAAATCAAAGGAAAATATGTAATAACTGTAAATATAATAAAATTTATAAATATATTACAGAAGAACCTATTTCGCTAAATGAAATCTATAAAAAATCAAATATGGAAATAGGTGAAATTAATAATATATTGTTGATTCTTGAATTAGAAGGATATATAGAAAAACAAGTAGGGGGATACACATGTATTTTAGACAAGAAATAGGTAAATGGGGAGAAAGTCTAGCATGTAAATATTTAGAGGCTAGCAATTATAAAATTGTAGATAGAAATTTTTTATGTAATCAGGGTGAAATTGATATTGTTGCTAAAGATATGAATAGAAAAGAACTAGTTTTTATTGAAGTAAAGACTCGCTGTAATTTTAAATATGGTACTCCAGCAGAAGCTGTGACAGAACAGAAATTGAAACATATGAAGCAATCAATTAGATATTATATTTATAGAAATCATATTTATGATGTATCAATTAGAATTGATGTTATAGAGGTGTTTATTAAAAAACAATGTTGCAAAATTAATCATATAAAGCAGGTTTTGTAAATTTTTTGCTAGACACATTGATAAAGTAGAAATAAAAACCAGAGATGTATTTTCTCTGGTTTAATAGCATTTACTACAAGGAGTATATCCACTACTTTGGGCATTTGATAAAGACATTTCTATTTTGCTTTTCTTTAAATAAGAACAATTTGATTTATGATACTTTTTTCCTGTATTGGTGACATACACAATAGTAGAGTTTGTATTTTGTGCTGAAGTTTTTGCAGTAGAAGACGTCGAAGTTTTTGCTGCAGTGCTTTTGTTTTGAGATATAGTTGAAGAAGTCTTTTTTAATTCTTCTATTTGGGTATTTAATTTTTGTTTTTCTTCTTCTAAAGCATTTTTTTCACCTTCTAGTTTTTGTTTTTCTGTTTCAAGAGATTTTATACTATTGTTTATCTCATTTTGTTTTTCTTCTTGTTGCAATTCACTTATTTTTTTCTCATTATCTAATAGTTTAGTATTTTTTTCATCTATTTGCTTTTGTAAATTTTTAGAAGTAGTATCTAATTTAGTTTGTAATTCATTATATTGTTTTTGAATAGTATTTTTTTGATTACTTATTGTAATAGATGTTATAAGCATAATAACTACAAATATTGATAAAATAACTTCTATAGCTAAAGAGTTTTCTTTAACAAAGTTTTTAAAATTAGAAGATGTCTGAGTTTCTGTTTCTAATCTATAGTTACAATTAGGGCATACATCTCTATCTTCTATTTCTCTTCTACATTTTGGACATTTCATATTAATCACTCCCTGACAATATTTTACATTATTCTACAACTAATTGCAAGAAAAACATTTCGACACTGAATATAATAAAAATATAAACGGTAAGAAAAATTTACAATAACACTTATAATATGAATTTATATTATGTAATAAAAGGTACAGGTATTCTAACAATTGTTAATATAAAACATGCTAAATTAAAAGTATAATGACTTAAATGTAAAATAAAAACTTTAGGTTTAAGTTGATTTTTTTTGTAATATTATTGATAAAACAAAAATACAAAGGTATAATGATAGTGGTATATGAAACAAAAAATACTATTATTACTATTTGTTTAACAAAAAAATAGTAAGTTCGACAGGAAACGACAAGAAAAACAAAATGATAGTTATATAATACTAATAATATACTACTTAATTATTTAAAATAATGTAAAATTAATAAAATAGAGGAGGTGAAAAGATGAGATTTAAAATGTATTTTGAATTAGAGAAACCACAAATAGAAGTACAATACAGAAAAAGTATAATAAGTTATATTAAACATGCACTACAAGAATACGACGAAAAATTATACCAAGAAATTTATGCAGAAAACAACAAAAAAACATTTACTTGGGCAGCTATATTATCTAAGCCAAAGTTTGAACAAGAAATTATTCAATTACAAGATAATAATTTTTCTATTTTATTTTCAGCATATAACTATCTATATGGATTGCATCTTTACAATGCTTTTTTAGCTCAACAACAAAAGAAATTTTCATTAAATCAAAATTCTATGCTACTAAAAAATATCGTTATGATACCAGAAAAATCGATTAATAGTGATAAAATACAGGTAAAAATGGCTTCTCCTATTATCTGCAGAAATCATAATCGAGAAACATTAAAGGACATGTACTATTCTTTTGAAAGACCTGAATTCGAAAAATACATAAAAATTAATATAGAAGAACAAATGAAGCAAGAAAATTTAGATAGTAGTTTATTAGAAAGGTTTAAAATAACTGCAATTAATAGCAAAAAAACCATTATAAAATTATATGAAAAAAAGATTGAAGCATCAATTGGGCAATTTCAATTAGAAGGAAATAAACAATTACTAGACTATTTGTATAAAGCGGGAATTCGGTGCTAAAAAGGCAATGGGATTTGGGCTAATGGAAATATAGTAAGAAGGGAGGAAGTAAAAAACATGGAAGAAGTAGCCGTCATGTTAAATGATTTTCTTTTTAATAGTGGTGTCTTAGGCTTTTATCGTGTATTAGAAGATGCTGACAAAGCAGAGTTAATGCAGATAAAAGCAAATACAATAAAAATCACAAAAGAAATGCTAGAAGATTTCACAACTGATTATTTTAATTGCATGATAAGCAACTATGAAAAAGACACAAAATGGTACGCAATTACTAATAAAAAAGAATGGATAAAAAATTTAGACTTAAAAGAAACAGAAAAACTTAAGCAATTAGAAGAACAATACAAATTTATTAAAGCAAGTGTAGAAAGTGCAAGTTATAAAGCAGGATATGAGATTTTAAAAAGTAAAAAAATAAAAGAAAATCCTTATGAAAATATAGAGTTATTAAAAAAGGAAAAAGAACCAGAGAAAAGAAAAGACATTATTCTAAAAATAATCGAGCATATAGAAACCAATAAAAGAATTTATTGTATGAAAGATATTGTATATACAAAAATTAATTGCTTTTGGAGTAATGTTGCTTTTTTAAACCGAAATGCTAATAAAAATGATATGGAAGAAGAATACAAAAAAGTATTTGTAGAACCGGCATTGCAGTATCTAGCAAGTAATCGAAAAAGAGATATTACTTGTACACAGTGTGGAAATATAATTAGTAAAAAAGAAGCTAGTGGAATGAGTTGGTTAAATGATACAGGAGTAGATTTTAATAGAAAAAAATCAGGATTTTGGAACTTTAAAGAAGATATGTTTTTATGTCCAATTTGTAACTTGATTTATTCTTGTATTCCTTTAGGATTTAAAATGATAGGTTCTAATGGAATATTCATAAACAGTAACGAAAGTATAAGAAAACTAAAGCAAAATAATGATATTCTTACAATAGAAGAAAATGTAAAAGAAGAAACTTTTGAAAAAATATATGGAAAAGTTATATCTAATTTTATAAATCAAACAGATCAACTAGTCAATGAGAAAATTGAAAAATATGAACCACGAAATATACAAGTTATTAAAAGAATAGGAGCAAAAGATAATCAAAAATATGAATTTAATATGTTATCTAAAGATAAGTTAGAGATACTAGAAAAAACAACAAAATATTTTAAGAAATTGTTAGGTAGCAGCTTATATCAAGAAGTATTAACCAATTTGATTGAGGGAAAAAAGCAATATCAATTAATAGCTAGAATATTGAAAGAAAATAAGAATATAGAAGTTATTAAAAATATTTTATTAATTCAATTAAATTGTATGGGAGGGATAGATTTGAAAGAAAGAGAAAAAAGAATTGACGAAATGATAGAAGAAGGACAAAAATTAAAAAAATACTTTTTTGCCAATGGAGAAAACGAAAATAAATTAATTGCCTATGGCCACAACTTGCAAGAAGCAATAAATGCCAATAGTGTAGAGAAATTTATGAAATTTTTTACGTTATTTTATGGAAGCTTAAAAATTCCAATGCCGAATTGTGAAGCTATAAAAGTTTTATTAAAAGAACCAGAATATTTTAAATTATTAGGATACTCTTATTTATATGGATTAGGCGTAAGATTAGAGAAAAAAACAGAAGTAGAAATTGTTGGAAAATAATTGTTTTTCAACTAGATTTATGAATTAAGAAAGGAATGAGGTAAAAATGAAAAATAAAGGATTAACAATGACAATTGTATTTGAAGCAGAAAGTGCTAACTATGGAGAAGGGTACAATAACATAACAACCCTAAAAAAATTAACAAGAGGAGATGGAAATACATATTCTTATATTTCAAGACAAGCATTAAGATATAACATAGTAGAACAAATGAAGTGCAATAATACACCAGTAGAACCAATAGGAAAAGGAGACAAAAAAGTAATCCAATTTAGTCCAGATGCGAACATTGATGAATATCCAGAAATTGATTTCTTTGGTTATATGAAAACCAAAGAAAAAGAGGGAGCAGTTACTAGAAATGCAGTAGTAAGATTAAGTAATGCGATTTCATTAGAAGAATTTGAATCAGACACAGATTTCTTAACTAATATAGGAATGGCAAAAAGAATAAATGAAAACAATTCAATAGCCCAAAGTGAAATACATAAATCTTACTATTCTTATACAGTAGCGATTGACTTAGACCAAGTAGGAGTTGATGGAGAAATAGAAATACCAGAAGAAGAAAAGAAAGCAAGAATGAAAGAACTATTAAAAACAATTCAATTTTTATATAGAGATATTAAAGGAAGAAGAGAAAACTTGACACCAATATTTGTTATTGGTGGAATTTATGATAGGAAAAATCCATTTTTTGAAAACAGAATAAAAGTAAATAAAAACAAAATAGAAACAAAAATATTAAAAGATATTATCGAAGCAGATGAGGATATTAAAAATAATACAAAAGTAGGTTTTGTAGAAGGAATGTTCGAAAACAATGACGAAATTAAAGAAAATTTGAACGCTATGAAAGTAAGTGAATTTTTCAATGAAATGATTAAAAAAATAGAGGAGGAATGCTAAGTGAAAGCAATTAAGTTAATTGCCAGGCAAACACTAGCATCTTATCGAAAACCAAGTAGCATGCAAATTAAGGAAAGCTATCCATTACCACCTTACTCTACTGTGATAGGAATGATACACAATGCTTGTGGCTTTTTAGAATATGTAGATATGAATGTAAGCATACAAGGAAGCTATAACTCTAAAGTAAATGAATTATATACAAGGTATGAATTTAAACCAGGTTTTTATGATAAAACAAGACATTCCATAGAAGTTACCAGTAAAGAAGGAAAAAGTACAGGATTAACAGCAGGACCTGCCAATGTGGAACTATTAACAAAAGTGGAGTTAATCATTCATATTGTGCCAAAACAGGAAGAGAAAATAGAAGAAATATATGAAGGATTAAAAAAGCCAAAAGAATATTTGAGTTTAGGAAGAAGAGAAGATTTGCTAGTAATTGAAAAGGTAGAAAAAGTAGACATTGAAGAAACTATTTTAGACAAGGACTGTAAACTAGAGCAAGATGCTTATGTACCATTAGACTGTATAAATGCACAAGAAAATGAAGATAGTGATGATATTTCTACAATTTACAAATTAAACAAGAAATATGGTATTCATCTCAAAACTAATATTAGATTTTGGGAAGAACAAATATTAGCTAGATATTTTAGTAAAGAATCTACTATTTATAAAAGAACAAGAATAAAAACAGATGGGAAAGATTTTGTATTTTTAGCCTAGGAGGAGCCAATGGAAAATCGAGGTTTAGCCAAAAGTAATCCAGAAAAAACGATAAAAGAACACACACAAGACTTATTAAATCAATTAGAAATTTTAAAAATAATTTATCCATCTATTTTAGAAAAAGAAGAATGGGAATTATTAAATTATGCCGTGAAATATCATGATATAGGGAAAATTAATACAAAATTTCAAAATAAGTTATATCAAAAATTAAAAAAGAAACTGCTAGAAGACAATATAAAAGAAGAGGAAATACCACATAATTTCTTAAGTCCACATTTAATTAATATAGATAAGATGGAAGAAAAATTTGGTAGAAAAAATACTAGAATTTTGATAAGTAGTGTATATTATCATCATACAAGGGAAAAAAGAGAAGTAACAGAAGAAGCGTTAGAAGATTTAAGAAAACAAAAACAAGCATTAGGGAACTTTTTTGATTTGGATTTAAGCCGAGTAGAAGATTCTATTGGTAGATATATATTAGGAGAAAAAGACGAAGAAATATTAAAAGAAAGAAGATATATTTTAATCAAAGGAATTTTAAACAAATTAGACTATGTAGCAAGTTTAGACAAAGAAGGAATTAATGTAGAAGAGACATGTAGAGATAATGGACAGACAGTAAGTGATAAAATTCAAGAAATAACTAAAAATAAATATCAAAATAACTACCGAGAAGTTCAAAGATATATGATGGAAAAACAAGAAGAAAATTTAGTTGTTATTTCTTATACAGGGAGTGGAAAAACAGAAGCAGCTTTATTATGGATAGGAGAACAAAAAGCATTTTATACGCTTCCTTTAAAAGTGTCTATTAATGCAATGTACCAAAGAATTATTAATAGAATTCAATATAAAAAGGCATTATTACTTCATGGAGATGCTTATTCTTACTATCAAGAACAACCAGATGTAGATATTAATAGTTATGATAGAGCAAGAAGATTATCTTCTCCATTGATTATAACTACAGTAGATCAATTATTTAAAATAGCATTTCGTTATCAAGGATATGAAGAAATCTTAGCAACACTAAGCTATTCAAAAGTGATTTTAGATGAAATTCAAATGTATTCGCCTAAGATGTTAGCTTATATTTTATTAGGGCTAAAAATGATAACAGAAGTAGGAGGAAAATTTGCTATTATTACAGCTACTTTTCCCCCACTTTTATATACTATAATGGATAAATTGGAAATACCTTATAAAAAACAAGAAGAAGAATTTACGCCACACATTGCTAATAGACACAAAATACAAGTATTAGAACAAAATGAATTTGATTTAAAAAAAGTACAAGAACTAGGAAAAGGGAAAAAAGTATTAATAATTGTAAACACCGTTAAAAGGGCACAAGAATTGTATCAAAAAATAGAAAATGCTCATTTATTACATAGTCATTATACTAAAAATGATAGGAATGAAATAGAAAAACAAATATTAAAATTTGGAGATAGAGAAAAAAATAAAGAATCTGGTATATGGATTTCGACGCAAATTGTAGAAGCAAGTCTGGATATCGATTTTGATGTGTTATTTACTGAAATGTGTTCAATTGATAGCCTTTTTCAAAGAATGGGAAGAATCTATCGAAAAAGAAATTTTAATCAAGAAGAACCAAACATTTATATTTTAGACAATCGAAATGGTGTGCCTTATATCATTGATGCAGAAATTTATGATTATAGTATAGAACAAATTAAAAATTATAATAATGAAAATTTAACAGAAGAAAATAAACAAGAAATGATAAATAATATATTTGACTTAGCAAAAAATCCAGAATTAAAAAATTCTAAATATTATAAAACAATTAAAGAAGAAATAAGACTTTTAAAAGATATCATACCAAATGAGTTACCCAAGAAATTAATAGACGATAAATTTAGAGATATTCAAAATATTAATTTGATGCCAGATAAAATTTTTAATCAATTAGAAAAGGAAGGAAAAATAGAAGAATGGATAGAAAATCTAAAAAATAAAAATGTACTAGTAAACAAAAAAATAGAAATAAAAAACCAAATAAAAAACTATGTAATTGGAGTAAGATATAATCAAAAAGTGTATCATGACAAAGAAGAACTATTCTACAAAGGAAGCAATATTTATCGTACATCGTATGAATATGATTTTGACAATGAAACTTTACAAGGAAAAGGATTAATTATGGAAAATATGAAACAATCAGGATATTTTGATGAGTAGGTGGAAAAATGAAAAATATAACAGGATTAATGGTATATTACTATTTTATTTGTGAGAGAAAATTATGGTACTTTACTAATGAAATTAGTATGGAACAAAACAGCGAATTAGTAGCTATTGGAACAGCAATAGACGAAAGTACTTACACAAGAGAAAAGAAAAATATACTAATAGACGATACTATAAATATAGACTTTATTAAAAATGGAGCAGTCTTACACGAAGTAAAAAAAACAAAAGCAATTGAAGAAGCAGGGATTTGGCAAGTAAAATACTATATGTATTACTTAGAAAATAAAGGGATAAAAAATATAACAGCAAAAATAGACTTTCCCTTATTAAGAGAAACAAAAGAAATTACTTTAGAACAAGAAGATAAGGAAATATTAGAAAATGTTATCAAAAATATAGAAGAAATTGCAAAAAGAGACAAGCCGCTAAAACCAATTGAACAAAAAATATGTAAGAAATGTGCTTATTATGATTTGTGCTATGTTTGCTAGGATGCGATATATTAGGAAGGAATAGAAGATGAAACAATCTTATTATTTATATAAAAGTGGAAGAATACAAAGAAAAGATAATACACTTGAAATTGTATACAAAGATAATACAAAAAAATCAATTCCAATTGAGCGAGTAGATGATATTTATGTTATGACTGAATTTGATTTCAATACTACTTTACTCAATTTTCTAGGAAAGTATGGGATATCAGTGCATTTTTTTAATTATTATGGTTTTTATACAGGAACTTATTATCCTAAAGAAACATTGGTATCAGGAAAACTACTTGTTAAACAAGTAGAAGCCTATACAAATCAAGAAAAAAGGTTAAAAATAGCAAAAGCATTTATTGAAGCAGCTTCTTATAATATATATAGAAATTTGACGTATTATAATAATAGAGGAAAAGATGTAAAAGACTTTATGAAAGAAATTGATTACTTGAGAAAGCAAATTGATTTATGCAAAGATGTACAAGAGTTAATGGGGATAGAAGGAAATATTAGAAAAGTATATTATGATACATGGAATATCATAATTAATCAAGATATTGGATTCGAAAAAAGAGTGAAAAATCCACCAGATAATGCCATCAATTCATTAATTTCCTATGTTAATACAATTATTTATACAAGGTGTTTAAGTGAAATCTATAAAACACAATTAAATCCTACTATTAGTTATCTACATGAACCATCTGAAAGAAGATTTTCTTTATGTTTAGATGTTGCAGAGATATTTAAGCCAATCATTGCAGACAGATTAATTTTTTCAATGTTAAATAAGAAGCAAATTACAGAAAAGGATTTCGAGAAAAATTTGAATTTTCTCTATATAAAAGATAAAGCAAGAAAAGAAATAACAAAACAAATGGATAGTAGATTGCAAACTACAATTATGCACAAAACTTTAAAAAGAGAAGTGAGCTATGAATACCTAATTAGATTAGAAATTTATAAGTTAATAAAATATTTGACAGAAGATATTCCGTATGAAGGGTTTAAAATGTGGTGGTAATATGTATGTGATTTTAGTTTATGACATTAATCTAGAAGAAAAAGAAGGGCAAAAAGTATTGAGAAATGTTTATAAGATTTGTAAAAAATACCTAGTACATATTCAAAATTCTGTTTTTGAAGGAGAATTATTAGAATCTCAAATGTTAAAATTAAAAACAGAATTGAATCGTTATATTCGTGATGATAAGGATAGTGTGATTGTTTTTAAAAGCCGAAGCCAACGATGGTTAGATAAAGAGTTTTTAGGAATGATAGAGGAAGATAAAACTTCTAATTTTTTGTAGAAATTTTTTATCTGTCGATGTATTATTGGGCAAAAAGTATAAGGGGATGACAGATATGAATTTTATTGAAATAGTTACGTTTTTGTAACTTTAAGAAGATTTAGTTAAATTTTTGTATAGTGAAATTCATATATCGACAGATATGGGGATGGAATCCCTGAATTTGTAAGTACTTTTGGAGGACCTGTTTTAATATAAATATAGTAGAATGTAAATCATAATAGAGTAGTAGCTAAAAGCTACTATCTCTAGTTTTAATATAAATATAGTAGAATGTAAATTTTTTTACGTATTTTTCTACTGCATATCTCATTGCAGTTTTAATATAAATATAGTAGAATGTAAATAGTGAGTTCTGAAGAAAAAGAAACTTTACGTTTAGTTTTAATATAAATATAGTAGAATGTAAATGAAATCTTAAAAAGAATTGCAGATAATTCCAATGGGTTTTAATATAAATATAGTAGAATGTAAATGAACATGATTTCTTAATCGGTTGTTTACAATTAAGTTTTAATATAAATATAGTAGAATGTAAATGCTGGTAGTGGAAAAACACAAACGGCTTTAGAATTAAGTTTTAATATAAATATAGTAGAATGTAAATCACCTCACTTTCTGTACTTATTATAACATAACGGGTTTTAATATAAATATAGTAGAATGTAAATGTAGCAGTAGAAACAACGTCTAATAGGTCATCAAGTTTTAATATAAATATAGTAGAATGTAAATTAAATTTACATATTCAATATTTTTTATCCAACTTTGTTTTAATATAAATATAGTAGAATGTAAATAGGCAAAAAATTCGACCTTATGCAAAATTTATTTTGTTTTAATATAAATATAGTAGAATGTAAATAACAAAAATGTATTATTAATTTGTTTAGCAGCTTCAGTTTTAATATAAATATAGTAGAATGTAAATCTCTGTCTGCTGACAGTATACTCTACTTTTAGAAGGTTTTAATATAAATATAGTAGAATGTAAATCGTTTATTTCTAAATAGTTTTCTTCACTATCTTCGTTTTAATATAAATATAGTAGAATGTAAATTTAAAATGTTTTATAAAGTATTCATATGTTTTTTGTGTTTTAATATAAATATAGTAGAATGTAAATAGGCATCAACCGATTTTAGAAAATGGAAATAACGAGGGTTTTAATATAAATATAGTAGAATGTAAATAATCCTGTATCTATTTTTGTTATATCGTTTCTTTCCGTTTTAATATAAATATAGTAGAATGTAAATTAGGTATCTTAATTTTATCATAAAATAATCTAAATGTTTTAATATAAATATAGTAGAATGTAAATAAAGAAAAGTAGAAAAACTAAAAAATAAGGCTCATAGTTTTAATATAAATATAGTAGAATGTAAATATGCTAGAGTCCAATTTTTGTTTGTCGCTATTGCTTTGTTTTAATATAAATATAGTAGAATGTAAATTGTAATGTCATCTGGATATAATTCTATTTGTTCTTGTTTTAATATAAATATAGTAGAATGTAAATATTTTTAAATTCCATCTATGGTTAGCATTTCTAATGTTTTAATATAAATATAGTAGAATGTAAATCCAGTAATTCTTGCCCAAAATCAATTCTTGCTTTATGTTTTAATATAAATATAGTAGAATGTAAATATGCTAAAGTCCAATTTTTGTTTGTCGCTATTGCGTTTTAATATAAATATAGTAGAATGTAAATTTGCTACATACTTTATCTTTGCTTGTGTCAAATATATGTTTTAATATAAATATAGTAGAATGTAAATTCAATATTTTCTTCTTCCCAGTTAGGTTGTCCTGCTGTTTTAATATAAATATAGTAGAATGTAAATATTGAAGTTGTGCTTAATGGTCCGATTATTGATGTAGTTTTAATATAAATATAGTAGAATGTAAATAATGTTTTCCAAGCTTGTTTTTCGTCTTCTCCTAAGTTTTAATATAAATATAGTAGAATGTAAATATAAAAAGGGAGAAATAAGTTTATCTACTTTTAAGTTTTAATATAAATAAAGTAGAATTCAAAACTAGAACTAAAAGATGCATCTTTTAGTTCTAGTATCAAGTAAAACACAAAACTCTAAAACCCAACAATCTCATTATAAATCTCCATAGCATAATTATCCGTCATACCAGAAATAAAAAATAAAATAGCCTGGTAAAAATGTTGCTCATTACAATCCGAAAAAAGAACACTATTCTTAAAATTCGAAGAAGTCCTATCAGGAAAATCGTAAAAACTATACAAAAAACCTAAAAAGCCCTCATGCAACTTAGGATAAAACTTCTGTAAGCAATTAGCAGAAGAAAAAACACTATTGCCATCAAAACAAGATTTCAAAGTATTATAAATCTCAGTCAAAACAAGTTCAAAATATCGATTAGAAGGTTTAATTCTATCAGAAAAATAAATATTTTTATAATTAAACTCCTTAACCTTATTAAGCATATAAAAAGCATCATCTGAAAAACACAATCCCTTTTCAGGAGAAGAATTTTCACACAAATCATCAATTAAAAAATGAATAATATTAGAATTATTTAATTTTTTATCCTGTCTATTATAATTTAACAGGCTATATAGTTCATCTAAATGATTATCCAAAATACCAAGAGTAATAGCATCCTCAATATCACGTCCAACATACGAAATTTTATCAGCAACCTTAACAATACAAGCCTCCCATGTATAAGGGGCAAACTGATTAGGATGAACATAATTAGATAAATCGATAAATTCATTTCTTGGTCTAATTCCATTTTCATCAATTTCACCACAATGAGAAATAATACCATCTCTAACACCATAAGTAAGATTTAAATTCTGTCTATATCGATTGCTATCTTCTAAAAGCTCTATATTATCAACTAAATCTAAACCATTTTTTTCATGCCAAAAAGGTATACCTAAATCATTTTTTGAAAGATTAGACAAAATCCTTTCACCACTATGTCCAAATGGACTATGACCTAAATCATGGCTAACTGCAATGGCTCTAGTTAATTCTGTATTAAGACCTAAATAATTAGCAATTGAATAACTAATAGATTCAACATGGGTAACATGTTCAATTCTCGTACAAATATGGTCGTTTTCTGGTGAAAAAAATACCTGAGTTTTATGTTTTAATCTTCTATAACTATTTGAATGAATAATTCTAGTATAATCTCTTTCAAATTCACTTCTGATATCGCTATCTCTATTGTATAAAGGTGATTTCCTAGATATAATATTTTCCCATTTCGAATTTCTTTCATTTGCTGCATAATTTTCAAATGAATTTTTCATATTTAAGCTCATTCCTTTCTTATATTTTCTAACGCTTCATCTTCAGAAAGCACAAATTTTTAGTGCAAATTTATCATTACTATATAACAAATTGAAACAAAAGTCTATTATCTTTTAGAATAATTTAAGTTTCGACTTTTTTTTAGTAATAATTATAATATATAATTTTTTGTTTAAAAAAGTCGGAAAGTAA
>CANPAC010000022.1 GCA_947571975.1 uncultured Clostridium sp. | reverse complement strand
ATATAAATGCCTTTTGCTATTTTTTAATAATCAGCCTTACAAATCAAGAGTTGTAGAGAATAAAATCATAATTATTTTTCACTGAACTGTAACCTTTTATTTTAAAATAATTGAAATATTTATTGACAAAAACAGAATAAAGATATATATTTTTTACATATGAGATATAAATTTTTTAGGAGGGATTTTTTATGTTGAAAACCAACAAACTAAAGATAATTGCACTATTAACTGTAATTATTTTAGCTCTTACCTTTCCTATTGTAAGAGCAGATGATGAAAATACTGATATGATTAATTCAGTAGAAAATGAAACATCAAACGAATCTATTGACCTTACAGCTGACCCAGCTAATGCTAATATGGCTAATAATACACCTACTGACGGGTTTGAAAAAAATGATGTATACTTATTTGGTGATACAGTTTCAATTGACTATATTGTAGATGGAAACTTATTTGTATGTGCTAATAATGTTACAATTAATTCTCAAATTGGTGGAGATGCCTTTATTTGTGCTAATACTGTAACTATTGGAGAACAAGGTTACATTTTCAGCAACTTATTTGCATTTGCAAAAAATGTAAATATAAATGGTGTTGTTTATGATTTATATTCTGCCGCTGAAAATACTACTATCAATGGATATGTTTATCGTGACGCTCGTGTAGGTTCTGATACTGTAAACATTTTAGGATCTATAGGAAGAAATGCTTATGTAGATTGCAATACTCTTAACTTTACTGCTGAAGGAACTGATGAAACAACAGCTTCACAACCTATGATTAATGGTAATTTAAATTATTCAGCTAGTGCAGAAGCAAATATTATGGAAGGAGTTGTTTCTGGAGAAACTTTCTTTGAACAATCAGGTATTTCTAATACTAATGTAATTTTAACTTACTTTTTAAAATTACTAAGTTTCATTGTAACTGTTTCTATTATTTGGTTATTATGCTTATGGCTTGCACCTAAGTTTTTAAATAACCTTACAGTTTTACTTACTACTAAAAAAGTTTTACCTGTTATTGGATTTGGAATCCTAGTTCCTATTTTAGGTATTTTCCTATCTATTATATTACTTGTTTTAGGAATTACATCAGGTATAGGATTCTTGTTATTACTTGCTTTATTTGCTTTATTAGCAATGGGAACATCTATATTTGTAATAACAATAAATGCTTTAATTTGTAATAAATTAAAAATTGAAAAAAAGATTGCTACTTTCGGAATGTTAGTTGTAATAGCTATTGCTTTATGGCTACTTGCATTAATTCCTTTTGTTGGTTCTGTTATTTCAATAGTAGCTATTGTTTTAGGACTAGGTATAGTAGTTTCTAAAATAGTTTTGAAAGATAAACAAATTGCAGAATAAAAGATTAAAAGTTTATAATAAATATAAGGTTTCTATATTAGTTCAAATATAGAAACCTTTTTTATAAAAGACATATTTAGCTTTTTAACTCATCAATAATTACTTTAAAATCATTTGCCATAACAATAGCTGTTCCAGCTACTAGAAGATTAGCACCAGCTTTTTTTACCTCAGGCGCTGTTCTTAAATTAATTCCTCCATCTACTTCTATGTCAAATTCTAAATTTTGTTCATCCATGTATTTTTTTAATGTATTAATCTTTTTTAGCATATCTGTTAAAAATGTCTGGCCCCCTTTTCCTGGCTCTACTGTCATAATTAAACAAAGATGTATATATGGTAAAAATTCATACACTTCTTCGATTTTTGTATTTGGTTTTATTGATATTCCAACTTTACAATTATTTTCCTTTATATATCTAATTATTTCATATACTTCTTCTTTAGTTTTGCATGCTTCTAAGTGAAATGTAATAATATTAGGTTCTACTGCTAAAAAATCATCTATAGCCTCTTTTATGTTTTCTACCATAAGATGTACATCAAGTGGCAAATTTGATATTCTTTTAATATATGATACATTTTCAAGCATTTTTTCATATGTGTTTTTTTCTACAAATTTTCCGTCCATAACGTCAATGTGAAAATAATCTGTTTTAGCTGCTTCTAGCTCTAAAAAAGTTGATGCCTCTTCTCCTTCTTTAATTGATAATATAGATGTTGATACTTCTACCATTTATTTTTTTCCTCCCTTTGTTTTAATTCTTGGTATATTTTACAAAATCTTTCGTACCTAGCTACCGAAATTTCTCCTTTTTGTACTGCTTTTTTTATTCCACAGTTTTCTTCTTTAATGTGTGTGCATCCTACAAATTCACATTGTTCTATTTTGTTTCTAAATTCTACAAAATACTTAGCTAATTCTTTACTTTCAATTTCTTCAATTGAAAATGTTGAAAATCCTGGTGTGTCTGCAATATAAGTCTGTTCGTCAATTTTATATAATTTGATTGATGTTGTTGTATTTTTTCCTCTCTTATTTCTTTTGCTTATTTCTCCTTCTAATGTTATATCTTTTTTAAAAAGTCCATTAATTAGAGTGGATTTTCCTACTCCTGAGTTTCCAGAAAAGCTATTTATATTATTTTTTAATTCTTGTTCTAGTTCATTAATTCCTTTTTGATTTTTTGCTTCTGTTTCTAATACTTTATATCCTATTTTTTTGTATGTATTTTTTATTTCTCTAAATTCTTCTTTTTGGTCTAAATCTGTTTTGTTTAATATGATTAAACTTTTTATTCTTAAAAATTCTGCAAATGCTAGCTGCTTGTCTAACATTAGTAAGTCTGGTTTTGGATTTTTGCTTGAAATAACTAATGCAATTTGCGTAATGTTAGCAAGTTTAGGTCTTTTTATATATACTTTTCTTTTTTCTATTTTGTCTATTACTGCTTTTCTATTTTCTTCATCAATTACTTCTATCTCCACTATGTCTCCTACTACTGGCGATATTTCTTCTTTTTTGAATTTTCCTCTTGCTGTTGCTTCATAAATTTTGTTGCTAGTATCTATTTTGTATAAGTTAGAGATATTTTCTACTATTGTTCCTTGCATGTTTCCTCCTTTTCTTTCTTATTATACAAGAAAAAATCTCAATTAGCAATTATCTAATTGAGATTTTTATATTTAATCAAAAGTATAAGTATTTGTTGTTCTTACATCAATATCTCTTTCTCTTTCTTTAACATCATCTATAAACACTTTCACTGTAACATTTCCTGTTGCTACAATCTTTCCATTTCCTGTATCTATTTGTGTTTCATTTTTATCAACTTCTTGATTATAAATTGTTTCACCATTTGCTTCTACTCTTAATTTTACTTTTTTCTTAATTGTAGTTGTTGTATTATCTGTTTCTGTATATCCCCCTGTTATAGATTTAACATTAACATAAACAGTTGCGCTCTTCTTTTCTGCTAATTTATTTACAGTAATTGAAATCTGTGTGCCTTCATCTACTGTTTTTCCACTATCTATGCTTTGTTTTAATACTACTCCATTATCCTTATTCGTGTTTTCTTCATAAGACACAGTAACTTTTAATCCTAAAGCTTCTAATGCTTTTTTTGCATTTTCTTCTGTTTGCCCAATAACACTAACTACTGTTACTTCTTTTATTCCAGTTCCTAGGCTTATATGAATTTTTACTGTATCTCCTGCGAAAACCTCTGTATCTGGGTCAGTTTCTTGACTAATAACAAATCCTTCCTTAACAGTCTTACTGGTTTCTTCTATTTCTTCTACTTTTAATTTTGCCTCTTCTATTAATCTTTTTGCTTCTTCCCTTTCTTTTCCTTTAACATTTGGTACTATTGCTTTTTCCTGTCCTTTACTAATTACAACTTTTACTGTGCTTCCTTCTTTTACTTTATTAAATCTTTCCATATAAGTTGGTTCTTGCGAAATAACAAAACCTTCTGGAACTTCTTTGTTATATTCTTCTCTTTGTATTTCGAATTTTAATTTAGCTGCTTCTACTTCTTTTTGAGCTTCTTCTTTAGATAGTCCAACTACATTTGGCATTTCTACTTCTGCTGGATTAGTAAAATGTAACACAGCTAATGTTCCACCTAAACTTAAGGCAAATAATAAGATTAGTCCTACTATAGTACTTAGCGCTTTATGTCTTTTAATAAATTGTTTGAGTTTTCCTTCTTTTTTCCCTTTTTTGCTTCTACTATTTGGTATGTCTTCTATTTCTCCATATTCGTTTAAATCAATTTTTTGTGTTCTTGCTGTTCTATCATACTCAAATTCTTCTACAAAATCACCATCTGGATTTTTTAATGATTGTTTTAAATCTGCTAACATTTCTGTTGCTGATTGATATCTTAATGTAGTATCTTTTTGTAATGCTTTCATGATAATTTTATTTATTGCTATTGGTATATCCGGATTAATTTCTATAGGCTCTTCTGGTTCTTCTTGCATATGTTTTAAAGCTACTGATACAGGTGTGTCTGCATCAAATGGTACTTTACCTGTTAGCATCTCATACATAACAACACCTAAAGAATATAAGTCTGATTTAGCGTCTGTAAACCCTCCTCTAGCATGTTCTGGAGAAAAATAATGTACAGATCCTAATGTTGTTCCAAATGCTGTAATTGTTGAATTAGATACTGCTTTAGCAATTCCAAAATCAGTTACTTTTGCTATTCCATCTTCTGTAATGATAATGTTATGTGGTTTTATATCTCTATGTATAATATTGTTTCTATGCGCTGTTTCTAATGCTGAGGCTATTTGAATTGCTACATTTATTGACCATTTCCAAGGTAATGGTCCTCTTTCTTCTATAATTATTTCTTTTAATGTTTTTCCTTGTATTAATTCCATTACAATGTAATATAAGTTTCCTTCTACTCCTACATCATAGATAGAAACAATATTTGCATCTGTTAATCTTGCTGCTGATTGCGCTTCTGCTTCAAATCGTTTGATAAATTCTTCATCTGTTGTAAATTCATCTCTTAATATTTTTACTGCTACATATCTTTTTAAAACTTTATCCATAGCTTTATAAACTGTAGACATTCCGCCATTTCCAACTTTTTCAATCATTTCATATCGATTTCCTAATAGCTTTCCTTCTAAATTCATATTTTTCATTCCTTCCTAAAGGCTTGTTTATATATTCTTTATGATAATAACTGTAATATTATCATACCCACCATTTTTATTAGCTATTTCTACTAATTCTTTTGGTGCTTGTTCAATGTCTTTTTTAGCTAATGTGTAAATTTCTTCTTGCGGTACTAAATTCGTCAATCCATCTGAATTCATCACAAAAATGTCTTCTTTTAAGAAGCCTCTTACCATGACATCAGGCTCTACGAATACATTACATCCTAATGCTTTTATTAACATATTTTTTTGTGGATGATGCATAGCTTCTTCCTTTGTGATTGTCCCATCTGTTACTAATTTTTGAACATAACTGTGGTCTTGTGTCAGTTTTCTAATTAATCCTTTTCTAATTCTATAAATTCTACTATCTCCAACATGTCCAATAAAAGCCTTATTATTATATATTAAACAAATCTCTAAAGTAGTACCCATTCCTTCTAATTCTTTTTTCTCTTTTGATTTTTCATATACTACCATATTCGCATATTCCATACTACTTCCTACTAATTGAAGGATACTTTCTTTATCTTTGTTAATTTCTTTAAAATTATTTTCGATATAACTTTTAGCTGCTTCTACTGCTAATTTACTTGCTATCTCGCCACCGTTATATCCTCCCATTCCATCTGCTAACATATATAATTGCACATCATCTAGCGATTCCGATATGTAATAATAATCTTGGTTTATTTCTCTTACTTTTCCTATATCTGATTTTGCATAAGCCTTTATCATTTTCTCACCTCTTTTTGTGCTCTTATTTTATTTGTTTCCGTTATATCACAAGTTTCATTTTTTTGCAAGTGTGATAAATAATTTGGATGGCTAGTTTAGGGACAGGCACCAAACTAGCCATTTAAATTTACTTGAAAGTTTGTCAATACTGGTGTGGGGCAACCTTCACAGTCGCACCACACCAGATTATACACTATCTAATATATAGTCAATTTGCACATTATATTTAGTATCTAAACTATACATTTTTCTTGATTTAATTCTATTTTACATAATTTAAAATATTAGAACGCAAGCACTGGGCGGAATGAAGAACCTGGGCCCCCACTTCCATCAGTACCTTGGACACAAAATACTCCAGCTGAAGTCCCTGTAGCAATATATCCCCCAACTATAAAGAAAGTGTTACTAGAGTTTAGAAATCCACTAATATCTCCGTTCCACGACTTACGTTTAACCATAGATATTTCTAAAACAGCATCTCCATATCCATAATTAGCATTTTGATATGCTTTACGATTGTTTTCCACACTATCACTTGAATCAAATGGATACACTGTTGCATATTCTGTGCTTAATGTTTTATATCCTTCTACATTTACCTCTGTACTTGCAAATGAACTTCCATATGACTGTCTTTTTGTTTTTCCATCTGCATTAGTTATATATGCTGCTACATATTCGTATTCTCCTCCTGATAAATCATATATTCCATAAATATTTCCTGTTGAACTTGCTTTTGCTCCTATTTCTGTATTATATGCATTTGCTACTCCTGAAACTGTTTGCGTACTTGTATTACTTCCTCCTCCATTTCCTGTTATAAAATTACTACTATTATTTATATCTATTTCATTTCCATTTCTTCCATATTGACTATGGGTTAAATATGCCACCACTCCCCATTCGCTCAATTTCATTAAATGACTTTCTTTGTTCCTATCATAATTATATGCCTTAGTATACATTGCTCCTATTTGTATACTTCCCCAAGCTCTTACTCCTGGTGCTACTTTCATAGTACTGCTAGTTCCTATTTTACTAACTGTTGCATCACTATGGCTTGTTTCATATTTTGCTACCCATATTCCAGATAACTCACTCTTCCATTCTCCATTTTTAAAATTATTACTTCTTCCATCTCTAAATGCAGGATGTACTATATATTTCTTTCCATTTGATTCAACTGATTTTACTGTATTTCCGAATAGATTGTTGTACATTTCCATAAATGTCTTGTATTCCATTTGGGTCACAATATCCTGTTATTTTATCACTTTCTTTGCTTTCATAATATGTTATTCTATATGCATATCTTGGTATCCATACAAAATAACTTTCTACATCTCCTACTTTATTTTTTGCATTTGCCCAATAACTATCTAAGTTATCTTCTATTCCTTCTTTTGCTTTATAACTATACCATTCTGAATCGCTTGCTGTTGTTTCTTTTTCTGTAAATCCCTCCCATTTCACTGGTATCATGTTTCCTAATTTTGGTATATTAGGTTCTGATATAACATTATCGTCTATGTCTAACCACACTACTTCTATTCTTCCATATCCCATTGAAAAATCCACATGTTTTTCCCATATTGCATATAATGTTGTGTCTTTTGTCACTTGATATTTATCTTTTGGCCATAATGCTTCTCCTTCTCCATTTGCATTTTCATACCATCCTACAAATTCATATCCTTCTTTACTATAATTGCATTCTTTTAATGTTATTGAAAGTCCTGCTTTTACTTGTATTTCTTCTTGTTCTCCTGTTCCTCCATTTGGATTATATATTACTGTACAAATCTCTCCTGTTCCTTCTCCGTGCACTTACTATTTCTGCTGTATTCTTTTTATTATCTACTTTTATTAAGAACTCATATCCTTCCTTACTTTCTACTAACAAATGAGTACTTTCTTCAAATGTCGTTTGTTCTTGTTGCTCATCATTTAATTTATATATTTCTTTTACCCATTCTTTTTTTCTTATTTTTGTATCTAGACTTTGTATCATTAATTCTTCTTTTTCTTCTATTTTTCTTTCTGCTATTTCTTCTGCTATAATCAAGTTAATTTCTTCTTTATATTGTGCTATTAGTTGTTCTTCTTTTGCTCTTTTTGCTTTTGCTATTATTCCATTGTCTCCAATCAATGCTACTACGCTTATTGCTGCTAATATTAATAATACTATAATTGTAATTACTAATGCTATTAGTGTAATTCCTTTTTGCTTTTTCATTTTTTTACCTCCTAATATTTCCTCTTTTGTTTATTGTTTCCTTTTTTACTTCTTCTATTCTTTTTATTTTTAGCTATAAAAATAGACACAATTCACATTTATATTTTATCATAAAAGTGAATTATGTCAAGATAGTGTACACTCTTATTTCATTTCCTTATTATCCGACAGTTTTTTAAAAAAATAGAAAATTGCAAAAAAACACCAACTTTGGTAAAATGTTAGTGATAAAATAAATAACAACTTTACACGAAAGAAGGTGTTCTTTATGAATAAATTGTATAACACACGTATGGAACCATTTTTTGTAAGTGTAAAATTTTGTGTCTATATTTATATTCTAACACCAATATCTTTCAAATTTTACTCATCTATTGTTGAAATACCAAGTGTAATCTCTTCTAGCACATCAAGTAATACTTTTACTGTGTCTAGTGCTGTAAAAGTTGGAATATTATTTTCAACTGCACATCTTCTAATTTGTGCCCCATCTGTTTCTTCCTTAATAGAATTTATATTTCTTGTATTAATTACATAACTTACATAACCTTTTCGTATAGAGTCTAAAATTTCTTCACTTCCTTCACTAATTTTCTTTTTGATTCTAGTCCTAATTCCTTGTTTTTTTAAGAAATTAGCTGTTCCTTCTGTTGCCTCAATATTAAATCCTAAATTATAAAATCTTCTAATTAGTGGCAAAGCATCTTCTTTATCGTCATCTGCTATTGTTAAAAATATTGTTCCATAATTTACTAACTTCATACCAGAAGATTGAAGCGCTTTATATAAAGCTCTTGTCAATTTTTTATCATAACCAATTGCTTCTCCTGTTGATTTCATTTCTGGAGAAAGGTAAGCATCTAATCCTGCTAATTTAGAGAAAGAAAATGCTGGTGCTTTAACATACCATTTTTCTTTTTCCTTTGGATATACTTCATTAATCCCCTGTTCTTTCAATGTTTTTCCTAACATTACTAATGTTCCAATATCAGCTAAAGAATATCCTGTTGATTTAGATATAAATGGCACTGTTCTTGAAGAACGTGGATTTACTTCAATAACATACACATCTTCATTTTTATCCACAATAAATTGAATATTATATAGACCAACAATTCCAATGCCTAATCCAAGTTTTACAGTATAATCTAATATCTTTTGTTTTGCTTCTTCACTTACACTAAAAGTTGGATAAATACTTATGCTATCACCTGAGTGAATTCCTGTTTTCTCAACATGTTCCATAATTCCTGGTACAAACACATCTTTTCCATCACATACAGCATCTACTTCTAATTCTTTTCCAATAATATATTTATCAACTAATACAGGTTGTTTTTTATTAATTTCAACTGCTGTTTTTAAATATTTTTCCAAAGCTTTTTTGTTTGAAACAATTTGCATTGCTCTTCCACCTAATACATAACTTGGTCTTACTAAAACAGGATACCCAATTTCTGCTGCTACCTTTATTCCATCTTCAATATTTGTTACAGCTTCACCCTTTGGTTGTAATAGTTTTAGCTTTTTCATTACCTTTTCAAAAGCATCCCTATTTTCTGCTTTTTCAATAGCTATTACATCAGTTCCAATTATTTTTACACCTAATTTACTAAGTGGTTCTGCTAAATTAATTGCTGTTTGTCCTCCTAATGCTGCAATTACTCCTTCTGGCTTCTCTAAGTCAATAATATTCATAACATCTTCTACTGTTAACGGTTCAAAATACAATTTATCACTCGTTGTATAGTCTGTTGACACCGTTTCTGGATTATTGTTAATTATAATTGCTTCATAACCAGACTCTTTAATTGTTTGAATAGCATGTACAGTTGAATAATCAAATTCCACACCTTGACCTATTCTAATTGGTCCAGCCCCTAATACAATAATTTTCTTTTTCTTGCTAACAATAGATTCATTTTCTTCCTCATAGCTTGAATAGAAATATGGTACATAACTTTCAAACTCACTACTACAAGTATCTATCATTTTATATACAGGATAAATTTTTTCCTTTTTCCTCATTTGATATATTTCTTCTTCTGATTTTTTCCATACTTTAGCAATATATTTATCACTAAATCCAATTTTCTTCATTTGTTTTAGTACTTCGATATCACCTATATTTTTTGCTAATACCCCTTCTGCTTTAACAATATTTTTGATTTTTTCTAAAAAGAACATATCAATTTTGGTAATATTATAGATTAATCCTAAATCCACATTTCTTCTAATTAATTCTGCTATTGCATAAATTCTGTCGTCTCTTCCATCTTTAATATAATCCATTAGTTCTTCATTTTCTACTTTATTGAATTTGTCCATTTGAATATGACATACACCAATTTCTAGTGAACGAATTGCTTTTAATAAGCTTTCTTCTAATGTTCTTCCTACACTCATAACTTCTCCAGTTGCCTTCATTTGAGTGCTTAATTTATTAGAGGCTAATGTAAATTTGTCAAATGGAAATCTAGCTACTTTTGATACTACATAGTCTAGAGCTGGTTCAAAACTAGCAGGTGTATTAGCTAACATTATTTCATCTAATCTCATACCAACTGCAATTTTAGCTGAAACTCTAGCAATAGGATATCCACTTGCTTTAGATGCTAAAGCAGAAGAACGTGATACCCTTGGGTTTACTTCTATCAGATAATATTGAAAAGAATGTGGGTCTAAAGCAAATTGAACATTACATCCACCTTCAATTTTCAAGGCTCTAATAATTTTTAGGCTACTATCTCTTAACATTTGGTATTCTTTATTTGTTAAAGTTTGACTTGGCGCTACTACAATTGAGTCCCCTGTATGAACTCCTACTGGATCTAAATTTTCCATATTACATACCGTAATTGCTGTATCATTGCTATCTCTAATTACTTCATATTCAATCTCTTTGTATCCTTTAATACTTTTTTCCACTAATACTTGACCAACTGGTGATAATTTTAAGGCATGTTTTATTGTTTCTTTTAATTCTTCTTCATTATCAGCAAATCCTCCACCAGTTCCTCCTAAAGTAAATGCTGGTCTTAAAACAACAGGATATCCTATTTTGTTAGCTGCCTCAATTCCCTCTTCTACTGTAGTTGCTATTATAGATTCTAATACTGGCTCTCCTAATTCTTCACATAAGCTTTTGAATTTTTCTCTATCTTCTGCTCTTTCAATGCTTTCACTGCTAGTTCCTAAAAGTTCTACCTGACATTCTTGTAAAACTCCTTTTTTATATAGTTGCATAGCTATATTTAGTCCTGTTTGTCCTCCAATTCCCGGAAGAATAGCATCTGGTCTTTCATATCTTATAATTTTTGCTACATATTCTATTGTTAGAGGTTCCATGTATACTTTGTCTGCAATAGATGTGTCTGTCATGATAGTTGCTGGGTTGGAATTTACTAATATTACTTTATATCCTTCTTCTTTTAATGCTAGACAAGCTTGTGTTCCTGCATAGTCAAACTCTGCTGCTTGTCCTATTACAATTGGTCCTGAACCGATTACTAATACACTTTTTATATCTTTTCTTTTTGGCATTTTAATCTCTCCTTATTTAATATTTATTTTATTAACTTAACTTGTTAAATTTGAAAATAGCGAATTGAAAGTAATTAAGCTAGTAACATAGTTAAATTATAAATTAATTATTTAACAAGCTAATAAACTTATCAAATAAGTATCCACTATCTTGTGGTCCTGGTGCACTTTCTGGATGATATTGTACACAAAATACTTTATCCTTTTTACATTCTACACCTTCTATAGTATCATCTAAAATATTTTTATGAGTTACGGTTAAACCTGTTTTTGCTAAAGATTTTTCATCTACAGCATAACTATGATTTTGACTTGTAATTTCTATTTTACCTGTTTCTAAATTTAATACTGGATGATTTCCACCTCTATGTCCAAATTTTAATTTATAAGTTTTTGCTCCATATGCTAAACTTATCATTTGGTGACCTAAACAAATTCCGAAAATAGGATATTTTCCTCTTAAATCTTTTACTAATTTGATAACTTCTTTTACATCTTCTGGGTCTCCTGGTCCATTTGATAAAAATATACCATCTGGCTTTAAATCTATAATTTCTTTTGCTGTAGTATTATATGGAACAACTGTTACATTACAACCTCTTTTATTTAAGCTTCTTACAATATTCAATTTGATACCACAATCCACTGCTACTATATTATATTTATGGTTAGCAGTTCTTGAATACCATTTTTTCTTACAGCTTACTTTAGCTACCGCATCTTTAGGTATATCTGTTTCTTTCAATTTTTTTAAAGCTTTTTGTTTACTTGTATTAATATCTGTTATAATTACTTTTCTGCTTCCTTTTTCTCTAATACTTCTTGTTAATTTTCTTGTGTCAATTCCTGCAATTCCAGGTATATCATTTTCTTCTAAATATTCTGATAATGTTTTTGTGTATCTAAAATTACTTGGTAAGTCATTATATTCTCTTACAATCATTCCTCCAATAGTAGGTTGTTTAGTTTCGTAGTCATCATCTGTAACTCCATAATTTCCCATTAATGGATATGTCATTACTACCATTTGATAAGTGTATGATGGGTCTGATACAATTTCTTGATATCCTACCATAGATGTGTTAAATACAATTTCACATACTGCTTCTTTGTTTGCTCCAAATCCATATCCATAATATTCTTCTCCATCTTCTAATACAATTTTTTTGTTAAATTCTTTCATGGTTACCCTCCTTGTTTCTAGCAAAAAAAAATAAGGAACTTCTATCCTTATTTAAAATGTAAATGAAAATAAAACAGCGGTTAAGAAAACGCTTGCTTTTTTTATAATGTTTTCTTTTTTTACCATTTTTTTCATTTTTATTTACATCCTTGTATATTATATTTAGGTTTTTTTAAGGTTACCTATAAACCTTTTATTTTAGCTATTTTTTCTTTTTCGTTTTTATCTTTTCTATTATAACAAATTTCGATAGTAAATTGCAAGGGTTTTTTATAATATTTTTCTATACAAAATACTGTTCATCGTAAATATTTTATCCATAATTTAAAAAATATTAACTTGTACTAATAAGTTGACATTTTATTTCACTTTTAAACTATCCTAACTAAAATTTCTACAACAAAAAAAGCCAAAGCTTATCATAACTTATTATATGACCACTTTAGCTTTTATAATATTTGTTTAAATACAATTATAAATTAATCTTGACTTGCAATATAGCAAGCTAAATCAACTAGTTTATTTGAATATCCCCATTCATTGTCATACCAAGCAACTAATTTTACAAAAGTATCTGTTAGCATAATACCAGCAGTGCTATCAAAAATAGAAGTATGTGGGTCTGTTGTAAAATCTGAAGAAACAACTGGGTCTGTAACATATTCTACAATTCCCTTCATTTCATTTTCAGAAGCTTTCTTCATAGCCTCACAAATTTCTTCATAAGTTGCTGCCTTTTCTAAGTTACAGGTTAAATCAACAACAGAAACATCAGCTGTTGGTACTCTAAACGCCATACCTGTTAATTTTCCATTTAATGCTGGAATAACCTTTCCAACGGCTTTTGCAGCACCTGTTGAAGAAGGTATAATATTAGCTGCTGCTGCTCTACCACCTCTCCAATCTTTTTTAGAAGCTCCATCTACTGTTTTTTGTGTAGCAGTCATAGCATGAACAGTAGTCATCAATCCATCTTTAATACCAAAATTATCATTAATAACTTTTGCTAGTGGTGCTAAACAATTTGTTGTACAAGAAGCATTAGACACAATATTCATACTCTTGTCATATTCTTTATGATTAACACCCATAACAAACATAGGAGCATCTTTTGAAGGAGCACTAATAATTACCTTTTTAGCTCCGCTATCTATATGTGCTTGTGCTTTCTCAAGAGTAGTAAACACACCTGAACACTCTAACACATAATCAACACCTAAATCTCCCCATGGGATATTATGTGGATCCATTTCATTAAATACTTTAATTTCTTTTCCATTTACTGTTAGTATATTATCTTTTCCCTCTACAGTCCCTTCAAACTTTCCATGTACTGTATCATATTTCGTCATATAAGCCATATAATCTGCTGTTATAAAAGGATCATTAATTGCTACAACCTCTACTTCCTCTCTCTTTAGTGCTGCTTGGAATGATAAATTTCCTATTCTTCCAAACCCATTAATTCCAACTTTAACTGACATAACAAATTCCTCCTTATTCATTATTTATAGTATTACCCAAATTTCTTAGGCAATTCAATTCTATACCAAAAAGTAATACTTTGCAAGTACTTTTTTACATTTTAGCTATGGCTAAATTGGGACAGGTACAGCTTAGCCATTTATGGCTAAATTGGGACAGGTACAGCTTAGCCATTTGGGGATAAATTGGGACAGGTACAACTTAGCCATTTTTGACTAAACTAGAACCAGCTTAGGTTTAGCCGTTTAAAATAAAGAAAAATTAGTATATCATTAACTTTGTGTATCAAGCTCTTTGTATAATTCTAACACTAATTCCTAATATTCTTCCTATTTGAGGTTGTAATACGCCTTTAAATTTCTTAATTTTTCGTATTATTTTATCTCTTTTTTCTGCACTATAATTCTGTATTTCTTGAATATTATAAATTCCTAATTCTTCTTTTATAAAATAAATTACTTCTTCATCTGTTAATTTACTTTTCATCTCATATTCTAATAATTCTGTGCTTTCTTGAAATCTAAAAGTCTTCTTATTAAATTCACAAAATTCTTTTTTTGAATTCTTTTTTTCTGTTGAAAACAAATTAAAAATTTCTTCTGTATCTACTATTTTACTCTCTTCTTCAACTTTTTCATCACAAAAATATTCAAGATAACTACTCCACTTATATTGTTCCATCTTACAAATTCCTGCCTTCAGTGGATTTTGATGAATATATCTTACTAAATTTAGTATATAATATGAATTTTCAACATTTTTACTTTGAAATCGATTTTCAAATAAATGACCTTTTCTTTCATATTTTTTATTAAAATAATTAGCATAACTTGTTGTTATACTATGAATAATTTGTGATATTTTTTGACTCTCATCTTTAATTTCTAAATGGATATGATTTGGCATTAAAACATATGAATATAATTGATACAAAAACTTATTTTTTGATTTTCGAATAATATTTTGAAATTCTAAATAATCTTTTTCTTCAAAAAAAATATCTTGTTTGTTAATCCCTCGCAGCATGCAGTGATACACATTACTACGGCTTTTTCTTCTTACTTGTCTTGGCAATCTAGTCTAACCTCCCTTAATTTTAAATAATAAAAAAAGTATAACACAATTTTTACTATTCTGCTATACTTTTTCTAGATTTCACACATTCTTCACAATTTTATTTAAATTATATCTTTCTATTTGTTAGGTCCTAAAACAGTCTTAAAACTAATTTCCCTGCTGTCCCTATTTAGCCAAAATTGGTCAACTTGTGCCTGTCCCAATTATACCAAAAATGGCTAAGTTGTACCTGTCCCAGTTTAGCCATCACTCATATAACTTTTCTAGGACAATTACAAACATTGCATGTGACCAGCCTAGGCCTAGCACCCAGTTTGGCTGTAATGTATTGTTATCTACTTGTTCCCCTAAAAAGCTATGCTTTCCAGCCGTTTTCACTACAAAGTCAAAGGTTTCTTTGGCCTTTTTCTTCTCTCCTGTTTCTAAGTAGTATAATGTCATCCAAAGGTTAGCAATTGGCCATGGATTACCATTTCTGTAGTGGTCCCCTTCAAATCTTTGATACCCACCTGTATAGGTTCTTAATGATAAATTGATTCTTTCTATCGTATTTACTATTTTCTTTTCTTTTGCTTTAAATACATTGAATGGTGTGATAGCTCCTATTATACTAATGTCCATCTTTTGGTCTTCTGTATTTCTTAAATATGTTTTCTTTTCTTCATCATACATATTTTCATTTATATATTTTTTAATTTCAGTTTGTAATTTTTCTAGTTCTCTTTCGCTTCTTACTATCTTTTCGTCTTTTAATCGATTGTTTTCAAAGTCTGATGTGTTGTCTCCTAAAGCTCTATAAATTCTCATCATACACTCAAAAGCTGCAAAAATGCTTGCTAAAGAATATAGATGGATTCCTTCACACATTTCCCAAATGTCATAACTTACATGATATTTATGTCCTTGTCGATTTATTGATTCCTCTATTTCTTTTTGTACTTTATCCTCATCATGCTCATCTTCGGCTTTTATATTTAACCAATCTTCTATATAACTTTTCAAAAACTTCACAGCTTTTTCGCACATGGTCAAATTGTCTTTTAAAAACTTTTCTGATTTTGTATATTTGTAGTGTTCATATACACCATATACAACACTTGCTGTTTCATCAATTTGATATCCCCAAGCTGGCGCTAATTTACCATCTGTGAAAAATCTTTGCTCCCACATACCATTTTTACTTTGTGTTTTTTTGCAAAAACCTTTGTAAAATTTTTCAGTATCTTTTTCCATATTTAAAATATCCATGGCTTTTGTAACAAAAACTGCATCTCTTGTCCAACAATAAGCATATCTTCCACATTCAGAAAAATTTTCATCAACTTCTGCTGAGGCAATAATTCCACCTGTTTCTGGATTATTTAAAAGTGGAAATAATAAAATACTTCTTTTGTAAATATCATATATTTTTTCTTCATAACTATTCTCTGGTTCTTTTAAATTTAGCCCATTATGTGTTTTAACATATTTTCTCCAATATGCCTTAGTATTTGCATATTCCTTGTTCAAATCTATTTTTTTTATTCTTTCAACTTCGTTCTCAATTTGTGATATATTCTTATTTTCTCCAATTGTAATACAAATTTCTAGCATTTTCTTTTCTTGTGGCTTAATTACTCCTAAATCATAACAAATGCTAGAATCATTTGACATTCCGATATAATCTTTGTCATAGATTTCTCCTCTTTTGATTGTTTCTTTACTACCATTTATTTGATGCTTTAAAAGTTTATATCCTTTTGCAAATGTTGAAAAAGTAAAATCATGAGCATATTGCATCATTCCACCATCTACAATCTTACAACTTACATGATTATTATAATCTGATAATAATTCAGAATGTATATAAAAATTAGTATTTAAATCAATTTTTCCATCATTTAAGAAAATGTACTTTTTTACCAATACATTTTCTTTTATCATAACATAATCAGTTTGAAGAACTTTTAAATTAAAATAAGTATTTGTTATCTCAGTATTTAAAATATTCGTATCAGTATCATAATATTGCCTATAAACATTATTTACATCATCATGCAAATAAATTAAATCTGAATTATTAATTTTCACTCCTGTGTGAAAATAGTCTAAATATTGTCTATTATCTTTACTTGGAAAATAAATTCTTTGTAATTCTCCTTTCCCTGTAAAAGTTGCTAACACATTCTTATTTCCAATCATCGCTTCGTTAAAATACTTATTCTCCATTCTTCTCTCCTTCTCAATATAGGGTTTGTGCCATGGCTAAAGTGGGACTGTCCCAGTTTGACCATAAATGGTTAAGTTGTGCCTGTCCCAATTTAGCCATAACAAAATTTACCCTTCTATTACGTTTATAATTTGTTTTTCTAATTCTTTTATTTTTTCGTTAATTCTAAAAATATCATCATCTTTTAATTCTTTATCTTGTAAGTCTTGTCTTACATAGTCGTCCATGTCTTTGATTTCTTCTTTTAATTTTTGTAATCTGTCTATTACTTCTCTTCTTATTGCTGATGTTATTCTTCTTTCTATTTTATTTGTCATTTGTACTTTTACTTCGTTATCTTCTTCATTCTCATTATCTATAATATTGCTTAGCTCATAGGTTTCTCCAAATTCTGGTATGGTTACATTGATTCCGGTGTCTTGCTCAATTTTTTCTTCTAATATTTTTTGTGATTCTGCTTCACCATGAACTAAAAATATGTGTTTTGGTTTGTTGATAAAAGAATAAATAAAATTCATTAATCCTTCTTGGTCTGCGTGTCCTGAATAGCCTTCAATGTATTCAATTCTACTATTTACTGCTATTTCTTCACCAAATATTTTTACTTTTTTAGCTCCATTTACAATATTATATCCTAAAGTTCCTACTGCTTGGTATCCTACAAATAAAATCGTTGATTTAGGGTCCCATAAGTGGTGTTTTAAGTGGTGTTTTATTCGACCTACTTCACACATTCCGGCTTGCTGATATTATAATGCTTGGTGTTCTGTCTTCATTTAAGGCTTTTGATTCTTCTGCTGTTTGTGTGAATTTTAATCCAGGAAATTCTAGTGGATTGTCTCCTCTCATTATTTCTTCTTTAATTTCTTGTTCAAAAAGATTGGTATTTTCTCTGAACACTTCTGTCGCTGATATTGCTAATGGACTATCTACATAAACATTTGATTTCATTAATGTTTTATATTTTCTTCTAAATTCATCATCATCTTTTACTTCTTTTAATTTATTAATCTCATATAAAATTTCTTGTGTTCTTCCGTACTGCAAAAGATGGAATAACAACACTTCCTCCATTGTCTAATGTTTCTGATACAATATCTAAGAATAGTTCTGCTTTTTCATCATTTCTTAAATGAAGCCTGCTTCCATAGGTAGATTCCATAACTAAGTAGTCTGCACTATCTATCATTGTTGGTGAATCTAATAATGGAATATCATTATTTCCTAAGTCTCCTGTAAATACAGTTTTGGTTTCTTTTCCATCCTCTTTTGTCCATAATTCAATAATACTTGAACCTAACATGTGTCCTGCATCATTAAATCTTACATGTATGTCTTCTGTAATTTCAATAATCTCGTCATATTGCACTGGTTCGAATATTTCTAATGACCTTGCTGCCTCTTCTGCTGTGTATAATGGTTCTTTTTCACTTTCGCCTTTTCTTTTTCTCTTTTTGTTTTTCCATTCATTTTCCATCTCTTGAATGTGTCCACTATCTGGTAACATTAAAGCACATAGGTCACAAGTTGCTTTATGTGCATAAATTTTATTTTTGAACCCTTCGTTATATAGTTTTGGTATTCTTCCTGAATGATCTATGTGAGCATGTGTTAATAACACGAAATCTATGTCTGTTGGACTAAATTCAAAGTTTTCGGCGTTTTGATCTTCATATTCTGCTTTTCCTTGCCACATTCCACAGTCTACTAAAAATTTTTTTCCACATGCTTCTACTAAAAAGTTAGAACCTGTAACTGTTTTAGTTGCTCCTAAAAACGTAATTTTCATATGTTTTCTATCCTTTCTATTTTAAGAATTCCTTAAATTTACTGTATTTATAAATTAAAAATCTTTATTTTTTTATTTATCTTAAATGATGTTCCCCTATTTTCTATTTTGATTTTTTCTTCGAATATTTCTTCATCAAATAATTGTACATAGTAACTATCTTGTTCTTTTACTATTTTACTATACAAATCTTCTAAGTTTATAATTCTAATATGAAATATATTTCTTAAAATTTGATAATCGTCTTCTCTATCTTTTGAAAAATAATCTACAAGTTTTAATTCATGAGCTTTTTCAATTAGTAGTATTTCTACTTCTTGGATTTCATTTTTTATTTGTTCTACTTCTGCTATCATTTCTAATTCATTAAATGGTAGTACACAATAATATCTAAATTCATAAATTTTATTCATAAGGTCTTGCTTATTATCTATTTTTTGTACTTTCTTTTGATAACATATCAAAAATATCTTTTGTAGCCTAATAATAGTGTCTTGTATCTCTTTTTCTAAATCTTCTACATCTACTAGTTTTAAATACTTTTCTTTTGCTTCTAATTCTTGTTTATAAGAAATAAAACTTTGAGGATTCAAAAGAACATTCAAATCCTCTATTTTCTTAACTTTTTCTTGTCTTTCCTCTATCATCATTTTTGATAATATTCTACTGCTAAATATTTTTTGCTCTAATGGCAAAAACTCGTTTCTTTTTTCATATTCTTGTTGTAACAAATTTTTGTTATTTAATGTTTCATCTAATTGTTTAATTTCTTTTGTTAATTCACGTTTTTCCTCTGTTATCTTCTGTACAAATTCTTGATTGTTTTGTGCTTTTTCTAGTTCACTTTCTACTTTGATTTTTTCTTGTAATAATTGCTTTTTTAATTTTGGATGATAACTAATTGCTAGTAATACTGAAACCTTGTTAAGGAGCTGTATGACCTCTTGTTGTTCTTGATTCCCATATTGTTCTTCTAATCTATTTTTAAAAGATTCTAGATAATCTATAATATATTCGTTGTTTTTTATCCATTTGTTTAAAAATTTACTTCCTACTAATATTCTCATATTTTGGTATACTAAATTATGAAATATACTTTCAATTTCTCTAGGAATTGTAGTCCATGAAAAGCCATTAAAATCACGTATTGGTTCTACTGTATTTATATTATTTCCTACATTTATTAAGTCTGTTAATGTCTCATTTATAATTTGATATTTATCTTTTATAATTTTTTCTTTTTTATCTATTTTAGCAATGCAATAGAGTAATTTTCTTTCAATTGGATAACAAATAATTGTTTTCTGATTCTTTTCTACTAAAAAGGTCTTGTTTCCTAAAAGTTCACTTTCTCTACTGTTCAATTTTATTACTTTAATATCATCGCAGTTATTTTTTATACTGTTAATAAAAGATTCTATAAACTCTTCTTTATTTTCTACACTAACTTTAACTTTTTCATAGTCTTTATAGGCTGCTTCAATTTTGTATAATACGCTAAGTAACATGTTCTTAGTATTTTCATCAAATGGCTTTTTTTCGAGAATCTTTTCAAGTTCATTACTATAATCTTTTTTCACAATTTTATCTAAAAACTTATCTGTTTTTTTAGGCAAACTTTTTCTCCTTTCAACAAGTTACGCTTTTAATTGTTAAGCTTCTTGTGTGGGTTCTTCATTAGTAGCAGTATTTGTTCCCATTTGCAATTCAGCCCATCTTTCTTTTGTCATAAGAACTTCTCTTGGTTTACTTCCTTGATAACCAGAAATAACGCCTCTTTCTTCCATTTGGTCTATAATTCTTCCTGCTCTTGCATATCCTACTTTAAATCTTCTTTGGATAAATGAAGTAGATGCCTGACCAGTCTCTACAACTGTTTGAATAGCTTCCATTAAAAATGGGTCTGTTTCATCATCTTCTTCTGCCTCTGCTGCTATTTCTTTATCTGTTTTATTACTATTTTCGATACTTTCTAAAATATCTTCACTATATGTAGCTGTACCATTTAATTTTATGAAATCTACTATTTTTTCAACTTCATCATCTGTTACAAATGCTCCTTGTACTCTTGATGGTTTTGGCGCTCCTGATGGGAAATATAACATATCTCCTTTTCCTAGTAATTTTTCAGCTCCTACACTATCTAAAATAGTTCTAGAGTCAACTTGTGAAGATACTGCAAAAGCAATTCTAGATGGTACATTTGCTTTAATTAAACCTGTAATAACATCAACAGATGGTCTTTGTGTTGCAATTACTAAATGCATTCCGGGCTGCTCTTGCTTTTTGTGCTAATCTACAAATAGCATCTTCTACATCACCTTTTGCTACCATCATTAAGTCTGCTAACTCATCTACAATAATTACAATTTGTGGCAATTG
>CANPAC010000021.1 GCA_947571975.1 uncultured Clostridium sp. | reverse complement strand
TATGAATTATGTCAAATACAGGAATGACTTAATTTTCTTAAGTTGACAGCATTGCCCAACTTAGCCATTAACATAAAACCAAGAACTGTAGAGATAACCTATTTTTTCATGATTAGAGCATTTTTATCTTGATAATAATTTTTTCGCATACCAACTATTTTAAAATCAAAATTTTTATATAAATGAATAGCAGAATAGTTTTCCTCCATTACTTCTAAGGTAATAGAGTTTACCTTTTTTTCTTCTGATAAAGAAATTAATTTTTCTAAAAGTAAAGTACCAATTCCTTGATTTCTAAAATCCTTTCGAACTACAATATTCATAATATTTGCTTCATTTATTAAAATTTTAAATCCTGCAAAACCAATAACTTCATTATTTAGTTTAGAAACTATATAAATTGAATTTTCAGAAGCTAATTCATCTTTAAAAACATTATAATTCCAAAAATCATCAAAATCAGAATTTAAACAAGAAGAAATACTTTCTAAATCAGAAACATCCATATAAGAAATCTCAATATTTTTTGATTTTTCTTCTAATTGCCTTTGCGCTTGAGGCTTTTTTAAATATAAAGGTAATAAATCATCATCTTGTTGTTTATTTTCTTTAAAATGATTAAAACCAGCTAAACCTAAATAATAGGAATTTAAAAGATTATTCTCAATAATACAGAAGGAACAATCTTTAAAATACTCATTAATAATGTCTTTATAAACTTCAGAACCATCACCAATAAAGACAATAGAATTATTAGATGAAATGGCTTTGTAACAAAGTAATAAGGTATTTTTTATTGTATCAGTAGAAGGTGCAATAATTTCTTTATATTGAAAGTTTTTATGCTCATATAATGCAAAATAGCAATTATCGTTTTTGCAATCTAAAATGCTAACAATAAAGCTATCTTTTTCAACTGAATAAGCTAAAGTTTCTAAAGAACTAATACCAACATAAGGAATTTGCATACTGTCATGAAAAGCTTTAACTGTTGAAACACCAATTCGAATGCCAGTAAAAGAACCAGGACCTTTATCACATACAAGTAAATCAATATCATTTAAAGACAAATTAGATTGATTAAAAGCTTGTTCAATCATAGGCATTAAATTTTCTGAATGAGTTTTCTCTGTGAATTGGTCTAATTTACAAATTAAATTGGTATCTTCTAAAATAGAAACACCACAAATATTACTAGATGTATCAATACTTAATATTTTCAAAATAATCCTCCCATTTTTTAAAATTAGTATCTATTGTTAAAATTCTAATATTTTCATTTTGATTATCTCTAGAAAAAGTAATGTGTAGAAAATTTTTAGGTAAAGCATCTTCAATTAGTTCGCCCCATTCGATTATGCAAATACCTTTTTCAAAATATTCTTCTCCACCAATTTCATAAAATTCAGAAGAATCCTCTAAACGATATACATCAAAATGATAAATCGAAATATCATTTTTTTTATATTCGTTAACAATAGTAAAAGTAGGGCTAGAAATTTCATTTTCTAAACCAAAGTAACTTAAAATTCCTTCTGTAAATTTAGTTTTTCCAGAGCCTAAATCACCAGTAAGTACAATAACATCATGCTTTTCTAAATTAGAAGCCATGGACTTTGCAAAATTTTTAGTTGCTTTTTCATTTTTAGAAATGAATTGAAAGTGATTCATAAATACCTCCCTAAAACAGTTATATAAATAATTAAGACTATTATAATACAAAAAATAGAAAAATTCAATCAAAAGTCTTGATAAAAAATAATAGATGTAATATAATTGTAATGATTTTGTAATAAAAGAGAAATAAAACGAAGAAGGGAAGATAAAAATGTTTAAATTTGGGATGGGACAAGATATAGGAATCGATTTAGGAACAGCAACAGTAATAGCCTATGTAAAAGGAAAAGGAATAGTATTAAGAGAACCATCTGTAGTAGCCGTAGACAATAACACAGGCGAAGTATTAGCTGTACGGACAAGAAGCAAGAAGAATGCTAGGTAGAACACCAGGAAACATAGTAGCAACAAGACCATTAAGAGATGGCGTTATTTCAGATTATACTGTAACAGAAAAAATGTTAAAACATTTTATTAATAAAGTATGTGGAAAATTTCTTTTTGCACCTAGAATTATGATTTGTATCCCATCACAAGTAACAGAAGTAGAAAGAAAAGCAGTAATAGATGCAGCATCACAAGCAGGAGCAAGGAAAGTATATTTAATAGAAGAACCGATAGCAGCAGCAATCGGAGCAGGAATTGATATCTCTAGAGCATGTGGAAATATGGTAGTAGATATTGGAGGAGGAACAACAGATATTGCTGTAATATCTTTAGGAGGTTCAGTAGTTAACACATCTTTAAAAGTAGCAGGAGATAAATTTGATGAGGCTATTGTAAAATATATAAAAAGAAAACACAACATTATGATAGGAGAAAGAACAGCAGAAGATTTAAAAATGAGCATAGGATGTGTATATCCAAAAATACAAGATACTGAAATGGATATAAGAGGAAGAGATTTAATAACAGGACTTCCTAAAACAGTAACAATTTATTCGAGCGAAATGTTAGAGGCTCTAATAGAAACAGCTATGATGATTGTAGATGCAGTTCACTCTGTATTAGAAAGGACTCCACCAGAACTAGCAGCAGATATCAGTGATAAAGGAATTTATATGACAGGTGGAGGATGTTTAGTTGATGGGCTAGATAAACTTTTACAAGAAAAAACAGGAATCAATGTAATGATTGCACAAGATACTGTATCTTGTGTAGCATTAGGTACAGGAAAAGCATTAGACAACCTAGATGCCTTAGAAGGAAAAGGGTAAGGGGAAATAAACATGAAAAGAGTAGCATTTATCACACTAGGGTGCAAAGTAAACCAATATGAAACAAACAGTATGATACAAAAATTCATAGAAAAAAGCTATGAAATAGTAGAAGCAACAAAAAAAGCAGAAATATACATAGTAAATACCTGTACAGTAACAAACATATCAGATAGAAAATCAAGACAAATGCTAAGAAGAGTAAAAGAGCAAAATCCACAGGCAGTAATAGTAGCTTGTGGATGCTATGTACAAGTAGCTAAAAATGAAGTTGAGAAAATTGAAGAAATAGATATAGCATTAGGAAACAATGAAAAAAAAGAAATAGTAGAAATAGTAGAAAAATATAAAAAAGAAAACAGAAAGAAAAATCAAGAAAAAAATCAAATACAAGACGTAATGCAACAAAAAGAATATGTTGAATTAGGAAAAACAACTTATACAGAAAAAACAAGAGCAGTAATAAAGGTACAAGATGGATGTGACAGATTTTGTTCTTATTGCATCATTCCATATGCACGAGGAAGAGTAAGAAGCAGAAAGAAAGAAAACATTATAGCAGAAATAGAAAAGATAGCACAAAAAGGTATAAAGGAAGTAGTTATAACAGGAATACATATAGCATCATACGGAAAAGACTTTAAAGAAAAATATCAATTAATAGATTTATTAGAGGAAATAAACCAAATAAAGGGAATACAAAGAATCCGTCTAGGATCACTTGAGCCATTACTAATTACGGAAGAATTTGTACAAAGACTAATAAAAATAGAAAAAATCTGTCCACATTTTCATTTATCATTACAAAGCGGATGTGATGAAACATTAAAAAGAATGAACCGAAGATATACTATACAAGAATTTAAAGAAATTGTGAAAAGACTAAGAAAAGCATATAAAGAAGTTAACTTAACAACTGACATTATCGTTGGATTTCCTCGGAGAAAGCGAAGAAGAATTCCAAGAAACATATCAATTTTTAAAAGAAATCAAATTCTATAAAATGCATGTTTTTAAATATTCTCCAAGAAAAGGAACAAAAGCAGCAGAAATGAAAAAACAAATAGATGGTAAAATAAAAGAAGAAAGAAGTCAAAAATTAATAGAACTATCAGACACAAACGAAAAAGAGTATAATAAAACTTATTTAGGAAAACAAGTGGAAATTTTATGGGAAGAAGAAAAAAACGGTTATCATCAAGGACATACAAAAAACTATATATTAGTAAAAGGAAAAAAACAAGAACCCTTAGAAAATCAAATAACAAAAGCAACATGCATAAAGGCAGAAAACAACTATATAATGGTAGAAATGTAACAAAACCGTAATAAATACGTAACAAACATTTAATATAAAAATCAGCTAAAACTATTGCTAATTAAAAGATAATATAGTATAAATAAAGCAGTAATATGTATAAATTACAAAGGAGGAAATAGTAATGGCAGATTTAGGAGAAGTAAACAATGTATCAGGAGTATTTGGAGGAGTTGAATTAGGAAACATGGGAAACAACGAAGGAGAGCAAACAACACAAAACGCAGGAACAATTAGACAAGCAGGTGGAACCAACCTACCAACAAAAACAGGATTCTGGAATAAATTTAAATCATTTTGGTTACAAGATATTGATTGGAACAAAGAAATAAAAGTAGAACTAACACCATATCAACAAAAAGTAGAAAACGAAATAAATGACTTCTTACATCAAGAAATTACTTGGGAAAAAGTACATGATTTCTTATTCCAAGAAATTTCATTTAGAAGTAAATAAATTGGGACGTTTCCTTTTTCACATTTTTGTGAAATTTGGGACATATCTTTATTAAGAAAAGATATAAATGAGTTCTAATTGTGAATTTTTAGTAAATTAGTAAAAAAGTATAGCAAATATAAAATAAATATGCTATACTTTTTTATATTCGGAGAAAGGAGAAGATGTGTCCTAAAATTTCACAAAAATGTGAAAAAGGAAACGTCCCCATAGAACATGAAAAGTAAAACAATTTTTGTTTGTAATGAGTGTGGAAATGAATCAACTAAATGGCTTGGAAAATGCCCAGCTTGTAATAGTTGGAATAGTTTTTTTGAACAAAAAATAGTTGAAAGTAAAAATAGTAGCTTAAAAGCAAAAGATTTGAAAAGCAATATACCACAAAAATTAAGTTCTTATGAAGCCAAAGAAACAATAAGGACCTCTACAGGATTTAACGAGTTAGACAATGTCTTAGGTGGAGGATTAGTAAAAGGGTCTTTAGTTTTACTTCGGAGGAGAACCAGGGATTGGAAAGTCTACTTTAATTCTTCAAATTTGTGATAAAGTTCAAGGTGAAGGAAAAGTTTTATATGTTTCTGGTGAAGAGTCTGCTGAACAAATAAAAATGAGAGCTGATAGGTTGAATATCAAAAATGAAGATATATTATTTTTAGGGGAAACAGATATTGATATAGTGAATCAAGCTATTATAGATATGAACCCTAAACTTGTTATTATTGATTCGATTCAGACAATGTATTCAGAAGAGCTTTCTGCGGCAGCTGGTAGTGTTAGTCAGGTAAGAGAAATCACTTCACAAGTAATGAGAGTGTGTAAATCTAGAGCAATTACTACTATTATTATTGGACATGTTACAAAAGAAGGAAATATAGCAGGCCCAAGAGTGCTAGAACATATGGTAGATACAGTTTTATATTTAGAAGGAGAAAGATATTTTTCATATAGAATTTTAAGAGGTGTTAAAAATAGATTTGGTTCAACTAATGAAATAGGTATGTTTGAGATGAGAGAGGAAGGTATGTGCGAAATTACTAACCCATCAGAGGTATTAATATCAGAAAGAGATGATAACCCATCTGGTTCATGTATTGTCTCAAGCATGGAAGGAACAAGACCTATTTTAGTAGAATTACAGGCTTTAACTTCACAAACTATTTTTGGATATCCAAAAAGAACGGCAAATGGAATTGACTACAATAGATTGGCTTTATTGATTGCTGTGTTAGAGAAAAAGGCAGGTTTAATGTTAGGCTCTCAAGATGTGTATATGAATGTAGTTGGAGGATTAAAAATAAATGAGCCATCAATTGATTTAGGAATTATTATGGCAACAGCTTCTAGTTTTAAAAATAGTCCAATTCCAAAAGATATGGTAATTATGGGTGAAGTTGGCTTAACAGGAGAAGTTAGAAGAATTAATTTAATAGAAAAAAGACTAAAAGAAGCAGAGCGTTTAGGATTTAAATCTTGTATTATTCCAGAAAGTAATAAAAAAGACTTGAAAGATAAATACAAATTAGATATAATAGGTGTTAGCAATGTAAAAGAAGCAATGCAAAAAGCTTTAGGATAATTAATAATTGTTACATAAAAGCTTAGGAAGGGAGAGTAATTTTTTTGAGAAAAGGGAAAGAAGATAATATTACAGAAATTCTAAAATTAATTGCTCCAGGAACTCCCATAAGAGATGGGCTAGAAAATATATTAAGAGCAAAAACAGGAGCTTTGTTATTAATAACGGACAACAGTGAAACATTAAAAGAAATTGTAGATGGAGGATTTGTTATTAATGAAGACTATACATCAGCTAAATTATATGAATTAGCTAAAATGGATGGAGCAATTGTATTAAGTGGAGATTTAAAAAAAATATTATATGCTAATGCCCAATTAATACCAGCAAGAGAAATACTAACTTCTGAAACAGGAACTAGACATAGAACAGCTGAAAGAACAGCTAAACAAACAGGAGAATTAGTAATAAGTATTTCACAAAGAAGAAGCATTATAACCGTATTTAAAGGGAATGATAGATATGTATTAGAAGATACAGACGTAGTATTAAATAAAGCAAATCAAGCAATACAAACATTAGAAAGATATAAAAAAGTATTTGATAGCAAATTGAATATACTAAATGAATATGAATTTAATGACATTGTAACACTTGAAAATGTGTTAGTAGCAATACAAAGAGCAGAAAGGGTTATGAGAATTGTAGAAGAAATACAAAGACAAATTTATGAATTAGGTAGTGATGGAAGACTAGTTAGAATGCAATTAGAAGAATTAATTGGAGGTCTAGAAAACGAAGAACTATTTATCATCAAAGATTATATGGTAGTAACAAAGAAAAAGAAAACACCAGAAAGAATACTAGAAAAATTAGAAGAACTGACATATGAGGAATTATCAAATGAAAATATTATTGCGAGATTACTAGGATATGAGAACTTTGATAATTACGATGAAGTAGGTGTTTACACAAAAGGATATCGTATTTTAGACAAAATACCAAGAATGCCAGCAAACATAGTAGAAAACTTAATAGATGCATTCAAATCGTTCCAACACATTTTAGCTGCTGACATAGACAGCTTAGACGATGTAGATGGAATTGGAGAAGTAAGAGCAAGAACAATCAAGCAATCTTTAAAAAGAATGCAAGACCAATTTGTATTTTAGGGACGTTTCCTTTTTCACATTTTTGTGAAATTTTAGGACATATCCTTAAATTATAAAATGAAATTTAAAGATAAATGTAAATAATATCGAAAGATAAGAGATTATTTATAGATAGGAGAAATGAAAAATGAAAACAAAAAATATTATATGGATAATTGCGTTAATTTTGGTAATAGTATTAATAGCAGGATTAGTATATGGATATTATAAAAAAGCAACAATGGAAGTAAAAAATCCAATTGCAACAATGGAAGTGGAAAATTTTGGAACAATTAAAATGGAATTATATCCAGAATTAGCACCAGAAACAGTATCAAATTTTGTAACATTAGCAAATAGAGGATTTTATGACGGATTAACTTTTCATAGAATTGTAAAAGACTTTATGATACAAGGTGGAGACAAGCAAGGAACTGGGCAAGGTTCAGCAACAATAGCAGATTTGAAAGATGATGGAGAAGATAAAGCTTACACAATAAAAGGAGAATTTATTTCTAATGGTGTAAAGGAAAATAAGTTGAAATTTGAAGAAGGAATTTTAGGTATGGCAAGAAGTGATTATACTTATTATTCTCCTAACTTAAAAGAAGAATCTTATAACTCAGGAAGTTCACAGTTTTTTATTATGACAAAAGCAAACAGTTCATTAAATGGATATTATACAGCATTTGGTAAAGTAATAGAAGGATTAGATATTGTTCACAAAATAGAACAAGTCGAAGTAAAAGCACCAGAAAATGCAGAAGAAAGTGGCAATTCAGAAGTTAGCACGCCAGTAAATCCACCAAAAATAATCTCATTAAGTGTAGAAACTTTTGGAGTAGATTATGGATTACCAGAAACATTAGAACCATTTGATTATATGACATGGATGTATAAACAAAATGGGATTGACCCAAGTGCATTAGGCCAATAAAAAAATTTAACAATAAATTATTAGAAAATGGTTGACAAATGGGGTAGAGATAGAGTAAAATAGATGTTGTGTTCACTTATGGTGGATGTAGCGTAGTTGGTTAACGCGCCAGTTTGTGGCACTGGAGACCGTGGGTTCGAGTCCCATCTTCCACCCCATTTATACAAACTTACTTGTGACTAAAAATTTAATAATATTGGGCTGTAGCCAAGCTGCTGAGGCTGTTCGAGCTAAGCGAGTTACAGCATCAGTATGCAGGGAGCGATAGCGAGTCGCTGGTAAGCAAACTTATTCGTGACTAAAAATTTAATAATATTGGGCTGTAGCCAAGCGGTAAGGCACCAGACTTTGACTCTGGCATGCGCTAGTTCGAATCTAGCCAGCCCAGCCAATTTAAAGAATTATCTAATTAAACTTATTTTCGACAAGAGGGTTTAAATATGATAATTTTTTATTTTATCAAAAACTAATTGCTTCTGATAAAATATTTGCAGAAATATTTTTTGTATTACTTTCAAAATAAACAATTAAAGAAGGATTTTGACAAATGGAAAAAAGAGGCACAAGAGAAAATTAAATTATTCAAAAAGGGCAAACTAGACGCAGATATTTTGTATAATTGGATGATTGAAAATAAATAAATTTTGGAAAATCTGTTAAAGTCTGTTGTATTTTAGCAGATTTTTTATTATAATGGAAACATCCTTTTCAAAAGAAATCTTTGAGGAAGGGGGTGCAACGTAGTGTCTTCATATGAATTAATCTGGCGATTAATCGTATTATTACTATTAAGTAATGACAATGATGAAAGCCAAGAGAAAAACAAAGAATAATCTTTGTGGCAGGGACTGCGACCCTGCTTTTTCTTTTATTTTATTTTTGAAAATAAAAAAGAGATATATCTGCGAAATATATCTCGTGCAATTTCGTGTCTTCAAACGAATTTGCTAGCTAATGTTATTATAACATCAATTATATTATATGTCAAATGATTTTTTAAAATTCACATTTAACTCAATTTTCAAAATTTTTTTCTTATATCTTTTAATAAATCATTAACATCTATTTCTAAAACATAAGCAATACCAAATAATTCATAATCTTTTACAGTTCTTTTATTATTTTCAATATCATACAAACTTTGCTTATGAATACTAATTCCCATTAACTCTAAGAATTTATAAAAGATAGATATTGTAGAGAAGTTAAAATGTCAAAAAAAATGTCAAAAAAAATGTCAAAAAAATGTCAAAAAAAATGTCAAAAACTTGAAAATTACATAAAATTCCTATATAATATATATAGATTATGCTTTTTTGCATAATTGAGAGAATCCTAGAATAGGAATCCCTAAAGGTTAAATTTCAAATCTGTAGTCCATAAGTAAGAAAGGAGTTTAAAGAAAAATGAGTGAACAAAAAGAACTTAATCCTAGCGAGTATTTTGAAATTGTAAAGTCACGGAAACAGACAGTAACAGACGAGGATTTATCAAAAATCTACGATAACTGTTTAGAGTTGCTGAACAAGTACAAAATAACTGGTCAAACAGCTGGTATGAGGAAGTTGTTATTCCATCTTGAAAGCATTGAAACTGAAAGAGAAATTGTTAGGATGGGCATTACAACATTTATCTATAGGGATGATATTGAAGAATATATCGATGATATAGCAAAAGATACCGTTAAAATTATTGAACTCGAAAGGTATGAGAGGGAAATACCGGATGAAATTGTTTCTATTATCGAACAGGTCAAAGATAAATTTGATCAGTTATATATTCTCTTTACTGACTATACTGGCAAAGTCGAAAGACAGGTCGAAAAGGAACGTAGACAAAAAGATCCTATTTTGTTTGGAACGTTCGAAAATGAAATAACCAAAACAGTCATTGACAGGTTTTATTTTTTAGGTGACTGGGAAGATGAATATTGCGATCTTACTTTAGATAAAATGGTAAATGAAGTTGAAATAAGTAAAAAACGCAATATTGTTAGAACTGTAAATACTCCAGAGGATATTGAGGAGTTAAAGAAACAGTTAGCACAACTCGTTCCAACGAATGATGTTTTCAGGATTGACAACAGTAATGATAAAGGAGTTTTTAAGAAAATTAGAAGTTTCTTAAGTGGTGATAAGAAATGAAAAGGAATGTAGATTTAAGCGAGAGCCGAATATTTACAACTCCTGAACCACTAACTGGATTAGCTAAATTAATTTATGATCCAATAAAAATCACGAAACCATGGGATTTTGAAAATAAATCTGTTGAAATTACAAGTGATTTAGATTTTGAAATACAGGCTAATCAACGAAGTGTTATTGCTGTTGGAAACAAGAAGGAACGTCAAATATGGAAACGAGACAACTCATATGATGCAGGTGAAGTATGTGACTGTTGTGGACAGAGTAGAGGCAAGAAACCTTGGGCTAAGAATAGATGTAATTGCTATTCTATGACTTATAGTCCCAAGATTCCTTGGAAATTTTAACCTTTGACATAGAAGGTCATGTTCAAGAATTTGAATGTGACTTTCTATGCTTTAATAATAATTTTATCTTTCTAAATCTCATTTTTTTCTCTTTCCTCGTGCTTAAGTTGCTTTACTGGGTCACAATAAAAGTACGAGTTTCTTCTTCAGAATTTCTAATCAATTCTTTAGATTTGCCAATACCAAATTTATGACAAATCCAAACTAGATGAAGATACTTTGTATAATTGGATGATTGAAAATAAATAAATTTTGGAAAATCTGTTAAAGTCTGTTGTATTTTAGCAGATTTTTTATTATAATGGAAACATCCTTTTCAAAGGAAACCTTTGCGAAAGGTGTTAATGTCAATAGGGAAATGTACAATGAACAACGCAGATTTAGTATGGCGTTTGGTAGAATTACTATTACAAAAAGAAAAAGACTCAAATCAAGTAGCTCTTGACCAAGCCAAAAATGACAACAAGCCAAATGACCAAAAACAAGATGAGGTTTAGCTAACCGAATTAAGATAATGTAGCACTGTCGCAAAAGCTACATTATCTTTTTTTACAAAAAATGAAAAGAACTAAATGCTGTCGCACATTTAGCTCCTTTCGATTATCCAATGAACTTTTGTTACTTAATTAAGTTAAATAAGTATACTAGAAAGTATTGGAAAGTTTGTGAAAATTTGAATTTTCACTTTTTGATTTTAGGAGCTTTCTTTGCTCCATCTTTTGTTTTCAAAACCTTATCTATGATATAATTGCACTTATACATAGAAAATTTTGATTAAAATGTCAAGAAATCTTTTCCACTTTTTTATTAGGAAAAAGCCAATATAGATGCGTATTTCCATCTAAATCGTTGGTAAAAACCATTCCTTGGAGATTATCTACCGATTCTTCATATGAAGCATATGCTCTCTCGATTTTTTCACCTTCACCAAGTGGAAGTTCCCAGGAATCTTTCTTCTCTAGAAGTATCCATTGTTCAATTTCACCTGTAACATAATTTACTGCAAAGGTGAAATCACTATTGGTTACCACATCTAGTGATCCTACATAATCAATGTTTACATCAATGTCGTTGTAAGGCTCTCCTGTAAACAGCTTATAACCTCTCCATTGATATTGCCTATCAGATATCTTTCCATAGCACATTTCATCAGCGGAATATTCCACAGTGCCGTCCCACTTGCCAGATGCATAATCCTTAATATGCATCTCATGGGTATATCCTGTTGAGTAGTTAGACATTCTCTTAATCTTATCTATTAGAGGATCTAACTTTGCATCAGAATCTTCTAACTTTGCATCAGAATCTTCTGACTTTTCAGTAGATTCTGCTTTAGGCTTTTCCTGCCGGGGAGGAGCAATTTCTATTGTGGCATAAACCATCGGCTCTTGAAACCATAATGGGCTTCCAAAAGGAAGAAATAAAAAGAATACAGATATAGATCCTGCTCCTATGTTTGATACCTCCAACTGTTTTGTTCCATATGAATTGAATTCATATTCTTCTTTAGATCCATTGGAACTATACAATGTGGCATATATTGGGAACTCATCTTGCTTTACATGTAAAACTATTTTGTTATCTTCCGCCATATCTAAATAATCATATGCCGTATAACTTGTGTTAGTATTACGAGATGGGATTGAAACAACCACCTCATTAGTAGTTTTTGCATACGCCGTGGCCGGAATCATCATACAAGTATTTTATAAAAAAATAAAAAATTTCAAAATAGACTTGGAAATATTATAAAACAGGGGGATAATGAAGAAAATGTTATTTAATAAAAAGAAAAATTTTTGTGATATAAATCCGTTTTTTTATGCTATATCATTTCGTAAAGAAGTTATAAAAAGACATATAAAAGACTTTTTTAGTAAAGAGAAATTAGCAAAAACCATAGGAAAAGAAAAATTAACAAATATTGTTTCTAGCCACAGTTCTAATTTAATAAAAAAAGGAAAAGGAATAGACCCAGAACTTCAAGAAAACAAAGCAACTAATATAAAGCTAGCTTGTAGTAAAATTAATGGAATTATTATAGAATTTCAAAAATTTATAGAAACACAATTGAAAAAGCAACAGGAAATATAACAAATAAAGAACTTATTTGGGACAACCATTCTATGGTTATGTTTGATTATGATTTAATACCAAAAGAATTAATAAGAGTATAATATAGAAGAAAGACGATGAGAAAAATAATCTCATTGTCTTTCTTGTTATATTTATTATCAAGACAACATATAAATGAAACAAAGAACAAAAGGAGTTTTTGGCATTTAATAAAACAAAAAAGGAGTGAGACTAAATGCAAAAAAACATAACTAATATAGCAAAAGGCATAGGAATATCATTGTTAATTAGCTTTTTGTTATTAATTATTTTTGCTACTATATTAACATATACAGAAGTTAGTGAAAGCATAATAAATCCAGTTATCATAGTGATAACAGCAATTAGTATTTTAATAGGAAGTTCAATGGGAAATATCAAAATTAAAAAAAATGGATTATTAAATGGAGCATTAATAGGTGGAATATATATAATTATCATTTATTTAATTTCTAGCATTTTGAACTGGGAGTTTGGATTGAAAATACAAAGTATTATTATGATTGTTATAGGAATGATATTTGGAATTTTAGGTGGTGTTATTGGGGTAAATAAGAAGTAGAATTATTAACAATAATATTAGTAGCTAAAGAAGTTTTTTCATTTGTTAGCCCGAGAAATATCTTCTACTATCCCTTCTAAAATTACAAAAGACAAATTGCCATCATAAATAATATTAGTAAAAGAAATTTCGTATATTTTTTCATAATCATTTTCAGAAATTAAAGAAAAACTTTTAAAAATTGGCGTAATACAATTATCTTCGATATATACTTTGATATTATCAGTACATAAATTATTTTTTACAATATTTTTTTCTGTCAATTTAATATGAGCAGTAATTAAGTGAGTTTGATTTGCATAATTAGGATAATCTATATTAGAAGAAAAAACATCAACTAGCTCTATTTTGGGTTTACAACGGTCAATGTGTAATGTAGCGATAACTTTTGTATCTTCTAAAACATATTTAGCAAAAGCGCTTTGAAAAAAGAATGTTAAATTAAAGATGATAAATAAAAAGATAATAATTTTAATTTTTTTGAGCAATAAAATGCCTCCTTTCATATTTGTTATTTGTATGGGAAATTTGAAAAAATAAAGAAAAGAAATATATAAGTATTATAGTGTAAAAAAATGGTAAAGTCAAGAAAAATATGAAATATGAATATTTAGTTGAAAAATTAGAAAACTATGTTATAATTCTTATGCAATAATTTTTTGAAACCCGAAGTATGCACATTTGCAAGGAGTTGTATATTAAATAAATGATAAAAATTAAGAGGTGTTTAATTATGAGCAAATATGAGCCTTTATGGAAATATTTAAAAGAGAATAGAAAAGAAAATTATAAATTATCTTATGAAGAAATTAAAAATATTTTAGGATTTGATTTAGACCACTCTTTTTTAACTTATAAAAAAGAAATTAAAGAATATGGTTACGAAGTTGGTAAAATATCGATGAAAGAAAAAACAATAATTTTTAATAAGATATAGCTAAAAAACAGATAAATTACAATATAAAAATAATAACGTATATCATATAGACATAATTCATATTTATGATAAAATATAAATGTGAAAGATGTCTATTTTTTCATGTAATAATATACAAAAACTAAGGAGAAGAAAATGAAGGAAAAATTAGAAAAGCCAATAAAAACACAAAAAGGAATTACATTAATTGCTTTAGTAGTAACAATTATAATATTGTTAATTTTAGCAGGAGTAACTATTAGTACACTAACAGGAGAAGATGGAACTATAGCAAATGCAAATAAAGCAAGTGATGAAACTAAGAAGGGAAACTATCAAGAAGAACTAGAATTAATAGGAATTAGATTACAACGGAAAATCTAAGAACTGGGATTCTGAAGAAATAATGAACAAATATGAAGATGAAATTAGAAAAAGTAAAACATTTAAACAAGCACAAGAAATTGCAAGAGTAGAAAACAGAAAACCAATAACAATACAAGTAACAACTAAAGAAGGATGGATATATTGGGTAACAGAAGACGAAGTAGCTAATAAAGGTACAACAATAGAAATGGGAATTTATGTGTCTCAAAATCGGAACGACCTTAAAATTTTATAATAATGAAGAAGAGGCTTATAACAATAAAGATAGTGAAGAACATTATTATGGCGATATATCAAAAGAAAATAAATGGACTAATAAGCTATCAAAAGAAGACAAAGAAAAAATAGAAAAAGTAATCATTGTAAGTGAAATAGAACCAATAAATATGTCAAATTTCTTTGATGGATTAAAAAATTTGAAACAAATAGAAAATATAAATCAAATAAATACAAGTCGTGTAACGAATATGAATAAATGTTTTTATGCTTGTAGTAATTTAGTTAGTTTAGATTTAAGAGGATTTGATACTTCTAATGTAACTAATATGGAGGATATGTTTGCACTTTGTAGTAAACTAACTCAAATTAATATAAGCAGTTTTGATACATCAAATGTGAAACTAATGGGGTTGATGTTTCATGGATGTACATCCTTAGAAAATATAGATGTAAGCAAATTAAACACATCAAATGTAAATAATATGTATGGAATGTTTGCAGCTTGTAAAAAACTAAAAACATTAAATTTAAGAGGCTTTAATACAGAAAATGTAATAGATATGAATTGTATGTTTAATGGTTGTAGTTCTTTAGAAAGCTTGGATGTAAGTAATTTTGATACCTCAAATGTAACTGATATGAATTCTATGTTTCAATCTTGTGAACAATTAACAACTCTAGATTTAAAGAACTTTAATACAACAAAAGTGAAAAACATGGGAAGTATGTTTAATTGTTGTGGAGTAAAACAGTTGGATTTAAGAGGATTTGATACCTCTAATGTGAATGTTATGAGATATATGTTTAACGCTTGTGGCGGATTAACTAGTTTAGATGTAACTAATTTTGATACTTCAAAAGTATGGGATATGGAAGCTATGTTTGCTAACCTTAGGATACAACAATTAGATTTAAGAAATTTTGATACTTCAAAAGTTACTAATATGAAGCAAATGTTTTATAGAAGTGGTAGTTTAGGTAGTATTTTAGTCGGACATACTTGGAAAACAGCAGATAACTATACATCAATGTTTGATGAGTGTGGAGTAAGTGAAGTAACACTAGTGCAATAAAATATAGAACACGACTGGTTATAAAAGTTATAACCAGTCGTGTAATGTTTAAAAGAAAATAATAAACCTCGAAAAAGGTCGAAAATTGCGATGAAAAGTTCTTGACAATTTAAAAAAAGGGAACTATAATAAACTTACATTTTCAAATTTCTATTTTTTATCAGAAAATTAGTCAAAAAATTTAATTCGAAAAATTTATCTAAAATTATTCCAATTAAAAATAATAAAGAAAGGAGGAACGCTTATTTGAGTAAAAAGAAAAAAATACTATTAATAGCAGCTATTTTATCTTGCATTCTTTTATCATTTATAGGAGGACAAAGTTATTCTAAATATGTATCAGAAGTAAGAGGAGATGCTGTTGCAGAAATAGCAACATGGAGCTTTTTAGTAAATCACGAAACAGAGCAAATGCAAACAATTCAATTAGTTTCAACTTGTAATGACGAAACATTAGTAAATAACAAAATAGCACCAGGAACCAGTGGAAGTTTTGACATTTTAATAGACGGGACATTAGCAGAAGTAGGAATCAACTATAATGTCAAAATTATTAACGAAACTGATAAACCAGATAATTTAATGTTTAGATACAACGGGCAAGAATTTGCATCTATTACAGATATAGAATCATACATAACAGGAACAATAAATGCAAATGATGGAGACAAAACAAGAAACTATACAATTGAATGGTATTGGCCTTATGAATTTGGAGACAGCGAAGAAGAAATACATGGAAATGACATAAAAGATACACAAGACGCACAAAGAATTGCCGAGTATACTGTTACTATAGCTGTTTCAGGAACACAAGTAGAACCACAATAAAAATAATGTAACCTAAGAAATTTGGAAATGTAAGGCATATTAAAGTACCTTTATTCTATTATTATATTTTTATTTTATTGTCATTTTAAGTAAGTTTAAATAAAAACTTACAAAACAATATTAATGTTCAGGATTTTAATTATTTTTATATGTGTTACTAATATATTAATATTTTAAAGTCAAGACCAGGATTGCTAAACCCTAAATATGATTTGACAAAAAATTAGTATAGCAACACACTTAAAAAGAGCAATTAAAAACCTGAACACTAATATAAAAATATTATTTACAAGGAGGGAAGATTTGGAAAAAATACCACAAATATTAAAAGCAAAAAGAAGAGAAATTACGCTTATTTTAGTAAGTATCATGGTATTAGTATTATTTTTTTCAGGATATAGCCTAGGAAAAGAACAAAGTATAATAAAATTTGATACAAATGCTAAAATAGCAGAACCAATACTAGTTGTTGAAAACAACCCAGCCATTGAAATAAATGGAAAAAATCAAAAAGAATATTATGACTTTAAAGTAAAAAATCACAAAGAAAATGGAGAAGTTACACAAGTAGATTTACAATATAATATTGAGATTATAAGCAAAACAGAAGAATCAATTTCATTTAAATTATATAAAGACCAACAAGAAATTTTGTTAGAAAACAACAAAACTAGTAATTTAAAATTAGAAAAAGGAAAAGTACAAGAAGATAATTACAAATTAGAAGTTATTTATGATAAAACAAAAAATAAAACAAATGACGAAATTATGCAAGATGTTCAGATAAAAGTGCATTCCGAACAGCTGAAAGACTAAAAGGAGGCACAAAAGAAAATGAAAAAAACCAAAAAAAAAAATTATTTTAATCTTAGCAATTTTTATTCTAGTTATTATTTTATTTTTTTATAAAAAATATTCAAATAATTTATTTCAAGATGAACTTATTTTTTTCAAACTATTTTCTTGTGAACAAAAAGAAAATACAGTTATTTCAGAAAATAAAAAATATTATTTTAATGTATCTTATAAAAATATTGATTTTAAAAATATTTATTTAGCAGATACTATAAAATCTAATAATTTAATTAAAGAAAAAATAGCACCAGGAACAGAAGGGGAATTTGAGATAATATTACAATCAAACAAAAAAATTAATTACCAAATAAGATTTAAAAGTACAAATGAAAAACCAAAGAATTTGAAATTTAGCATAGTTCGGAAAAAATAAAACATATGATAAACTAGAAGAACTAGAACCAGAATTAAACGGAGAACTAGAAGGAAACAAAAGAATTTCTATACACTGGAAATGGGAATACGAAAGAGATAAAGAACAAAATTTACAAGATACAAAAGATGGAGAAGTCATACAAATGTACAACTTTCTTATTTATACAATCGGTGAATAAATGTATCAAGAACAACAAATTTGTGCAAATTAATAAAGGTATATTAATTTGCACAAATTTATTGTAAAAAAGAGTTGATATTTTTTATAATTTAAGTTAAAATTTAAAAAGACGAAAATAGGAGGCAAAAAAATGATAACATTAGAAAATGTGATAGAAAATGAGGAAGTAGAAGCCTTAATCCAAGGGGCGCAAAAACAATTAGATGGTCTTCGGCTATACAGAACATAGTCATAGACACATATCAATTGTATCAAAAAGAGCTGGAGAAATTTTACAAACATTAGGTTATCCAGAACGAACAATAGAGTTAGCTAGAATTGCTGGTTACTTGCATGACATAGGAAATTGTGTTAACCGTACAGACCATGCACACACAGGAGCTATTCTTGCTTATAATATTTTAAAAGATATGGGTATGAGAGTAGAAGAAAGAACAGAAATTATGATGGCAATTGGAAATCATGATGAGCAAACAGGAACAGCAGTTAGTGATATATCAGCAGCTTTGATTTTAGCAGACAAATCAGATGTGCACAGAAATAGAGTTTCGAATAAAAATTTATCTACTTTTGATATACATGATAGAGTAAATTATGCTGTATCAGATGCAGAATTAAAAATTGATAGCAATAATAGAAAAGTAATTTTAAATTTAACAATTGACACAAATATATGTCCTGTACTAGATTATTTTGAAATTTTTATGGATAGAACAATGATGAGTAAATATGCAGCAAAATATCTAAAAATATGGTTTGAATTAGTAATTAATGATACAAAGTTATTATAAAGGGAGGAAGAAAAAATGAAAAAAATAAAAATATTAACCATTACATTAGCAATTGTAGCTATTACTATGTTAGCTTTCTGGGGAGTATATATTCAAAAACAAAATAGAATGGAAAATCAAATGCATGAATATGACTTAGCTATGGATTTAACAGGAAGCAGAAATATTAGATTAAAGGTAGATACAGAAAATAAAACAATAATAAAAGATGCAGAAGGAAAAGAAGTACAAGAAGAAAATTTGACAGATGAACAAATTGCTGAAAAAGGCTATCAAAAAGAAGACATTCCTAATAATTCAGAAGAAGTAAAGACACTTGAAAATTATAAAACATCTAAAGAAGTAATTGAAAAAAGATTAAAAAAATTAGGAGTTAGTAACTATATAATAAAACTAGATGAGCAAACAGGAGACATTTTAATTGAATTAACAGAAAACGAAGCAACAGATGAAATTGTGAGTATACCAACAACACAAGGGAAATTTGAAATTGTAGATAGTGAAACAAAAGAAGTATTGTTAACAAATGCAGATATAGAAAAAGTAAGTTCAATACCAGATTCAAGTAATGGTATTACAAATGTTAGTACACCAGTATATTTACAAATAGAATTTAATAAAGAAGGCAGAAAAAAACTAGAAGAAATCAGTAACAAATATGTAAAAGCAGAGGATACACCAACAGAAGAAACTAATACAACAGAAAACACAGAGAATACAGAGAATTCTGAAAGTGTTACAGAAAAGAAAGTAACTATGAACATAGATGACACTGAGATGATGTCTACTAGTTTTAGTGAACCAGTAAAAACAGGGAAATTAATATTATCCATAGGTGGTACTGCTACAGATATTAAAGACTTAAAAGATAATATTACAAGAGCTGCTAATATTGCAACTATATTAGATACAGGAAATATACCAGTAAAATATACTTTAACAGAAAATCAATATGTTGTATCAGACATATTAGATACACAAATAGAAATTGCAATCTATATAATTTTAGGATTAGTTGTTATAGGTGTACTTGTTTTAATAATAAAATATAAAAAATTAGGAATATTAGGAGCAATATCTTATATAGGATTTATATCAGTGTTTATGATAGTAGCTCGTAATACTAATGTTTCAATTTCTATAGAAGGAATTTTTGGAATGTTAGTAACATTAATATTAAATTACATTTTCGTAAGCCAATTATCAGCTAGGCCAACAGAAAGAAAAACAGTATATGGAGAATTTTTTGTAAAAATAATTCCAATTATTATCATGGCAATTAGCTTTAGCTTTATTCAATGGATACCAATGAGTAGCTTTGGTATGATGATGTTTTGGGGAATTGCACTAATAGCAATTTATAATAGTATAGTGACAAATAGTTTTTTGAGAATAGAAACAAGAAAGGAAAAATAATATGAAGAATATAAGTAAAAAAACTAAGATATTAGCATTTTTAATTGTTATAATTATTGTAATAGGAATAGGTATAACAGCAACAATTGGCTTGAATTTTGATTTAAGATATGAACAGGCAAAAAAAATACAATTATATTTAGAAAGAAATTTTGAAATAAATGATATAAAAGAAATAACAAATCAGGTGTTACCAAGTCAAAATGTAATTATTCAAAAAGTAGAAGTGTATGAAGATACTGTAAGCATTTTAGCAAAAGAGATAACAGAAGAACAAAAAGTAGAAATAATAAATAAAATAAATGAAAAATATGCAACAACATTATCAACAGAAACCGAAATAAGTAATGTTCCTCATACAAGAGGAAGAGATATTGTAAAACCTTATATTATTCCATTTTTAATAGCAACAGTTATTATATTAGCATATATGGCAATAAGATATTATAAATTAGGAATAGGAAAAATAATAGCAAAGACAATTGTTTTATTAGTAATAGCACAAGCTACGTTGTTAAGTGTTATGGCAATTGCTAGAATTCCGATAGGAAGAATAACAGCTCCATTAGTTATTACTGTTTATTTGCTTTCTTTATTAGGTATTACTACTTATTTTGAGAAAAAATTGAAAGAAAAGAAAAAAGAAGAAGAATAGTTAATAATCTTTGCATAAATTGCAAAACGACTGATGACCAGTAGCAAACTACTGGTCATCTTTCATAGCAATTTAACTGGGACTTGTGTCCCTTTCATAGCAATCTTCATTGATTACCTTCTTATACTATGATACTATATTTTATTCCAAAAGTCAATAATTTATACATTAAAATTTGCTTTTAATTAGCCTTTTTATTGCCTAACTCTATTGATATTTTCTCTGCTATTGCATTCATATTACTTCCATCTAATGTACCTATAGTTCCAGAAAAATTAACTCTTAAAATACTAACCTTTTTCATTCTAGTAATGCTAGCCCATCTGAGCATATTTTTAAAGCCATTTATTTTAGAAAGTTCAATTATTTCAGTAATAGCTCTTTTTTGGTTTTTGCATTCTTCTTCAGTTATCTTCTTATCTTTTAATGCTTGTTCTATTTTTACATATTCAGGTGGTTGTTTTGAAGAAATTGGAACTACAAATAAATCATTATCGAAATTTTTCAATATAACAGCGGGGTGCATTCCTCCAAATTCATTTCCTATATTAAATCCAAAATCTAACCAAATAACGTTACCTCGCTTAAATAAAACATATTTCATTAATTTCTTAACTTCATCTACTGATATTTTAGGATTGTTAAAAATATATTTATTTTTATTATAATTATAATTTCTATTGATGATGTTTTTTATAGTTTTATTAGATTTATTAAATGTATATTGCGTAATAATATATTTAGGAAGTGTATAAGCGATAACATTTCTATAAATATAATTATCATCTTTTTCATTTATAATCTTTTCAGTTTTATCTTTTACCCAAGTAAAATATAGCTTTCCACGTTTTTTATCTGTACTTTCTACTAATGGCTTTCTGAAAGTTCTTAATTTTTTCAAACATTCTAAATATGCTTTTTTCACTATAATTGCTTTCCTCCTATCAAAGTTTGCTTTATTATATCACATTTTGACATTTTTTTCCATAGGTTAAAGTGATTTGTTAAAAATATTATATTACTTATGTCCTCTAAAAACACTTTTTTGAAACTTTAAGACATTGCAATAAGTGATAACCTAGTAAGATATTTTTTTAAAGATTTCAAAG
>CANPAC010000020.1 GCA_947571975.1 uncultured Clostridium sp. | reverse complement strand
TTTCTAATAGCTATTTTAGAAATACCAATAGAAAAAATAGAAGTACAAGCAGAAGTTAGTTTAGAAAAACAACTAGAAGAAAATAAATTAGGAAGACTAGATATATTAGCGATTTTAAATGATGATACAATTGTTAATATAGAAGTTCAAGTATTAAATCCGAGCAATTTTATAGAAAGAACATTATATTATTGGTCAGGAAATTATTATAATAATTTGATGTCAGGAGAAAATTATAGAGAAGTAAAAAAGACAATAGCAATAAATATTTTAGATTATGAACAATTTAGAGAAGGACCATATCACGAAATAGTAAGATTAAGAAGAGACTATGAAAATGAAATTATGACAGATAAAATGGAAATACATTTTATACAAATACCAAAGTTTGTAAAAGAAAAAAGAGGAGTAGAAACTAAGCTAGAGCAATGGCTGCAATTTATAAGTCAAGTAAATTCGAAGGGGGTAGAATTAGCTATGGAAAAAAACAAAGAAATAAAAAAGGCTAAAGATGAATACGAATACTTAACAGGAGAAGAAGCAGAAAGAAGGATAGCATTTTTAAGAGATAAAGCAATAAGAGATGAAAAGAGTATGAGACAAGGTGCAAGAGATGAGGGAAGGCAAGAAGGAAGGCAAGAAGGAGAGATGATTGGAGAAAGAAGAAAACAACTAGAAATAGCAAAGAAAATGTTAGCTGCTGACATGCTAGTTAAACAGATTTCTGAATTAACAGGCTTATCAATAGAAGAAATAGAAAAGTTGAAATAAAGACATATAACATATAGACATAATTCACTTTTATATATTATTATAAAAGCGAATTATGTCTTTTATAGATTAATTTTTGCATCTTGACAAATTTTTGTAATAATATATAATATTTATGGTTAAAATAATACAAATGAGGAGGATTTTTTTATGGCTAATCAAAACATAAGTGAAGAAGAACAACAAAAAGTTCAAGACATGATAAATGAACTAGTAGAAAAAGCAAAAAAAGCATCAGAAGAATATCTAAAATTAGACCAAGAAACTGTAGATAATATTACAAAAGCGATGTCAATGGCAGGATTAGAACATCATATGGAATTAGCAAAACTTGCAGTAGAAGAAACTAAAAGAGGAATTTATGAAGATAAAATAACAAAGAACATGTTTGCAACAGAATATGTATATCATAGTATTAAATATGAAAAAACAGTCGGAATTATTAATGAAAATGAAGAAGAAGACTATGTAGAAATTGCTGAACCAGTTGGAATTATAGCAGGTGTAACACCAGTAACAAATCCAACTTCTACAACTATGTTTAAATCAATAATAGCAGCAAAAACTAGAAATGTTATAATATTTGGTTTCCATCCATCTGCACAAAAAAGTAGTAGTGAAGCGGCAAGAATTATAAGAGATGCAGCAATAAAAGCAGGTGCACCAGAAAACTGCATTTTATGGATTGAAGAACCAAGTGTATTAGCTACTAGATTATTAATGAACCATCCAGATGTCAATTTAATTCTAGCAACAGGTGGAACAGGAATGGTAAAAGCTGCTTATTCTTGTGGAAAGCCAGCATTAGGCGTAGGACCTCGGAAATGTACCATGTTATATTCACAAAAGCGCAAAATTAAAGACCTCTGTTAATGACTTAGTGTTATCTAAGGCATTTGATAATGGAATGATATGTGCATCTGAACAAGCTGTTTTAGTAGATAGAGATATTTATCAAGAATTTGAAGAACTAATGAAACAAGCAGGATGTTACTTTGTAAGTCCTGAAGAAAAAGAAAAGCTATCTAATAGTATGTTTGAATATAATGAAGAATATGGATTTAAATTAAAATCTCATGTACCAGGTCAATCACCATATATGATTGCAAAAGAAGCACGGATTTGAAGTACCAGAAGAGACAAAAGTTTTAGTGGTATATGAAGAAGGAATTGGTCGAGAATATCCATTTTCAAAAGAAAAATTAAGCCCAGTATTAACATATTATATTGTAGAAAATGAAGAAGAAGGAATTAATAAATCTGAAAGATTACTAGAATTTGGAGGACTTGGACATTCAGCAGTAATACATTCAGAAGATAGAGATGTAACCTTAAGATTTTCAAAAACAATGAAAGCAGGAAGAATTATTGTAAATTCTCCATCTACACATGGAGCCATTGGTGATATTTATAATACAAATATGCCATCTTTAACACTTGGATGTGGTTCTTTTGGTGGAAACTCAACAACAGCAAATGTATCATCTGTAAATTTAATTAATATAAAAAGAGTTGCGAAAAGGAGAGTTAATATGCAATGGTTTAAAATTCCAGAAAAAATATATTTTGAAGCTGGTTCTACCCAATATTTAGAAAAAATGCCAGAAATTGAAAGAGCCTTTATAGTAACAGATGAAGGAATGATAAAATTAGGATATGTTGACAAAATTTTATATCACTTAAGAAAAAGACAGCAATATGTACATTCAGAAATATTTAGTGAGGTAGAGTCAGACCCATCTTTTGAAACTGTCAAAAAAGGTGTTGAAGCAATGAAAAACTTTAAACCAGATGTTATAATTGCAGTAGGTGGGGGAAGTCCAATTGATGCAGCAAAAGGAATGTGGTTATTTTATGAACATCCAGATGCAGATGTAGAAGGATTAAAACTAAAATTTATGGATATTAGAAAACGTACTTATAAATTTCCAAAACTAGGAACTAAATGTAAAATGGTTGCCATTCCAACAACATCAGGAACTGGCTCAGAAGTAACATCATTTGCTGTTATTACAGACAAAGAGAAAAATAAAAAATATCCATTAGCAGATTATGAATTAACACCAGATGTAGCAATTGTAGACCCAGACTTGGTTATGAGCTTGCCAAAATCAGTTACAGCAGATACAGGAATGGATGTATTAACACATGCTATCGAGGCCTATGTATCTAATATGGCATCTGACTATACAGATGGTTTAGCAGAAAAAGCCGTAGAAATTGTTTTGAAATATTTAGAACAAGCATATGATGATGGAAGTAATCGCTTAGCTAGAGAAAAAATGCACAACGCAAGTACCTTAGCAGGAATGGCATTTACTAATGCGTTTTTAGGAATAAATCACTCTTTAGCCCATAAAATTGGAGCAGAATTCCACTTACCACATGGAAGAATTAATGCAATTATTTTACCATATGTAATTAAATATAACAGTTCAAAACCAACTAAATTTGTATCTTTTCCTAAATATGAATATTTTATAGCAGATGAAAAATACTATGAATTAGCAAAAAAAGTAGGACTAAAAGCAGATAGCAAAGAAGAGGGAATTAATAGTCTAATAGCTAAAATAAAAGAATTAAATGAACACTTAAATATTCCAAAGTCTTTGCAAGAAGCGGGAATTGAAGAACAAGAATTTTTAGCAAATGTAGATATGCTAGCAGATAGAGCTTTCGAGGACCAATGTACTAATGCTAATCCGCGTTTACCATTAGTTACAGAACTAAAACAAATTCTATTAGATAGTTATTATGGAAAAAAGGATTAAAAGATAGCTCTTGAATATGATTTAAAAATAACAGTATGAGACATAAAGTCTTTACTGTTATTTTTTTGACAAAGTTGCTAAATTATATAAAATATGATAAAATAATGAGTAATGAAAATTTATAAGCAGAAAATCCTAGTATGCAATAATACTTAGGTGAAAGGAGACAAAATGAAAATTTTAAAAAGCAAAAGAATTCGGGAGGAAGAACAATTCTTATTAACACAGTGTACATGGGATTTCTTAAAAGAAACAGAATTAGAAAAAGTTCCATTTATAAAAAAAGAAATCTATAATGGAACCATAGCTGCTCTAGCAATGAAAAATTTTGCTGAGAGTCAATTTAGGAAAAGTTGTTCAAAAATGGGATTGTGCTATGAAGATGTGAAAGATGTTTTTCTTAAGCAAAATGAACAATTTTTTAAGATGTTAAAGATAATTAACTGTTTTGGAATAGCAATTGTGGCTGAAGATTACGAAGGGAAATTTTGTATTAAACTATGCAAAAATTTGCTTGTACCCGAATGTTACAATAACATTCCAGATATTATAGAGTTAATCAAAAAATGGAGTCCCGAAAAGCAAGCAGAAGCAATGCAACTGCTTGCAGGTAAAAAGATAAAAATAACGGTTGAGGACATTTAGTCCTCAAGGCCGTTATTTTTAATTACACTAAAACTCACAATTTTTTGGAGTTCTAGGAAAAGGAATTACATCACGAATATTTTGCATACCAGTCAAATACATAATAGCTCTTTCAAAACCTAAACCAAAACCAGCATGATTACAGCTACCATATTTTCTTAAATCTAAATACCAATCATAGCTATCAAGAGGCATATCTAACTCTTTCATACGAGTTAATAATTTATTATAATCTTCTTCTCTTTGGCTACCACCAATAATTTCTCCAATACCAGGAACAAGTAAATCACTTGCTGCTACTGTTTTTCCATCAGGATTTTGCTTCATATAAAAAGCCTTAATATCTTTTGGATAATCAGTTACAAAAACAGGTTTTTTAAAAATACTTTCACATAAATATCTTTCATGTTCAGTTTGTAAATCAACACCCCAAGAAACTTTATATTCAAATTCGTCATTATGTTTTTCAAGTTCTTTAATAGCATCAGTATAAGAAATCCTTACAAAATCAGAAGTAATAACATGATTTAACCTTTCTAGTAATCCGGGTGTCTACAAATTTATTGAAAAATTCCATTTCTTCAGGGCAGTTGTCTAATACATATTTAAAAATATATTTAATCATATCTTCAGCTAAATCCATATCATCAGTTAAATCAGCAAAACAAATTTCAGGTTCTACCATCCAAAACTCAGCAGCATGTTTTACAGTATTAGAATTTTCGGCACGAAAAGTTGGTCCAAAAGTATACACATTGCAAAAACTTTGTGCAAATGTTTCAGCATTTAATTGACCACTAACAGTTAGGTGAGTAGATTTACCAAAGAAATCTTGTGAAAAATCAACTTCTCCATCTTTTGTTTTAGGAATATCCTTTAATTCGAAAGAATTAACATTAAACATTTCACCTGCACCCTCGGCGTCACTTCCAGTAAGGATTGGAGTATTAACATACACAAAACCTCTTTCTTGAAAGAATTTATGTATAGCATATGCTAAAGCACTTCTTACACGAAAAACTGCGTTAAAAGTATTTGCCCTTGGACGTAAATGTGAGATAGTTCTTAAGTATTCAAATGAATGCTTTTTCTTTTGAAGTGGATAGCTACTATCTGATAGGCTTTCTATTTCAATTGAAGTAGATTGTATTTCAAATGGTTGTTTTGAGTTTGGTGTTAAAATAAATTTTCCTGTAACTTTGATAGAAGAACTGATTGTTAATTTGCAAATTTCTGCAAAACTCTCTAATGTATCATTAAAAACAATTTGTACGTTTTTAAAAAAAGTTCCATCATTTAATTCAATAAATCCAAAAGTTTTAGAATCTCTTACTGTTTTTACCCATCCTTCTATTGTGATTTCTTTTTCTACATAATTTTGAGTGTTTTTGTATAAATCTTTTACAGTTATAGTTTTCATAGTTAATCTCATTCCTCCATTTTTTACTACAGTTAAATATGCAAAATATATTATAATAGTTTGAATTTATTTAACTGCAACTTTTCTTAGTATGAACTTATTATATGATATTATGTAAGAATTTTCAAGGTTTTATAAAAGTTTTTGAGGATAAATTATTAACGACAAAATGTAAACAATACATATTTACAATTATGTGAATGTATGCTAAAATAGACATGAAAATAGTGGAATAAATATTCTAAAAAAAGCAGGAGGACAAATAACATGAAAACAATGAGTGAAAGACGGGCTTACACAGTGCATGGAGTGACAAGGTATCTTTCTAAGGAAGAAGTTGAAGCAATTTTGGCTAGCCATATTCCGAAGAAAAGCTCTCTTTTTTTAGAAAGGTTTGAAGTGGCGAAAAGGCCAACTGATGGTAAATGTTTCAAGGTTGAACTTGAAAAAATTGATACAAACCTTTTTGTAAAAAAAAGAGAGAATAAAAAACAGGAGGAGACGAGAATACTGATTCTAGAAGCTATCAGAAAAGCATCAATGGAGCCCGAAAAGTACAAGCTTTTTTATCTATTAGTGCCAGAAAAGGAATGGGTATATGGAGCGAAAGGCTGGATAACGATTGAAAGAGCAATGGAATATGCAGAAGAAGTAGGAGGTTATACAACTACTTTGGTGGAAGAAGCATTAGGATGGGGTCAACAAATTACTAACGATGCTGGATTAGATAAAGTATGGAAAGTTGTTTGCAATTTTCCGGATACACTTAAATGTCCTAGACTATGTATCTATGAAAAGGCTACAGTTAAGCATGTTGGTGGCTCTAGCACACTTAAATTAAGAGCTGCAGCATCTAGTGTCGGTAGTTTAGATTACAATGCTTGTGATAGTGTTTTCAGAGAAAAAGTAGCAGTACCATCTGTTGTAATTAAATCATTGCACTGACTGCTGTCAAATTATTAAAATGACAGTATAAGCAAAGAGGATGAAACTTTTATAAGTTTCATCCTCTTTATTCATAATTCACTTTTTACGTAAAGAAAACATAATATATAGCAAATAAAAGTGAAAGGTGGAAAAGAAAATGTCAGAATACATAATCAAAGGAGGCAAAAAAGTAGAAGGAGAAGTAGAAATATCAGGATCTAAAAATGCCTCATTACCAATAATTGCAGCAACAATTTTAAATCAAGGAAAAACTACACTATACAATGTACCTAATATACATGATACGCAAATGATGTACGAAATTCTAAAAAAATTAGGAGCAGAAGTAGTAAAAAAGAAAAATAAAGTAATAATTGATACAAGTAAAGTTTCAAAATATGAAATACCAGAAGAACTAATGAGACAAATGCGTTCTTCTGTTATAATTGTTGGAGCATTAGTAGGAAAATACCAAAATGCAACATTTTCATATCCAGGTGGATGTGATATTGGAACAAGACCAATTGACTTACATTTAAAAGCATTTGAAAAATTAGGAATAAATATTAACAAAAACTATGGAAATATTACATGCACTTGTGATAAAATAGTAGGAGAAAAAATTGACTTAGACTTTCCAAGTGTTGGAGCAACTGAAAATGCAATTCTAGCAAGTTGTTTGAGCTTGCGGAAAAACAACGATAACAAATGCAGCAAGAGAACCAGAAATAATTGACTTACAAGATTTTTTAAATAAAGCAGGAGCAAAAATAAAAGGAGCAGGAACAGACGTTATAGAAATAGAAGGTGTAAAAAAATTAAAAGATGTTAGTTACAACATTATGCCAGACAGAATAGAAACAGGAACTTTTTTATGCTTAGCAGCTATATCTGGAGGAAAAATCAAAGTAAAAAAAGCTAATTCAAGTCATATTACACCAGTTATTCATAAGCTAGAAGAAACAGGATGCAAATTATATGTCCAAAAAAACGAAATCGAAATACAAGCACCTAAAAAATTAAAAGCAATAGACATTAAAACTATGCCATATCCAGGATTTCCAACAGATATGCAATCATTATTTGCAACATCTTTAACAATAGCTAAAGGAAGTTCTGTGATAGTAGAAAATCTATTTGAAAATAGATATAAATACACACAAGAATTAATACGTATGGGAGCTAAAATAACAATAGAAGGAAAAACAGCAGTAATAAAAGGTGTTAGAAAATTGTATGGAGCTAATGTAAAAGCAACTGATTTACGAGGTGGAGCTGCATTAGTATTAGCAGGAATTGTAGCAAAAGGAACTACAAAAATAGAAAACATAGAATATATTTTAAGAGGATATGAAAGATTTGATCAAAAATTAAAAAACTTAGGAATTGATATACAAATTAGTAATTAAAAAATTTCAATTTTACAATACGAAAAAATTTCAGTGAGAACAAAAACGAGGCATGAAAAGTAATTTAAAATGTCAAGAAATTTTAATCATGCCCCTTTTGTTCTAGTATAGCAAAATTGGCATTTTTCTATATTATCAATACATAAAAATAAAAAGCAAAGGAGGAAGAGATTATGGCAAAAAAGAATAAACAACCAGAGATAGATTTTTATTATATGAATTATGGACAAGCTAGTAATGATGAGAAAGACGAAAAAGCAAAAAGAAAAAAAGCAAAAGAAAGAGAAAAAAGAATTAAAGAAAATAGAGCAAAACAAGAAGAAAGTTTTGACATAGATACAGAAACAGTAATACAAATGACTAATAGAAATAAGATAAAACAAGAAGAACAAAGAAAAAGAAAATTGACACAAGAGGAAAAAAGAAAAAAAATAAGAAACAAAAAAATAATAATTGTGTTAGAAATATTATTGTTATTAGGAGCAATCATAGGTGGTATAACATTTGCTATGGTTTCACCGATTTTTAACATAAAAGAAATACAAGTAGTAAATAACAATCATATTAATAGTGAAACAATTATAAGCTTGTCTGAGATGCAACTAGATGAGAATATTTTTCGCTTTAACAGCGGAAAAGTAATCAAAAAAATAAAAGAAAATCCATATATAAAAAATGTAAAAATCCATAGAAAAATACCAAACACAATACAAATAGAAGTAGAAGAAAGGCAACATGCATATAGTGTAGATTTTTTAGGAAAATATGCGTATGTAGATAAACAAGGTTATATCTTAGAAATATCAGAAGACAATATGCAAAAAATGATTTTACAAGGAATAGAAACTAAAGAAGAACAAGTACTAGAAGGTGCACGCTTAAATGAAGAAGATTTAAAAAAATTAGAAGATGTTATTAAAATAATGAATGCAACTAAAGAATATGAATTAGATACTAAAGTTACAAGTATTGACATTACAAACAAAAATGAATATAGTATATATTTAGAACAAGAAAAAAAGAAAGTATATTTAGGCGATAATTCTAATTTAGGCAATAAAATGTTATATGTAAATGCTATTATTGAAAAAGAAAAAGGAAAACAAGGAGAAATCTTTGCAAATGGAGATTTAAATAATAAATTTAGAGTCTATTTTAGAGAAAGTTTAAATGTTTAGTTAAAAAACTACAATTGAGGTGAAATAGAAATATTACAAGATTTATGTTTCTAGAAAGGATTGATAGTAAAAGTGAAAAATAAAAATGTAATAAGTATTGTTTTAGGAATGATGTGTTTTGCTTTAACATTAGGAATATGTATACAAATAAAAACAGTGACAGGTTCAAACTCTATTATAGGAGAAAATAAAGGAGGAAATGATGAACTAAGAGCAGAAGTTTTAAGATATAAAGAAAGATATGATAATAAATACAAAGACTTAGAAAAAGCAGAAAAAGAATTAGAAAAAGAAAGACAGAGTTCAACACAAAATAATGCTGAGCTAGAGCAAAAGGAAGAAGAAATAAAAAAAGGAAATAAAATGATTGGAATAACAGAAGTAACAGGACCAGGAGTGATAGTAACTTTAAGTGATGGAAAGAAAGACCCAAATACAGTATTAAATGCTAGTGATTTGATTGTTCATGATGCAGATGTGTTAAGTGTTATTAACGAATTAAAAAATGCAGGAGCAGAAGCTATTTCAATTAATGACCAAAGAATTGTGCCAACTAGTAGTATTTCATGTGGTGGTAATATTATTGATATTAATGGTGAAAAAGTAGGAGCTCCTTTTGAAATAAAAGCTATTGGCTTGCCAGAACAATTAGCAGCTTTATCAAGACAAGGAGGATACCTAGAAATATTAAGAGAAGCAAGTGTTGGGGTAGAATTAAAAAAATCAAATAATATAACGATTCCTAAATATACAGGAGTTATTACATATAAATATGTGCAAAATTCAAAATAGATATTTTGTATCTTAAGAGAGGACTGATATAAAGAATGAAAAATAGTGTAAAAAGTGAAAAAATCACCATGGCAATTGCAATTGCAATTTCTTGTTTTGCATTAGTTCTAATCATGTTTATGCAATTTAAAATTGTAAATCAAACAGATATTACAGCAATTGAAAATATGAGAGAGACAGAACTAAGAACAGAATTAGCTAACTGGAAAGCAAAATACGAAGAAACAGAACTAAAATATCAAGAAGTAGCAACAAAAATTGAAGAATATAAGCAAACAAAGCAATCTAACGAAGAAACAGAAGAAGTAGTAAATAAAGAACTAAGACAAGTAAATATGACACTTGGAAAGACAGATGTTGAAGGAGAAGGAATCCAAGTTACTTTGAGAGAAAAGGAAAATGAAGAGTTAGGAAAAATTAAATCAGAAAATTTATTAGTAATTGTAAATTCATTAAAACAAGCAGGTGCAGAAGCAATTTCTATAAATGAAGAGAGAATTATTAATATGTCAGATATTGTTACTATTAATAATAATTTTAATGGTTTTATTAAAGTCAATGGACAAAGAATATTGCCACCTTATGTAATAAAAGCAATAGGAAATCAGACCTATATAGAAAGTGCCCTATTAGGAAATGGTGGATATGTAGATGAATTGAAGAAACTAGGGTATGATGTTTCGATTGAAAAAATCAATCGATTGAAAATACCAAAGTATAATGACGAAATTAAAACTAAATATATGGAATAAAAATAGAAAGAGGGAAAAAAGATGATAATAATTGCAATTTTTATAGGATGTATTTTAGGAGCTATTTTAGGAATTAATGCACCAATGATATCATATACATATTCAAGTTATTTAGCAATTGCTATTATAGCAGCATTAGATTCTGTATTTGGAGGAATAACATCAGTTATAAAAAAGAATTTCGACTTAAAAATATTTATTACAGGATTCTTTGGAAATGCTATATTATCTATATTATTAACTATTTTAGGTCAAAAACTAAATGTAGATATTTATTTAGCAGCTATTGTTGTATTTGTAGGAAGAATGTTTACAAATTTAGGAATAATAAGAAGATATTATGTGGATAAATGGTCTAAAGCAATTGAAAAAATACCAAAGAAAGAACAAGAAAATAAAGAATGATAGATAAATTTCTTAAAATTAAATTCATCTGTAAACATGTTTTGTTATTTAAGATAAAGCAAAAAATAATAGATTGTTGATTTATTACAAAATTATTACAAAATTATTACAAAAATATAACAAATTCTATTGACATTTGTCTAAAAATGTAATATATATAAGGATAGAAAAATTATTACTTGAAAATGGAGGAATTAACTTGGCAATTGGGGATATCATTGTAGGTATAGACATAGGAACGAGCAAGGTTTGCACAGTTGTAGGGGAAGTTAACAACTTTGGACAAATTGAAATTATATGTAATACCTCATTTAAATGTAATGGACTAAAGAAGGGAAAAATAATAGATGAAGACGATATCAGTTTAAGTATAGCAAAGACTATAAAAGATGCTGAAGCTGAAACTAGTTTAAAAATTAATTCAGCCTATGTAACAATTCCTGGAAAATATATAACAATAGTACAAAATAGCATAACCAAAGAAGTAAAAGACAAATATGCTGGTGTATCAGTAAGAGATGTACAAAGTGCTTTAATCCAAGTAAAAGATATAGAAATACCAGACGGAAAAACATTGATAGATATTGTGCCAGATAAGATAACACTAGAAAATGGAACAGTTGTAACAGACCCAGTAGGAAATTTAAGTTCAGGATTTACAATAAGTGCACAAGTAATCTTAGCAGAAAGAGACTATGTAAGACAATTAAATAGTGTATTTAAAAAAGCTGGATTAGAAATAGATGGTATTGTACCAATAACACTAGCAGAAAGAAACTTAATATTAGACAAAAATGAACTACATGACAATGTAATGCTATTAGATATAGGGGCAGGAAATACGGACATAGGAGTTTTTGAAGGCTCAACATTTCTTTACACAAACTCAATACCTTTAGGTGGAGACAATATTACAAATGACATAGCATTTGTTTTAAACATTTCAGAAGAAGAGGCAGATAAATTAAAAAGACAATATGGACTAGCCTTAAAATCTTTTATAGACAATGACAATGACATTATATTAAATACATCAAAAGATGATAATAAAAATCGCATCATAAAAAGTTCAGAACTAATTGAAATTATAGAAGCAAGAATAGAAGAAATATTTACAATTATTAATAAAGATATAACAAATCACGGAGTAAAAAATAAAATCAATAATGTTATTCTAACAGGTCAAGGGATTATCAACATTAATAAAAGTGATGTTGCAGGAAAAATTAATTTAAATATTCCTGTTAAAATATCAACAGGAAGAGCAATTAGCACAGTAAAAGCAGCTTATCGAACAAGCTATGCGCTAGTAAGATACATAGCAGCAAGGCCATTTGCAAAAACAGTATCAAGCAGTATTGATGCGCAAAATGATGAAAGTGTTTTCAAAAATATAATAGAAAGAATAAAAGAATTTTTCTATTCATAAAAAGTTATTAATTTTTAAAATATATAAGGGAGGAAAAACTAAATGATGGATTACAATGATGATAGCAATATTACAATGATGGATGGAACAGCAACAATTAAAGTTATAGGCGTTGGGGGCGCTGGAAACAATGCTGTTAATAGAATGATTGATATTGGAATTAAAGGTGTTGATTTTATTGCAGTAAATACAGATAGACAAGCATTACAAACATCAAGAGCCAATACAAAAATACAAATAGGAGAAAAAATAACAAGAGGACTAGGAGCAGGAGCAAATCCTGACATTGGAGCACAATCAGCAGAGGAAAGCAAATCTGAAATATCAGAAGTATTAAGAGGAGCAGATATGGTATTTGTTACTGCTGGAATGGGTGGAGGAACTGGAACAGGTGCAGCTCCAATTGTAGCTTCTACGGCAAAAGAAATGGGGATATTAACAATTGGTGTTGTTACAAAACCATTTACTTTTGAAGGAAAAAAGAGACTTTCTCAAGCAGAAAGAGGAATTGAAAGCTTAAAAGGAAAAGTAGACACTTTAGTTGTAATACCAAACGATAAATTATTACAAATTATTGATAGAAAAACATCTATTATTGAAGCATTCAAAATGGCAGATGATATATTAAGACAAGGTGTACAAGGAATTTCAGACTTAATTGCAATCCCAGGACTTGTAAACTTAGACTTTGCTGACGTAAAAACCATCATGTTGAACCAAGGAATGGCACACATGGGAGTAGGAAGAGCATCAGGAGAAAATAGAGCAGAAGATGCAGCAAAAGAAGCAATTCAAAGTCCATTATTAGAAACTTCAATAGAAGGAGCAAAAGGAGTTATTATCAATATCACAGGTGGATCAGACTTAGGATTACATGAAGTAAATACAGCCGCTGAATTAGTACAAAGAAGTGTAGATCCAGAAGCAAATATTATCTTTGGTACAGTAACAGATCCAGATATGAATGATGAAATTCAAATAACTGTTATTGCCACAGGATTTGAAAAAGGTGCTACATCAATTTCAAGCATTGGAGTAGACAATATTGTATCAAAATCATGGGAAAAGAAAATTAGTTCTATACCAGCAAGTACAGAAACTAGTTCATCTCAAAATGATTTAGACATACCATCTTTCTTAAGAAAAAATAAAGGAAAATAAATGTGTAAAAAAAAGAAATGTCGAAAAAAATCGATTATTTCTTTTTTTCGGCAATAAGAAAAGACAGTTTTTTTAAAATAAAGAGAATATAATAGTCATGCAGGTGATAGCATGACTATTTATATTGATGTCGTATTAATAGAAAATTTAATAATGAATTTTATTATTTTATTAGCAACAGGGTTAATCTTGAAAGAAAATATAAAAATTATAAGGTTATTACTCTCAAGCTTATTAGGCGCAATCTATTCGGTAGTATCTTATATGTCAATTTTAGAAATATACACTAGTATGATACTAAAGGTAATATTATCTATTGTGATGATTTATTTAGCATTTAATCCACAAACCGTGAAAAAAATGTGGAAAGAACTACTGATATTTTATTTAACTTCTTTTGTATTTGGAGGAGCAGCATTTGCCTTTATCTATATTATAAAACCACAAAACATACTGATGAAAAATGGATTGTTTTTAGGAACATATCCATTAAAAACTATTATTTTAGGAGCAATCATTGCATTTATTATAATAATTGCAGCGTTTACTGTTGTAAAATCAAAAATTAGTAAAAAAGATATGTTTTGTGAAGTGGAAATTAAAATAGATGAAAAAACCATAAAAACGACAGCCATGCTAGATACAGGAAATTTATTAAAAGAACCAATAACTAATACACCTGTAATAGTAGTAGAACACACACTTCTTTATGATTGTATACCAGAAGAGATATTAAATCATTTAGAGGAATTATTAGGAGGTGATTTTAAAAACATATCAGAAAATATTAAAAATGAATACATAGCAAAACTAAAATTTATACCATTTTCTTCTTTAGGAAAACAAAATGGAATGTTACTAGGAATTAAAGCTGATTACATTAAAATAAAGGAAGAAGAAAGAGAAAGTAAAAAGAAAAATATTATTGTAGGAATTTATAATAAATCGCTAACTAAAAGAGGAGAATATAGAGCTTTGTTAGGAATTGAATTATTATCGTAAATTAGAGAACAAAAGTGGACTATTGATAACATTGTTTCTGTTTTAAACATTAGAAGAGAGGAGTGAAAAAATGAACATATTTGAGTTCGTAAAGAATGGAATTAACACAATTTGTGCAAAATATATAAATGAAAAAGAGGAAATAGAATATTTACCGATTTTTTATATTGCAGGAAGTCAAACTTTGCCACCACCATTGTCACCAGAAGAAGAAGCAGAGTTAATAGAGCAATTGAGTAAACAAGATAATTTATCAGCTAGACAAAAATTAGTAGAAAGAAATTTGAGGTTAGTTGTTTATATTGCTAAAAAGTTTGAAAATACAGGAATCGGAATTGAAGATTTAATATCTATAGGCACAATTGGATTAATGAAAGGAGTAAATACCTTTAATTCAGATAAAAAAATTAAATTAGCTACATATGCTTCACGATGTATTGAAAACGAGATATTAATGTATTTGAGAAAAAACAATAAAATAAAGGGAGAAGTATCGATTGATGAGCCATTAAACAAAGATGGCGATGGAAATGAATTACTACTTTCTGATATATTAGGAACAGAAGCAGATATTACTTCGAGAAATCTAGAAGATGAGGTTGATAAATCTCTTTTGCGAGCATCAATTAGCAAATTAAATGATAGAGAAAAAAATATAATGGAAATGAGATTTGGATTTCAAACAGGAAAAGAAAAAACACAAAAAGAGGTAGCAGATGAGCTTCGGAATTTCCCAGAGCTATATATCAAGATTAGAAAAAAAGATTATTGGAAAAATGAAAAGAGAGATTGCAAGTAAAATAGGATAAATTTGTTATGGCTAAAGTGTGCCTGTCCCAACTTAGCCATCAACATAAATTTGTTAGAACTTAAGAATGCTTAAAATAACAGAAAAGATAAAAAATAAATTTAAAATTGTAAAAGCATAAAAAAACCAAATTTGGAAATACTTAAAATAAGTAGATTTTGAAGGAGGTTTTTCTTTTGTTAAACAACAAAGTAGAAATATGTGGGGTGAACACATCAAAATTACCAGTATTAAGTAGAGAAGAAAAAGAAGAACTATTCATAAAAATAAAAGCAGGAGATGAAGAAGCAAGAACGAAATTTATTAATGGGAATTTAAGACTAGTATTAAGCGTAATACAAAGGTTTTATGGAAGAGGGGAATCAGCAGATGATTTATTTCAAGTAGGATGTGTCGGACTAATAAAAGCAATTGATAATTTTGATTTAAGTCAAAATGTACAATTTAGTACGTATGCTGTTCCAATGATAGTAGGAGAGGTTAAAAGATATTTAAGAGATAATAATAGTATCAGAGTAAGTAGGTCAATAAGAGATTTAGCGTATAAGGCAATTCAAGTAAGAGAAAGATATACAAAGGAACATGGAAGAGAACCTAAAATAGATGAAATAGCAAAAGAATTAGGTGTGACTAAAGAAGATGTTGCATTTAGTTTTGATGCTATACAAGACCCTGTATCTTTGCAAGAACCAGTATATAGTGATGGCGCAGAAAGTATTTATGTCATGGATCAGGTGAAAGATAGTAAAAATACAGATGAAATGTGGACAGAAAAAATGGCAATTGAGGGGGCTTTGCAAAAACTTAATGAAAAGGAAAGAATGATTGTAGTAAAGAGATTTTTTGATGGAAGAACACAAATGGAGGTTGCAGATGAAATCGGAATTTCGCAAGCACAGGTTTCAAGACTAGAGAAAAGTGCTATTGTGCATATTAAGAGGTTTTATAAATAAAGTTTTAAAGTAAAGAGCATATGAAAGTATGCCCTTTTTAAAGTTATAAATAATAAAAAATAGTAAAATTAAGTAATATAAATTAATTTAAGCAATAAAAATGAAGAAATGAATATACATATAATAAAAAGAAAAAGGAGAATGATAAAATGCAAGATAAAGGATTAGATTTTAAACATAAAGAAGTAGTAAATGTAAGCAACGGAAAAAGACTTCGGATATGTGCAGGATGTATGTGCAGATTTAGAAACAGGGAAAATAACATCTATGATGGTTGCAAGAAAGAGAATGGAAAAAGTGAATATATGAGTTTTGCATTTGATAGAGTTCGTAAGAAAAAAGACTATATTACAAGAAAGAAACAAAAAAGGACAGGCTATGTAGTAAAAGAAAAATATGTTTATGATGTGATTTGTAAAGTAGAATTATAAGTTATGAAGAGTATATGAAAATATGCTCTTTTAAAATGTGAAAAAATAATAGATAAAAAATTATTTAAGTTTTCTTAGATTATCCATCTTATCTCTAATTCTATCAGAAACAATGTTAGTTTCTTTATAATCAATAACATAAGAACCACTAGAAAGTTTTAAAATATCACCTTCTTTTGCATTAGACGGAATATTAGAAATAGGAATGTCTGTCATTTTCTTTGTATTTCTATTTTCTAAAATAGCAAAATCACCTTCAAAACGGTCAAGAGTATATAGAGAGTTAGAATTTTTATCTAAAAAGTTCTTTAGTTCATTTATAAAATTGTCTATAAAATTATTAGAACTATTTGAAGATATATTTTTACCTAGATTATTGAATAAATCCAAATTCATATTGAGGAACCTCCTTTCAATGTAAAATATTAAAGTAATTATACATGCAAAAGCAACATTTTTCAATATTTCTGTAAAAAAATGTAAAAAAGCTAATTTGGATTATTGAAAAAAGCAAAATAATACAATATAATAATGAAAAAAGGAGAAACAAATGGAGAGAGATAAACGAAATCAAATATTAAAGAGAATTGCTAGCATAAGTATTTTGATATTATTAATTGTATTATTAGCACTAATTTCAAATATAACAGATAAAAAGTTTGAGTATATAGTTGATGAATCAAAATTTCAGATTATTTATTTTGATGTAGGCCAAGCAGATAGTACATTAATAATGAATAATGGGAAAACTACATTAATTGATGGAGGTAATGACTCGGATGGGGATGACTTAGTAAAATACATAAAATCTCAAAAAATTTCTAAAATCGACACAGTGATAGCGACTCATTTACATGCAGATCATATTGGTGGATTAGATGATATTATAGATAATTTTGATATTGGAACAGTTTATATGCCAGATACAATAAATACAGATAAACAAGTAGAAGAATTTTTATATGCAATGGAAAGAAAGAAGTTAAATTATGAAGTACCAGAAGTAGGAGAAAAATTCAAAAATGGATTAGCAGATTGTGAAGTAATGGCTATTGATAATAAGGCAAAAGATCTGAACAATTCATCAATTGTAATACAAATGAATTATTTAGAACAGAGGTATTTGTTTATGGGAGATAGCGAAAAAGAAGTAGAAAATTCAAGAGATTGGAATAAAGTAAATGTTTTAAAAGTAGGACATCATGGTTCAAATACGAGTAGTACAGAAAGATTTTTAAATCAAATAAGACCAGAATTTGCAATTATTTCAGTTGGGTTAAATAATAAATATCATCATCCAAGTACAGAAGTATTGAATAGATTTAAAAGTTTAAATACATCCATTTATAGAACAGATGAAGATGGTAGTTTATTGTTAGAAAGTGATGGAAAACAAAATATTATAAAAAAAATAAAGACAAATAATTAAAAATTATATAATTTTTAGAATTCTTGTGATATAATAACCAAAATAATAAGTTGAGGTGAGAAAGTTGCAAAAGATAAGTATTTTAGAACAAAATGATAATACAATAGGATTAAAAACTCGTAAACAGACAAAAGGGGAAGAATTAGATTTAGTAAGAAAGTTTATTGGATATTATGCAAATAAATTTGAGACTAAAAAAACAGAAACTAAATTGGCAATTTTCTGTGAGCCATATATAGAAAGTGGATTTCCAGATATTGTATTTGCAGAATACCAAGAAGAAACATATGCTAATTGGAATGATAAAAGAGAAAAATTAAAGACAAATGACTTAAAAGTTTTACAACACATTATAAATAGTAAAAAAATAACAAGTAAGAAAATAAAAACACAATTAGGATTATTAGGAGATAACGATTTGCTACCTATATTAGAAAATTTATATGATGCAGATTTGATTGTTAGAAAAAATGGGTTTTATGAACCAAAAAGTCTTGACTTAATTTATGGAATAAAAAAACTAGAAGTATTTGAAGCAAAAATAAATAATATTGCGACAGTAGTAGAACAAGCAAATGTAAATAGCTGGTTTGCTTCAAAAACATTTATTCTTTCAAATGTTAATCATCCAACAGAAAAGACAATACAAAAATTAGAAAAGACAGGTGTTGGTATGTACGGATTACATCAAGATTTTATTAAATTAAAGGATGCTAAAAGACATAGTTTACCAACTTGTTATATTTCATTATTATTTAACGAATGGATAGGAAAAAAAGTAAATATGTAAGGAGGTAAATACTTTGGATTTTAAAGATACAATTATAGAACAGATAAAAGATATTTCCAATGTCCAAAATTTAAATGTAGATGCAGGGCAAAGAGAAGTCTACAAAGCAGAACATAGTCAATATGGTAATGTGGTCATTAAAGTAGTGAAAGAACATAATACAGAAGAAAGAGTAAAAAGAGAAATTGATATAAATATATCAAATAAGTTTTCTAATGTTCCTAAAATTTATGAATATGGATTTTTAGAAATAGAAAACGATAAATATCTTTATACAATTGAAGAATTTATAGTAGGCACAGTACTTAGGAAGGTATTGCTTAGTGATAAAAAGCTGAATTTAGCAAATAGTATAAAACTATTAGATACATTATTATCATTAACTGTACAATTTGAAAAGATAGGAATTGTACATAGAGACATAAAACCAGACAATATCATAATGACAAACAATCATGAATTTTATTTAATAGACTTTGGTATTGTTAGAGTACTTAATATGAAATCATTAACAATGACAGAATTAGCAATAGGACCGAACACTCCAGGATATGCACCACCAGAGCAATTTAGAAATTTTAAGAAAAACATAGATATCAGAACAGACTTATTTTCTATTGGGGTAACAGTATATGAATGTATTACAGGAGAAAATCCTTTTAGAAAAAATGCAGTAGATCCATTAGATGTATTATATAGGACAGCAACAATCTTTCCACAAGAATATGAGATAGAAGGAGACACAGATAAGCAATTAATGTCATATCTATCTGTACTAATGTCAAAAATGCCATCAAGGAGACCAAAAGATGCAAAAACAGCATATCAATGGTTTAAAGCGATATTACCAACAATACAATATTAGGAGGGAAAAATGAAACCATATATTTTAATGGGATATGGAATGATGAAAATGACAGAAGATTTATTAAAAGACTGGAATGGAGGAAATATTATTCTTAATCCTCGTGTACTAAATGAAGAACAATTAATTAATTGTAGCCAAACATACAAAAAAAACAATGCAACAGTTTTATTTGATCCACATTGCTATGTACCAAGATCAGATAAACCAATACTAAACTCGCAAAGATATTGGTTTAAAGGAGAATATTCTACAAATGCTTATACAGAGGCTAACAAAATAAAAGAAAATATTAAAATAATAAAAGAATATAATGATGAGATGAATACAGATGCTTATATTTTCCCAAGTACAATGTGTTCTAAAGCAGATGATATATGGTTTGAGATTCAAAGAAACTGGCTAAAAGCTTGTAACGAAATTATGAATAACAAAAAGAGATATGCTACATTGTGTATTACAAGTAAAATTTTACAAGATGAAATGCAATTGGAAAAAATTATTGCTGAAATTGAAAATTGGGAAGTAGATGGGTTTTATATTATTCCAGAACATCCAAAGGGCGAATATTTAGTAGAAGAACCATTATGGTTGAGTAATTTACTTAATTTATGTGCTACATTAAAGTTAAGAAATAAAGAAATTATAGTAAGTTATGCAAATCATCAACTATATTTATTGAGTATAGCAAATATTGATGGATTAGCTACAGGAAATTATATGAATGTAAGAGCATTTGATAGCAATAATCTTTTTAATTCTGAAGATACAAAAAGAAAATCAACATGGTACTATTGTCCTAATTCATTATCTGAATATAAAAGACCATTTTTAGATATTGCTTATCAAACTAAAGAATTAGAGTTATTAAAACCTAATAGTTTAGAAGAACAAAAATATAGTGATATATTATTTAGGGGAGCACAACCATCTACTACAAACTTTAATGAAACTATTTCATTTAAGCATTATATAAATTGTTTTAAATATCAGGTAGAGAATTTAAAAAGAAATAATTATGAAGAAACTTATGCAATGCAAGAAATGTTATTAAATAAAGTAGAGCAATATACCGATAAATTAAGAAGAATTGGAATAAGGGGACAAAAGAGAGATTTTTATGAAATATTAGATGTGAATAGAGCAGCTATGACAGTATTTGATTCACAAATGGGATTTAATATGAAAATGGAATGGAAATAAAATTTACTTAAATTAAGTAATAAATACTAAAGATAAAATAAAAGAAGGATATAATTTATAAATTAGGAGGGATATAATTTTGTTCCTTCTATTTTTATTCAAAAAATTAAATTTAAGAAAGCTAGAGTGATATTTATGAAAAGAGAAGAAATTATAGAATCAATTAAGAAAATTGAAAAAATAAGCAATGAAGTAGTGCAAACAAAAGAAAAAATAAAAGATGAGGAATTAGAAAAATATTTTTGTAAGCTAGAAAAAGTAAGAATGGATATGTATGATGCAGTAATGCAAGAAAACTTATGGAGAGAATTTATGGGAGATGAAGTAACAGAATTTATTGATTATGACTACAAAGCAAAAGTAGAAGATGATATATTAAAAATACATATTCCGGAAAAAATTCCACCAATTAAAAAAGGTGCAAATTATACTCGGAAAACGAATTACAAATAATATTGCTAGAATAACAAGAAAATATGAAGGACTATTTTATGATAAATTCACAATGACAATTATAAAAATATATGATAACACAAAAATATGGGATGCAGATAATAGAAATGTAAAGCCAATTCAAGATGGATTAATACATGGAAAAGTAATTAAAGATGATAATATTTATTGTTCATGTTATATGGTACAAGGATATTATTCTGACAAACCATATGCTGAAGTTTATGTATTACCAACAGATGAAATTACAAAAATAATTAACAAAAAAATAAGATAAACATATATACAAAGATAGCAAAATTTTAGCAAAAAAATTCAAACAAATTTTGCTATGTTTGATATTATAAGAAATTAAGTAATACCAAGAGTTTTAATAGAAAATAACTAAAAGAAATTGTCTATAGTAGAGGGGACATATACAATATGTGCCCTCTACAAGTGTACCATTTAAGGAAGGTACGATTAAAAAATTATGGAGGTGATTTAGATGAGAAGTGGAATGACATTGCAGAACAGAGATATAGAATTATTAATATTTTTAGGAAAGTATAAAATAATAGCATTAGATAATACAAGATATATTTATGAAACAAAGATATATCAAGAAAAAAGAATTGTGTTATTAGCAAAATATGACTATGTAAGAAGACTAAAGCACAGATATATTACATTAGGGAGTAAAGGAAAAGAATATTTGTTAGAAAGTGGATTTGAAGTAAGAAATCATTGTAGAAATGAAAACAATATGGAAAGATTAAAGGTAATAAGTGATATAGCAAGCTGTTTGATACAAGATAACTTAACTTTTACACCTAGTTGGAACATGAAAAAAGAAGATGAACCAACAACTTATTCAAGAAGATACATTGGTAATTTAGATTATAATGAAGAAAATTTTTTAGTATATGCAGTATATGAAGGAAAAGATGATAAATATATGAAATCAATTTATTATGATATAAAAAAAGAAAATGGATATGCAAATGCTATGATATTTACAAATATCATAGAAAAAATAGTATTACATGAAAAAGGATTTTATTTTGGAAACAAATATACAATTTTAATTCCTTATCATGAATATGGTAAATTTTTAATGAGAAATAATTATGAAGTAAGACACAGTATATATTTAAGAAT